>JAJFUM010000068.1 GCA_021372415.1 Deltaproteobacteria bacterium
GAAAGCCGTCAAGGCTCCGAAAAAGGCAAGGCCTCGGCCCATAACCCCTGCACAGGAAACCTCAGGAAAGACGCCCGTCAATAAAGAAAAGAAAGTCACCAACGTCAGTGCCATCGTGAGGCTCATCCAGGCGTCCACGGACGGAATATCGACGGCAACATTAAAAGAAAAAACCGGGATATCGGAACGCCAAATACGGAGCATCGTCGATCGGGCCGCGAAAGATGGCAAGATTTCAAAGATGCAGCAGGACTTGTACGGCGGAATTCCCGAGGCCAACGGGCAGAAGACCGAATAGTCGGGCATTTATTAGGTATCAGCGGGGATAGATCCATTTCATGGAGGAAACGCCTCATGGCCATCGTCAAGAATGACCTCATCGACAAGATCACTGCCGAAACCGGATTGTCGAGGAAGGAGTCCTTATCCGTCGTGGATAGCATCCTTGAAATCATGAAGGATGATCTGTCGCACGGCAACAGCGTGATGATCTCCGGTTTCGGAAAGTGGACGGTAAAGAACAAGGGAGCCAGAAGAGGAAGAAACCCGCAGACCGGGGAGGATCTGACCATCAGCGCAAGGCGGGTCGTCACGTTCAAGCCGTCCACGGTGCTCAAGGACGAGATCAACAGGGGGGATCGTTGATGGGCTCTGTCAGGACGCCGGATGCCGTTCTCTGCCGGAGGCGATGATGGAAGTGGACATCGGCATCATGTCCGGCTCCGACTGGCCGGAAGTGCTCGCGATATACGAGGAAGGCATCGCCGACCGGCAGGCAACATTCGAAACTTCCGCTCCGTCATGGGAACAATGGCATGCGGCTCACTTTCCCGAGTGCCGTCTCGTTGCCCGGATGGATGGCGTCCTCCTCGGATGGGCGGCACTGAGCCCTGTTTCGCGCAGGCCGTGCTATTCGGGGGTCGCCGAAGTGAGCATCTACGTCCGCGGCAGTGCCCGGGGACAGGGCGTCGGCTTGGCCCTGCTGGAGCGGCTCGTGGCCGAGTCGGAAAGGCGGGGATTCTGGACGCTCCAGACGTCGACCTTTCCCGAGAACACGGCAAGTCTCCGACTACAGGCCCGCTGCGGTTTTCGTCAAATCGGCCAGCGGGAGCGGATCGCGAGACTGGACGGCCTGTGGCGGGACACGGTGCTTATGGAAAGGCGTAGCAAAAAATGAACGAAATAAAAAGCCTCTTTGATTAACCATGCCCGTTGGACTGCCCACAAAATGAACTTTTAATCCAAGCCTATTCTTTCATGTCCAAAAAATCGCCGCGGCGGCCATCTATGGAAAACGGCCCGTCCGGGATTCAAGTCAATGCGAAAATGCGGTTGAGGGAAGTCTTCTTTTCGATCATCATGATGGCATCAGCGAGATCTCTCGCCCTTGCTTCCGAAATCAAGAGAGTGGCGTTTCTCAGAAATTTCCCATAGAGCTCATCCCATTCCACAGGATTTTCCGGTTCACCTTTCGCGAGGGGCGCGCTGAAATTCCACCTTCTGCCTTGGTGATCGACGATGGTTACGGTTGCGCCCCGTTGCTTCGGATATAATTCCTCCCAGTGGGGGCTCGCAACGAGACGGACCTTTCCGGTCAGCTCTTGGATCTTGGGGTCGCTGATGTTTTCGATGGAGTATTGGGTTGCACCGGCTTCCCCCTTAATGAGGGCCAGCGCAATGGAAAACGGGATACTGAATCGTCCCGCCGAAGAACTTCCCGGGTGCGCAATGCCGGCTAGCCGCAATGCCACGGGATACGTCTCGACGACGATCTCGGAGATGTCGTTGACGTCGATTCCGGCCCGTTTGAATGCGCCGACCGCCGCGTCAACCGGCGCGTGGGCATGCCGACATGCGGAATAGAGCTTAATGTAGCAGCCCATGGTTTTGAAATCACGTCCCAGATCCGCAGTCAGCACATCCGGTGTCACCTTGTCGGTCACCGCCTTTAAATACCCGTCTACGCCTTCGAAAATGGCTTCCGGACCGCGAACGCCTCTTTGTGCAAGGACGCAGGAAAGGAGCCCTTCCTGCGCCGCGCGGGCTGGGGTGATCGGCTTGCTGTGTGCCGCTCCCTCTTCGTGGTTGCACTGCATAAGTCCCGGCAGGGACAACCCCGCAAGACCGAGCGCGCCGACGGTCTCTTCGTATCCGAGCCCCATGATGTGGGCCGCCGCCGCCGCGGCGCCGAATTGTCCGACCATCCCCGTCGGATGGAACCCACGGTTCAGGCTCGATGGATTGATCGCCATGCTGATGCGGATCATCAGCTCGTACCCGATCAGGATTCCGCTGACCAGCCTCCGCATCGGCGCTCCCGTCATTTCGGCTGCCGCGAAGGCGGCCGGAATCGTCACAGTTCCCGGATGAAGCGCCGCGAAGCGATGGCCGTCGTCAAGATCAAGCGCGTGGCCACAGGCGGCATTGGCAAAGGCGGCATGAATCGCGGGCACCTTCGTCCCGACATGGAAAATCGTGGCTTCCGGAAGTCCCCCCAGATCAGAGACATAACGGACGACCGTTTTGGGAAACTCCATCAGGTGGTATCCGGCAAGGGTCACGCCGACATAATCAAGGATCAGCTTCTTGACGTGTTCCCTGACCTCAGGGGTAACGTCTTCGTACGCGAGGGTGGTGATAAACTTGGCATAGACACCGGACAGTTTTTCCATGGTTTTCCTCTTTTCTCTACGATTCGGTCTTCACCACGGGCACACAGTCCACGGCATGGGGCAGGACGAGGATGCGAGCGCCCTTCCCTTTCCGGCGGCGGGCCCGTTCGAAGGCCTGCTCCAGGGAGGGGGCGTACTCAAAAAACATGTCCTCCAGGGCCTCTTTCGAGACCCCTTTGCAGACCACGATGACAGAATGTTTGACCAACGCCCGCGCACACATGAATGCCTTGGACAGATGGTCCTTGGTCTGTCCTTCGCGGATGAATCGATCGATGATCTCTTGGGGATGGGATGCCCGTTTCAGGAGATTCTCGAATTTTCCGACGCCGGCGCGGCACTCGGCGACGAGAATGATGATCCCCCCTTCGGCCGTGACAGCTTCCGCGGCGGACACAGCCTTCTGGGCCTGATGGAGATCGAAGTCCTTCGGGTACTTCCCCGGGCTGACCACGACGATGTCGTACCGGTGTTCGAAGGAAATGGCCCACCCCTTTTCGCAGATGCTCACCCCGTGCTCGTGGGCCCCTTCCAATTCTCCGGCCACGACGCCCGCAATGGCACCATCGCCGTTTTTGATGACATTCAGGATAAAATCGACCCCCACGAGTCTCGCCGCTGCCACCGCCTCTTCGTGAAACGTATTGCCTTTCATGATTCCGGTCACCGGCTCCAGCCTGCGGATCGGGGGGGAGTGGTGGACGCGGATGGTCTCGTACCCGGCTACGCCCGGCACAATGCTCTTTCGTCCCCCGCTGTAGCCCCCACAGTGGTGGGGGGTGATGATGCCCGTCAGGATCTTCAGGTCGGCCTCGCCCACCGCCTTGTTGACATAAACGGGGAGCCCCCTTTTGGTTTCCCCGAAACAGGACATATTGGCCGAATCTTGACAATCGTGGCTGACGACCCTGACGCTCCGCGCTACCTCCGGGCCGACCATTTCCTCGACTTCCGCGGCGGAAGCAGCACGGTGATTGCCCGTTGCGATCACGATCGTCACCGCCGCCCTCCCGATACCCGCCCCGCTAAGCTGCGACAGGATCGCCTCCACCATCAGGCGTGAAGGAGAAGGCCTGGTAATGTCGTTGATGACGATGGCTACGGAACGCCGCCCCCGCGCAACTTCCGGCAAGGGCGGCGTTCCGAGGGGGTGGGTAAGCGCATCTTCGATCGCGGCGACCGGATCGGGGAGGGGAGGCATGTACGCAGACTCGCATACGGAGGCGTCATCCGGCACCTCCAATTCGACGCAACTTTCTCCGAACGGCATTTTCACTTTCTTCATGACTTCACCTGTGGCGCAATAGATCCTAAAATCCCATTTTTCTCGGCAGCCAAGTAGAGAGATCGGGGAACGCAACGACTATCCCGAGGAAGACGATCAGTCCGATGAAGAACGGTATCATCCCCACCAACACCTCCTGCACATGGATGTCCTTTCGGATTCCCATGAGGGCAAAGAGATTGACCCCGAAAGGCGGCGTCAGGCAGCCGATTTCCATGTTGACGACCATGATGATGCAGTACCAGATCAGGTCGACCTGGAGCGCCTTCAGGATGGGCAGGATTATCGGCACGGTCAGGAGCAGCATACAGACCCCATCGACAAAGCAGCCGAGGACGAAATAGATGAGCATCATCAGGAGGACGAATCCGAGCTTGCCGAACCCGGCGCTGACCGCCGCCTTTGCCATCGCCTGCGGAATCTGGAGGAGCGTCAGCGTGCTTCCGAAGACGACGGCCGTTTTGATGACCAGGAAGAGCATGGCCGTCATGACGGTCGTGCTCTTCAGGATCAGCCAGATCGTTTTTCGGTTGAGCTTGCGGAAGGCGATCAGGAAGGCGTAAGCCGTGCCCAACGATGCCGATTCGACGGGCGTGCAGATTCCCGTATAGATGCTTCCCAGGACGATCACGGGCAGTATCAGCGCGGGGATGCCCTTGATGATGATCGCCTTCTTTTCGGCCCATGTCTGCGTGTCGCCCACAGGGGCATTCGTCTTGATCGAGAGGCCCATGGCAATCGTAGCGAAGATCAGCATCAGGATGATGCCCGGAATTACCCCTGCGGTGAAGAGCGCTCCGACGGAAACATCCGCGATCCCGCCATAGATGATCATCCAGCTGCTGGGGGGAATAAGCACGCCCAGCAGACCCGCGGATCCGACGGTTCCAAACACCAGCTTCCGGTCATACCCCCTGCCCAGCATGAGGGGAATGGCGACGATACCGATAGTGATCACCGTGGCGGCGCTGGAACCGGATATGGCCGCAAAGAAGCCGCAGGCGAAAACGGTTGCAATGGCCAATCCGCCCTTCATCCTGCCCAGGAGGATGTTCATAACGGCAAAAAGCTCCTCGCCCACGTTCGCCTTTTCCATGATGTTCGCCATGAGCATGAAGACGGGGAGCGCCGAAAGCTCGAAGCTGTCCATGGTCTGGTACATCGTGTGGGCGATCGGCAGCAGCGGAAAATGATGGGTGAAGAGGATCACGACTGCGGTGGCAAACAGGCACATTCCCACCGGAAGCCCAATAAAGATCAAAAACAGCAGCAATGGAAATATCCAGAGAAGTTCCGACATCACGGCCCTCCGTTTCTGTCTTGGGGGATGCTCAGGAAGCGCGAGCGCCGTTCAATGGGCGCCGTTCAAAAATCTCTCCTGCAATCTTCACGAGGTATTGCAGGATGAAACAAAAGCCCCCAATCGGCAGAGCAATCTCCGTCCACCAGATAGGATATTCCAGGACCCCGGAGGAGCCTTCGCCCAGGGCGCGGGAAAACATGGTGAAATTCCAGGATTCGATGACGAAGATGATCAGCACGCCAATGGCGATCAGATCCGTAAAGATCGCGATTCTGTTCTGAATCTTTTGGGACAAAAGACCGACAAAGGCGGTGATACGGATGTGTCTTCCTTCTTGCAGGCACAGGGCCATTCCCGACATGGTTCCCCATACCAGAAAGGCGCGTGTCAACTCGTCGGCGGAGGAAATGGGAATCCGGAAGAAGGCTCGGCTGATAATGGAAATGGTGATGTAGATGGCCTGCATGGCAAAGCATATGCAGCCGATGACACTGAGCGCGCGCGACAAACGATTGATCTGTGTGGCCACGTTCTGCCAGAGGTTCATGGTTGTTGGCCCTCCCTTTGAACGGCACTCGGTCTATGTGGTATGGCGGGTGACCTCTTCCTGCGGAGAGGCCACCTGCTGGTTTCCATGTCCGCTACTTCCTTTGGGAGATAACTTCCTGGCGCACGGCAATCATGCGTTCCCGCAACTTCTTTCCACGTTCGCCCGTTTTCTCCAGCCATTCTTTGGCCATCGGCTCGAAGGCGGCATTCCACCCGGAGTCATAATCTTTCTGGGTCAGGACATAGAGGTTCATTTTCTTTTTCAGGCCCTCCACGTACCCCCTTTCCTCGTCCTCGAGCAATTTTCTGCCGTATCCTTCCGCGTCCTTGGCGCAGGAAACCAGGATCGTTCTCAAGTCTGCAGGCAGGCTGTCGAAGAACTTCGCATTGATCACGAAGGGATGGCTGTTCAGGTAGAGCTGCATGACGGTGCCGTATTTGGCCACTTCGTAGATGCGTCTGGTGAAACCGTCCCCTACGCTTGTCCACGCACCGTCGATGGTTCCCATCTGAAGAGCCATGATCTGTTCCCCGGAGCTCATGATAACCGGCTTGGCACCGGGCAGCCCCATCAGGCGATCCCCGGCCGTCTTGCTGACAACCCGGATTAAAAGTCCTTTGGCGTCGGTGGTTTTAATAATGGGACGCTTGTTGTTCACCAGCAGCGACATGGTGCCGCTGCATCCATAGAGCAAGGGGTACACCCCGATCTTCCGATAGGCGTCACCGATGGTCTTCCGGAACAGAGGATCGTCTACGAATTTCCAGGCGATGTCGTAATCGGTCAGGATGGAGAAATTGGCATTTTCAACCGCAAAGATCGGATCGATTGTCTCAGCCTTGGGGAGGTTTTCATCAGACATCTCGATGCTCCCCATCGCCGTGGCCTTCAAGGATTCCTTCTGGGAATAGAGTTGATCCGCAGGATAGACCTCGAATTTGATTCTTCCCCCCGATTTGTTCTCGACATTCTTGCCCAGGTACTCAGCCACTCTTACGAGGTGGTGCGAGGGCGGCCAGTACAGAGAAATGCGGATCTTAATGGGCTTTTCGGCGGCGTACGCCTGACCGATCGGCATGGCCAAAGCCAGGACGCACAGCATCATGCACAGCAAAAACAGCTTCCTTTTCATAAAGGTCTCTCCTTTCATGGATCTCTCCGTTGCAATCCGGGCGTGCATCCCTGCCGCATATTTCTCCGCGAGATACACACCCTCACACGCCTGCAAGAACTTCGAGCTTCCCAGGGCATGACAGGGTTCCGTCCATCCGCCTTGGGATCGCTGCCGATTCCCCAGGTCCATTCATTCGAGACATCTGGCGCTCAGGACTGCTTTGCTTTTTGTAGCTCCAGCGGCTTTTATCTTCGCCCGCAGATCACTTCGACGTACCGATCCGCTATGGCCCTGCCCATATCGAGCGTAGAGCTCTTGCCGCCCATATCGTACGTCCTGACCTTGCCCGCCTTGACAACCGATGCGATCGCACTCTCGAGCGCCGACGCCTTTTTCTCCTCGCCGAGCCAGTCCAGCATCATCTTGATGGACAGGAGCATCGCGCAGGGGTTGACGACAAACTTCCCCTCGTATTTCGGCGCCGAGCCATGGCTGGGCTCGAAGATTGCGAACTTGTCACCGATGTTCCCGCTGGCGGAAAAACCCAGACCGCCGACCAGTTGCGAAGCGACATCCGACATAATGTCCCCGAAAAGATTGCTGGTCACCATAACGCTGAAGTCCTGCGGATTCTTAATCAGCCACATTAACTGCGCATCGATGTAGGTGATCTGCAGTTCGATTCGCGGGTAGTCAGCGGCGATGGCGTGAGCCTCCCGAACCATCATCCCGCTGGTCTCCCGCAGGACGTTCGCTTTTTCGACGAGCGTCACCTTCCGATAGCCCTTGTTTTGGGCATATTCGAAGGCCCTGCGAATGATGCGGCTTGCCGCCCTCTTGGTGATGACCCGAAGCGCGACGGCCATTTCCTGGGAAGGAATAGCGGCAAACCTATCCATGGCGGCGTTGAAACGAGAGACCATCGCCCGGAGCTCGTCGGGAAACGGATGGAATTCGATTTCACTATACAGGCCCTCCGTATTCTCGCGGAATATTGTGATATCGATATTGTCGCCATGGTTGTTTGGGTTTCCGGGATAGGATTTGCAGGGTCTCATGTTGGTATAAAGATCGAACATCTTTCGTAGGGTGAGAATGGGACTCCGGTAAATGAGCCCCTTGCCCTGCAGTCTCGGGACAAGCTCCTGTTCCGCTTCGCCGGTCGGTTTGGAGGTAATCGCCCCGAAAAGGGCGCAACGGCATCCTTTCAGAATATCCCCTGTTTTGGGGGGAAGGGCCTCGCCTTCGTTGCACCAGTGCGACCATCCGATGTCCGCATGGACATATTCGGCGTCGAGATCGAGCACGTCTAAAAGGGGCTGTGAGGCGGTCAGAATGTCGTTCCCGATCCCGTCTCCCGGCATCAAAGCTATCTTGAAACTTGGCATTAAAAAACCTCCTTTGATCAATATCTACTCATGTATCCTGCCCTTCAGTCGCCTGCTGGGGCTGATCAGCCTTCAAACTGTCCAGTGTGCTTTGCAGCGCATTGTTGATGTGCTGTCGAATCGCCTTGACCGCCCCCTTGGTATCACGCAGGCTCAGGCACTCGATCAGCCGGTCGTGTTCCGAAAGGGCCTCCATCATCCGCGCCCGCTTGAAAAGAATCAGCCAGTCCAGGAAGTCCCGGATTCGTTCCAACTCGGGAATGATGAATTTGTTCTTCGTCATCTGGGCCAGGTACATATGCATCTCCCGGTCGTTTTTCAAAACGCACAGTCTGTCGCCCTCTTTCATGCCGGCTTTGGAAAGTTCCACGTATTTTCTCAGCGTGCTGACGTCCTCGTCCGTA
>JAJFUM010000354.1 GCA_021372415.1 Deltaproteobacteria bacterium
GCCTGCCTCGGAATCCAGCACGGTGACCGGGAGATCCTGCTTGATCATCCAGAGGGCCGCATCGCCCCAGGAGGCCACGGCGTGCCCCTCGCCGATGAGCCCCCTGGCCATCTCCACGGGAAGGTGGCCGAAGGACTGCAAGAGGGTGTCCGCGCCGCCGATCAGGGCGAGCTTTGCGCCTCTGCCGCCTTTCAGCGCCGCGGCGATGTCCGCCTCGGCCGTCTTGACGTCCGCCTCTCCGACGAGGGAGGCGTCGGGGGCGAAGGAGGAGCCGGCGGGGCGATCAAAGGCCGCCCGCGCCTGCCTGATCAGGGTCGACGCCTTGGGGTTCCCGGCGGCCACGGCCACGGGGATCTTCATCGCCTCGCAGAGGGACGCCAGCCCCGGGTCGCTTCCCGCTCCGGCCACGAGCAGATGGATCGCACCCGAGGAGAGGACCGTTTCCGCCTCGCCCGAGGTGCAGG
Organism: Deltaproteobacteria bacterium; assembly: GCA_021372415.1. Lineage (GTDB taxonomy): Bacteria > Desulfobacterota > Syntrophia > Syntrophales > UBA5619 > JAKAFS01. The sequence goes on from JAJFUM010000354.1 coordinate 465, forward strand.
CGACGGGGAGGAAGGCCCTCCCGACGGGGGTCCACTCCCCGAGGGTGAGCAGGCGCACCTCGGCGCCCCTCTTTCCCGAGGCCTCCTTGAGAAGGTCCTGGATCAGGGACTCGGGGACCCTGCCGGCGATGGCGATCCGGGCCGCCTTTCCGGCGAGCAGGCCGTAACCGGCGCGCACTCGTTTCGCGGCGGACGCCTTCCCGGCCGCGGCCGGTCCCGCAAGGGCAATGCCCAGGAGGCTCAGGCGCAGGGCCTGACGGACGAGTTCGGCCGGAGAGGCGGAAGGCCTTGACAACATCACCGCGCTTTCGGCGATCTCCGCCGTCGAGAGGGGGCCGCCAAGCGGCTTCAGGCCGGCGGCCGCCTTCTTCTCCAGGCCGGCGGGCCAGGGGATCGAGGCGCCCGCCTTGGCGCTCTGCGGCGATTCCAGAACACCCTGGAGGGCGAGGCGCAGCAGGAAGGCGGCGGCCATTGCGTCGCGGTCCAGGCCGCAGATTCCCGTCTGGGCGCCGCGGCCGTAGGGATCGATCCGGCAGGGACCCTGCATGCACCCGTAGGGGCACGAGAGCCCCAGGCGGAGAAAGCCGTCCTGCGGCTGCTGTTTTTCGTACCGCTCCCAGTTGAGGGAAAGCCCCTTTTGCGAAGCCGCGCGGAGCAGATCCTGGCTCACCGGGTCTACTGTCTTGAAATGTATCGTTTCCATAAGCTCAACCACTCCTGAGTCGTGAATGTGAATCTATCTTCCCATGTCCAGCAGAATCGGCCCCTTTGGGGCCGCCTTTGCCATGGCCCCGGCCGTCTTTCGCCGTCTTTGGCGGAGCATGGCCTCGATCCCGTCGATCTCGACCAGTTCCAGCGCCTTTGTCGGACAGACGTCGACGCAGACGGGCTTTTCCATGTAGAGGCAGCGGTCGCACTTGACGGCGATCCGGTTCTCCGGAGAGGGGGCGATCACCCCGTAGGGGCAGAAGGCCATGCAGGTCCAGCAGCCGATGCAGAGATCCTCGCGGATGATCACCAGGCCGCTGCCGGGGTCCCGCGCCAGGGCGCCGGTCAGGCAGGCGTCCAGACAGGGCGCCTTGAGACAATGGCGGCACTGAAGGGGGAAGGCCGCGTTCCCGTCCCCTTCGACCCGGACGCGGGGCTGGGGCGGCGGCGTTTCCCGGACGG
>JAJFUM010000086.1 GCA_021372415.1 Deltaproteobacteria bacterium
AAGGCGGTGGGCATGTACGGCGATATCGCCGAGGCCTGCGGGGAGATGATCCGGGTTGCCGCTCGTTTCGAACCGAACCCTGCCCTTCAAGGACTCTACGACAAAAGCTACCAACATTACAAACAACTCTTCTTCGATCTGACGGATCTCTTCCAGAAGAGTTCCGAGAACGCATAAATACCAGAAGGGATATTCTCATGAAGACAAAGTTAATCGTCATGCTCACCAACAACGACAAGACTGTTCCCGATGCCATTGAGGTCTTCGACGGATGCAAGAACCTGCCGGTCCAATTCTGGGGCTTCAAAAACGTTGGCCTTCCTGTGGCACAGATGAAGGTCTTGGTCGATGACATCCGGGCCGCAGGAAAGACCGCTTGTCTGGAGGTCGTAACCTACACCGAGCAGGAATGCATGGATGCGGCCCGCTTGGCAGTGGAATGCCGCTTTGATTACCTGATGGGCACACTTTTCTATCCTGCCGTGTTCGAATTTCTGAAGGACAAGCCCATCAGATACTCGCCCTTTTGCGGAAAAGTCAGTGGTCATCCGAGCATCCTCGAAGGCTCGATCGGGGAGATCGTCGCCGAAGGTCATCAACTGAAAGCACTGGGGGTGGACGCCATCGATCTCCTGGCTTACCGGCATGTAGCCGACCCGGAAGGCCTGGCCGACGCGTTCATCAAGGCTGTCGAACTTCCCGTGATCATAGCCGGTAGCGTGGACACTTTCGACCGGATCGATCGCGTTGAGCAGATGGGGGCCTGGGGGTTCACCATCGGCAGCGCCTTCTTCAATAAAAAATTCGTCCAGGAAGGTTCATTCAACCAGCAGATAGAGGCAGTGATTGCTTACCTGCAGAACTAGCCGGAAGTCCCGTTTATTCGGTGCAGCTCAGGGATGCCCCTCGACACCTACAAGAGACGGCCTTGTATGAATTGCGATATCGGGCTCCACCCTTCTGCTTCTGTTGCGCATGAAAAATGGCGTCGTATCCTCCTATGGGTCTTCAGAGGGTGTTGCTCAAACCGTATGTTTATTGATGGGGGATGTGAGTGATGAAAGTCAAGGACGGCAAAAGCATACTGTTCGGGATACTGATCCTGGCGTTGGGGGCATGGGTCACATTCAGTGAAGGCATCATCAAGGGCGGTTTTTCACGTGCGATGCCATTCCTGGCGCTTCCCACCACCTATCTTCGCCTTGTCGGTTGGGCCCTCATGATATTGTCCCTATTGCTGATCATTGCCAACTTTACCTTCAATAAGGACTTCCATCCTGCTCCGACAAAGATGAAGGCTTCAAAGACGGTTGTCCTGTCATTCGTTGCACTGCTCATCTATGTCTTTGCGATGAACAAAATCGGTTTCTTCATGAGCAGCCTCATGCTGACAGGATTGTTGTGCTTCATTTACCAGTATTATGACAGGAGGGTTGAAACCTCCACGCAAAGCGTCGGCATATTGGTTGGATATGCATTGATTTCTTTTGTCTTTGCGTTGGTTAGTGTTTCGGTTCTGCAATTTGTCTTCACCGGGTTTCTCAATGCCAATCTTCCTAAGTTTCAGCTTTTTTAGGCCATTCATATGAAATTCCGCTTCGTGATGCTGTCGTTTGAACAATAAAAGTCGGGGAGGTGTTAGATGAACGTGTGCAATTTTTCAGGTTCCCACTGGGCGGTTCGAAACCAACAAGCGTGACGGATAAACTTTTTATAGAACCAAGAGTAAGGGAGGCGTCCAATGAAAGCGTTTAAAACCTGGTTATGGGTGATGGCACTCACAATGTCCCTTGGAGTTGCCCACATTATTTCTGCCAATTCTGCCGAAGCCAAGACCCCGTTCCCCAAGGAACCGGTTCAGTGCATCGTACCATGGCCCGCAGGCGGGGCGGCTGACATTCTGACAAGAGCCATCACGAAGTATCTTGATTTCACCCTTGTCCCCATCAATATGCCTGGTGCCGGCGGCCTTATCGGTTCCCAGGAAGTTTTTAATTCGAAGCCGGACGGTTATAAGCTTCTTTCGAACAACCCCGTCAATCTTATGGCCGCTTACATGTCTGGCGCACTGGAGAAGCCGCTGTACAAAGAATTGACGACAATCGGGTATCTCGTTGAGGACGTGATATTGATCACGACGAGCAAAAAAACGGGCTGGAAGAATTGGTCTGATGTCGTGAAATTTGCCAAAGCGAATCCCAAGGCGGTCAAGGTGGGCGTCCCGGGTGCTGCCTCTTTCTCGGCGGCTTGCGTGCTGGTCCTCATCAAGGAAGCCGGCGTGGACATCACCCCGGTTCCTTATCAGGGCGGCGCTCAAACCCGCACGGCACTTCTCGGCAACCATATCCAGCTGGAGGTCACGACCGGAGGGGATGCTCGTGGTGCCGTCGACTCCGGCGACGTTATTCCCATCGGGGTCATTGCCAACGAGCGGTCGAGGTTCTACCCCAAGGTCCCCACCTATAAGGAATTGGGCATCAACGTCGCGTCGGGGCTTCCGCGGGCCATCTTCGGCCCCCCGGGCATGGATAAGGAAACCTTGGACTATCTCGTTGCCGCCTTCAAGAAGGCGACGAACAATCCTGGATTTGCCAAGGACTGCGAAAAGCTCTCCCTGGATCCCAAATTCAGGGGGCCGGACTACACCGTAAAATGGGTCAGTGAACAGGAAAAGCTGTTCCAGCCTATATTCGACGCGATAAAGGCCGAGCAGAAGAAAAAATAGGTTTTATCCTGTAACGTTCCGCTTTCCCCTGGCTCGTCCCGGGGGAAAGCGGAAGTTTCGCATTCTCGGAAGGTGATGTATATGGAAGCCATCACGATGGGTTTGGGCTTGGTCGTATCAGATCCCTTTTCAATCCTGCTTCTTTTCTTCGGTGTATTCTTGGGTATCATCTTCGGCTGCATACCTGGGCTCACTTCCGTGCTGGGCGTCACGCTCATCATTCCCTTTACCTTCACCATGACCTCTGTCCAGGGGATGGCAATCCTGCTCGGGATATTCGTCGGCGGAATATCCGGCGGGCTGATCACGGCGATGCTGCTCAACATCCCTGGGACACCCGCCTCGATCGTGACATGCTGGGACGGTTTTCCCATGGTAAAGTCCGGAAGACCGGGAGATGCCCTGACCCTGGGGGTCTATGCTTCTATGGTCGGCGGGCTTCTTTCTGCATTCGCCCTCCTGCTGATCGCCCCTCCCCTCTCCAGAGCCGCCCTCGCGTTTGGGCCTTGGGAGTATTTCGCCCTTGCCACCATGGGCATCAGTCTCGTCGTGGCTATGGCCGGCAAGAATATATTGAAGGGCCTGATCTCCGCCTTTCTCGGTATATTGCTCAGCACTGTGGGAATGGACAGTCTTTCCGGGGTCATGCGCCTTACGTTCGATCAGTGGCAACTGCAGGCCGGGATATCAACCATCGCCTTGCTCATGGGTTTGTTTGCCATTACGGAGATCATGGTTCAGACCTCCCAACTCGGCAAAGGGAAGAATAAGGAATTGGTGCTCGATAAGGTCCCCTTGCTTCCCAAACGGATCGACCTCAAGGGAACAAAAATGGCGTTCTTGATCAGCTCCGTCATTGGAACCTTTGTCGGCATCCTCCCTGGGATCGGGCAGACCACCGGTTCAATGCTGGCATACAACCAGGTCCGGCAGAATTCCAAGAATGCGGATAAATTTGGGACCGGAATGCCGGAAGGAATCATTGCATCGGAAACCGCCAATAATGCAGTGAACGGCGGCGCTTTGATCCCTCTCATTACACTGGGCATCCCCGGCGACTTGGTGACGGCCGCCCTGCTGGGAGGGTTTCTGATCCACGGCCTGCAACCCGGTCCCCTCTTCTTCGCCGAGCACATCGACCTGGCCGGTGCGATCATGGTTCTCTATTTCTTATCCAATATTGTCATGTATGCGATGGAAATCGGATTCATGAAGTTGTTTATCAAGATCATTGATGTCCCTCTCTACTTCCTCTTTCCCCTGATCATTCTCACCTGTACCCTGGGCGTGCTAACAGTAAACAACAGAATATTCGACGTGTGGGTCCTGATGATCTTTGGCGTGGTCGGGTACTGCCTCTATGAATTCGACGTCGCACTCACGCCTTTGATCCTTGGGTTCATCCTGGGCCCCCTGATCGAGCTTAATTTCCGTACCGCGTTAATAGGCTCTAATGGGAGTTTTTCAGAACTGCTCTCTCAGCCTCTGGCCCTCCTATTCATCCTCGTTTCGATATTATTCCTGTTCATGCCGTACATCAGAATGTGTCTGGGAAAGTGTCTCAGTGCAATCAAGTCACGGAAGCAGGAATCATGAGCAAGCCGTTAGGGGTTTTCATGTTTCGATCGGAAGCATGGATCCCCGTTCCCTTTGTCCCGGTTCCAGATGGAGGACAAGCATGATCAAAGACGCCCTTTATAGATTCATTGACGAACATCGCGATCACATCGTTGGGGACCTTGTCACGATGATATCCATTCCATCGGTCAACAACAGCGAAAACTGGGAAAAGGATAATGAAAAGGCCTTCCAGGAGTGGTTCGCGCAACGGTGCAAAAAGATCGGCCTTGCCGTCGATATGTGGGCAGAAGACGCAAAACAACTGCGCCCCAACGTCGTTGCAATGCGCAGCGGAAGCGGAGGTGGGCGCAGCCTGATGTTCAATGGGCATTGCGATGTCGTTCCCGTTCAAGATCCGGGAAACTGGATGTACGAACCGTTTTCAGGAAAGATCGTCGACGGGAAAATTTATGGCCGCGGTGCAAGCGATATGAAGGCTGGCCTGGCCGCATGTATCTGGACGATGGAGGCTTTGAACGCCTGTGGTGTCAAACTGAAGGGGGACGCCTTCATCGCCTCTACCGCCGGAGAAGAATCCGGTGAAGGGGAGACGATCGGTGCTGCGTCTGTCATACGAAGAGGCTATAGGCCCGATTTCGGCATTATCGGTGAAGGAACGAACCTGGAATTAAGGATAGCCTCTTCAAGCATCTTCATGTTTGAATTGACCGTCCGCGGTAAGGCCGTGCACGGCAAATGCCGTAATCAGGTTTTATACCCTCAACCGAACCAGCTGCCATCCGGGCCATCGGTGGGTGTCGATGCCTTGGAAAAGGCGCTTCCCTTCATTGAAATGTTTCGCAGGATGGAATTTGAATGGAACCATCGCTGGAAACATCCTGTTATTGGCAGCGGCGGGCATCCGGTCAAGGATAGTCAAGGAGTCGGCGCGTTTTGCATAAATCCGGCCATCATCAAGGGGGGAATTTACAGGGCTTCAATCAATCCATTCATAAAGATAAACTACATGGTATGGCATCCGCCCGAGATCAGCAGGGACTCTGTCGTGGAAGAGATAAAACGGAAGGTTGATGCTCTGGCCCAGACCGATGACTGGTTGGCCGAGAATCCCCCGGAGATCAAGGTCCCCTATCCCAGAAGGCCCTGGGAGGGTTTCAATACCCAGGAAGGGTGTGAAGGGGTCACGGTGATGAAGAAAACCTTCCGAGAACTTTTCGGCCAAGATATTTCAGTAACCGGGATGAGGGCGGTTTGCGACGGGACATGGTTTGAACGAGCCGGCGTAGCAACGGTGTTGCTTGGTCCTGGATCAACGCTTCAGGGCGTTCACGGCGACAATGAGTTCGTGTACATCGATAACATTATAAAATGCATAAAAATATATTCTTCCTATGCAATAGACTGGTGTGGATTGGACGCCTAGCACAGGATACTCCTTAACATAACTCAAAGGGTGGAGACTGGGGGAAACGATACATGATTAATCATCGCTGTGAGAAGGAAACTTGCGACATTATTAAGCACCTGCATAAGAATGGCTTCATGTCGGATGGGATTTTTAGCGCCGTAAGCATCAGGGATTCCCAGACACAAATCATCTACATGAGTCCTCGTCTCGACGATAACTTCAAGCTGAAGTCCTGGGGTTATTTGCGGCCTGAAGATATCGTTGCCGTGGATATGGGGGGCAACAGCCTCAAAGAGTATTCCCCTCTGCCGCCCCTCGAATTATCGGTACATCTGAGCATTTACAGAGATCGGCCTTCTATGAATTCCATCATGCATATTCACCCTGAACATGTCTCGGCGTTTTCTGCCGTCAAGAAAGACATGCATCCGGTCATGGTTGAAGATGTAAAAACCATGATAGGGGGGGAAAATGGGATTGTAAGATGTGCCCCCTTTACGCCCTATTGCTCCGAAGCATTTACAGCATCTGTCATGACGGCACTTTCCCCGGATAAGAAGGCCATATTCTTGCAGGCCAATGGTGCGATATGCATCGGTGAAGACACGGAAGAGGCATACAGCATGTGCACCATTTTGGAACGACAGGCCCAGATGGAAATCTACGCAACGTCGCTGGGACGGGTCAATTATATCGACATAGATATGGTCATTGATGAAACCATCAGGCCCATAAAGAAAAATCATAACCAGCATTAAACTTCCGAGAGGTATCTGACGATGATCAATCATGCCATCAAAGACCAAGTTGCAGAAGCCACGAGGATTTTCTTTGAGAAGGGATATTCCCCCTCCAAAGATGGTGGCGATCTAAGCATTAAGGATGCGGAAAACGATCTTGTTTATATCTGCCCAAAGCCCGGTAGGAATGTAAAAATTACAAACTGGGGTGTCATTCGTGCAGACGACATCGTCGTCATCGACATGGATGGGAACATCGTCGCATCGGATAACCACATCCTGCCGACCATCGAATACAAAATGCATCTGGCCATATATAAATCCAGACCTGAAATCAATGCGATCATCCATGCGCATGCCGCCAACTCGGGTGTGTTTGCAATTGCGGGACTCGATATTCCGATCCTCACGGCCGAGATGTATCAAATCGGGGGGAGTGTGGTTTGCGCTGAATTCGGCAAGGCTGGATCCGATGACCTCGCGGAAAAGATGATCAAGGCCTTGGGGAAGGATAAGAGAGGGGCGCTTCTTAAGAATCATGGAACCGTCGCCTTGGGCACGGATATGGACGATGCCTTTCGGTGCGCCGATTTGATCGAAAAGGGGGCAAGAATAGCCATCCTGGCGAATATCCTTGGAGACCCGCAAGAAATACGGTGCGAGGATATATTCTCGTCACGTTGACATCACTCGACCGTTGTATGCTAACGAGTATTCCGATGTTCCGTGAGGTGAGCCCAATGAGCAAGGAAAAGGTCTGGCGTTATATTGAAAACAACTCGCACGTCGCGGTTGAGTGGCTAAGCAAGATGGTCTCCATCCCCTCAGTCAACAATGCTTCAGACTGGTCAGTGGATAACGAGAAGGCTGTTCAGGAATGGATAGCGGGAAAGCTTAAGGACATTGGCCTTGATGTAGATATGTGGGCAGAAGATGAAGCCGGGGTTCGACCCAATGTCGTTGGAATTATGAAAGGCACCGGCGGGGGAAGAGATGTGATGCTTACCGGCCATTGCGATGTCGTTCCTGTCCTTCAACCTGAGAATTGGCGATATCCCCCATTTTCAGGAACGGTGGCAGACGGGATGGTGCACGGCAGAGGGGCAACCGACATGAAAGGGGGACTGGCTGCTGAATTATTCGCTTTGAGTGCTCTGAAAGAGTGTGGAATCAAGCTCAAGGGCAATGTCCTTTTTGCTTCCACCGTGGGGGAGGAGGCGGGCGAAGGCGGGACGATCGGAGCGGCGACGGTCGCAAGAAGAGGGTATAGGCCTTCTTTTGCCGTTGTCGCCGAGGGAACAGACCTGGATATGCTTGCAGCATCAACCGGTGTTTTTATGTTTGACTTCATCGTCAGGGGAAAATCGGTCCACGGCGCCTGCCGCAATCAGGTGATATTCCCTCAGCCATACGGCATTCTGGCGGGCTCGGACGTCGGGGTGGATGCTTTGGAAAAGGCATTGCCCTTTATATACATGTTCCGCAGGCTGGAGAATGAATGGAACCAAGCATGGAAACATCCGGTGGTCGGCTCGGGAGGCAGCCCCTTCTATGATTCACAGGGAATCGGTGTATTCTGCATCAATCCCTGCTTCATCGATGGAGGAACGTATCGGGCTTCAATAAATTCCTATTTGAAGATCACCTATTACGTTTGGTATCCGCCGACAAAAAAAATCGACGACGTCATTGCGGAGATAAAAAGCAATGTCCATCATTTGGCTCAGACGGACGCGTGGCTTCGTCAGAATCCTCCCGAAATCATCGCTCCTGCGATCAGAAAGCCCCTGCCGGCATATGACACCCCTCTTGACCTTGATGCGATTAAGGTCATCAAGCAATCGTATCAGGAGGTCATGGGTAAGGACTTGACAATCTCGGGATTGAAAGCGGTCTGTGATTGCGCATGGTTTAACAGCGAGGGGATCCCTTCTGTATGCCTTGGCCCGGGATGCAGTTTCTGCAACCACGGTGACAACGAGTTCATCGAGATAGACAAGGTGATCAAAGCGGCTAAAATATATGCCGGCTTTGTAATGGATTATTGCTAATTCAAACGCGCAATCCAAGTGCCCCGTGGCGGATGCCTGTCATGGTCGTGTGCCATCTTGTCATCCTGATGAAAGAATTTTAATCATGGAATCCATCAGAATTGCTTATGTGGTTGCGACGCCGGAACTCCATTCCGATGAAAGTGTAACGGCATGTCAGGGGGATGTGGAAAAGATCTTCCAGAGATTACAAGCCCTCGGGTATGACGGGGCGGAGTTGATGATTCGTGACCCGGATAGCATTGAAAAGGGGCTCTTTGAACGGCTTTCCCGATATTACGGGATTGAGATTCCCGCCCTCTGTACCGGAGAAGTTTTCGGGCAGGATCGGCTCTCCTTCATGGATCCGGATGCGGAAGTCCGTGCGGAGGCGATCCGGCGGACGAAGAGCATTATCGATTTTGCGTCGGTTTTTAGCGCCCAGGTCAACATCGGCCGGTTGCGGGGCCGTCTCAGCAGGGAGATCCCCCGCGAAAGATCCATAGGCTGGATGTACGACGCCTTCGAGACAATTTCGGAATACGCGGAAACGAGGGGGGTGACGCTAACCCTCGAACCGATTCCCAGGGTAGAATGGAACAACCTCTTCACCATCGGGGACGGGATCCATGTGGTGCAAAAGATGGGACGAAAGAACTTCAGGTTGATGGCGGATGTCTATGCCATGAATATCGAAGAAAAATCGTTTTCCGATGGTCTCCGGTTGGCGAGGCCGTACCTCGCGCACATCCACATCTCGGATTCAAATCGTCTCGCCCCCGGTGGGGGAAACCTTGATTTTGCGTGTATCACCAAGGCCATTCAGGCCATAGATTATCGGGGGTATGTCTCAGCGGAACTCATCCAAGAACCCGACTGGGAAGAGGCGATGGTCAGAACCATCGAGATTCTGAAATCCCTCAGGAACCAGCAATGACGCCGCTATAGGAAATCACGACGATTGATAAGACTTTATTCTCCAGTTGTTCATCCCTGAAGCGGCATGCCTTACTCCATTAAATTCCTTCCGGTTTGTTCTCGTTTAGACCTTTCGTGGACGATCATCCTGCGGGCTATTTGTGGTAACTGCCAAAATCATCTTGACAAGAGAAGAAGACTGGCGCATTATCGGGCCGCTCGTTAGGGGTGTCCTTCGGGACTGAGATGCCGGATAATCCGGCGACCCTTCATAAACCTGATCAGGGTCATGCCTGCGTAGGGAAATGAGCCAAATCCGTCGATCTAGGCCGTTTCCCTTTTGGAGACGGCCTTTTCGTTTTTTCACAGAACGCAAATCGCCGGCTCCAGACCGGGCGGACTCCATTGAAAGGGGCCGACGTACCCGCGCGGCCCGGGGAGGTCATATGGTGGCAGGACAAGTGGATTGGACTTTTTATCTGGTAACGGATCAGCGCTGGCTCGGCGGAAGGACCCTCTGGGACAGCGTCGAGGCGGCGATCCGGGGAGGGGCGACGGTGGTCCAGCTCCGCGAAAAGGAGATCCCTTCCCGGGACTATCTTGATCTGGCCCGGAGGGTGAAGGCCGTGACCGATCGGGCGGAAGTCCCGCTGATCATCGACGACCGTTTGGACATCGCCCTGGCCGTGGATGCAGACGGCGTCCACGTGGGTCCCGAGGATCTTCCGGTTGCCGCAGTCCGTCGTTTACTGGGCCCCGACCGGATTGTCGGGGCATCGGCGTGCACGCTGGAGGAGGCCCTCCGGTTCCAGGACGAAGGGGCCGATTATCTGGGGGTGGGGGCCGTCTTCCCGACCGCCACCAAGGGCGGCACCGAATCCGTCAGCCTCGAACAGCTCCGCCGGATCAAGGCGGCCGTCCGGATTCCCGTCGTGGGTATCGGCGGGATCACGGCGGATAATGCCCCGGCGGTGATGGAAACGGGTGTGGACGGCGTGGCCGTTGTCTCGGCCGTCATGGCCCAGCCGGATATCGGTGAAGCGGCGCTGCGGCTGTCGGCGCTGCTGAAGAAGGGGGCAGGGCGATGAGCGGCACAAAGCACCGATGGCCCGTCCTGTGGGCCTCCTTCATGACCTACCTTTTCGACAGCTACGATCTGATCGTCCTGGCGATTGCTATGCCCGTCCTGCTCAAGGTCCTCAACATCTCCCTGCCTGAGGGAGGGCTTCTGGGTTCCGCCACCATGTTGGGGGCCATGGCCGGGAGCGTCCTTTTCGGGCTCATCGCCGAGAACGCCGGCCGGCGTTTCGCCTTGGTCCTGGCCCTGATCTGGCTCGGGGTGGGGATGGGGGCCGTCTATTTCGTCCAGACCTGGGGGCAGTGGATGGGGCTCCGACTCCTGACCGGGATCGCGATCGGGGGGATCTGGGGGCCCTGCGCCGCCCTGATCGCCGCCCACTGGTCGCCCCGGTACCGGGGACGCGCCGCTTCCTTCGTTTTCAGCAGTTTCGCCGTCGGAGCGGTCCTCGCCTCCCTGGTCGGCAGATGGGTCCTCCGCGTGGAATGGCAGTGGCTCTTCGTCGCCGGGACGCTGTCCATTCCCGCGGCCCTGGCGGTCCTGCGCCTCGTCCCTCCCGATCCCGTGCGTGCGGCGCCCGCCGCCGGCGACGCGGCCAAGGTCCGGATCGGCATCGGGTCGATCTTCTCCGGGGGGCTGGCCCGGACGACGTTCCTGGCCACCCTGGTCAGCATCGTCAACCTCGCGGGTTACTGGGGGGCGGCCTTCTGGATCCCGACCTTTCTCACGCAGGAGAGAGGCCTGAGCCTGACGACGATGGCCGGGTTCTCCTTTGTCATGTACATCGGGATGTTTCTCGGTTTTCAGGCCTTCGGCCTGTTGGCCGACTGGATAGGCCGACGCCGGGCCATGATCGCCGCCTTCGCCACCATTGCCGTTGCCGTCGCGGTTTATATCGTCGTCCGCCATCCCATGTTCCTCTTCTGGTGGGGGATCGTGGTCGGTTTCGGTCTCTGCGGCTCCGGCGGTGTCCTGGGGGCCTATTACGCCGAGCTCTTCCCGGAGCAGGTCCGTGCCTATGCCGGCGGCTTCTGCTGGAACATGGGCCGCATCGGGGCGGTCCTGGCACCCTATACCATCGGCCACATCGGAAAGGCCTGCGGTCTTCAAACGGGCCTGGCCGTGACCTCCGTCGTCTATCTGGTCGGGGTGGCGGTCCTGTTCCTCTTGCCAGAGACCTTCGGGCGAAAAGAGAAGAGGGAGGCCTGATGGGTATGCCGGAGGTGCGCATCGAGGATTACCTCGGCCGGAAGACCCTGATCCTGGGGGACGTCAATACGGGGAAGACCACCCTGTCGAGGGGGCTGCTGGAGGCTTTGTGCCGTCAGGGGTTCGGCGGGCGGACCGCTGTCGTGGACATGGCACCCGAGATCCCGGAGACCCTGGCCCGCGCCAGGGGAATCCCCGGAGCCGGAGGCCGTCTGATACCGCCCGAGGGATGCGGGGTCCTCTATCTGGGGGGATGGCTCGAACCGCCCCGCCTGAGCTCGAATTCCGAGGAGGAGGCCATGCAGAAGGCCCGACGGAATCGGCGCGAGATCGAGGGGCTCCTGCGCCGTCTGGACTTGGAGCCGAGGGAGATCTTGTTTATCAACGACGTCAGCCTCTATCTCCAAGCCGGAGGCGCTGATGCGCTCATGCCACGTATCGAGAGGGCAGACACGGTCGTTGCGAACGGATACTGGGGCGAGAGACTGGGCGGCGGCCTCCTGTCCGGATGTGAACGGTCCGAGATGCAGAGACTGAGGGGCTGTTTTGATCGGATGGGGAGGACGCTGATTCTCGAGGGCCCTCCTGTTGCGGATCATTAGGCCCTTTGCCCGCCTCCCGCGCTGTGCGGTGGCGCTGAAAAGGGCGGCCGCCGCCCCGATCATCGGGCACGATCTGCCTTCCGGGTCCTGTTTTTTTCCGCCGGCCAGAAAGTTATTGACACCTCCGAGGGCTTTCCCTATACTCCCCTCACAACAAAAAGATCAGTCCTTTCCACTCCCTATTCTGCTGCCCAAGGAGTGTTCCCATGCCCAAGAGAAGGGATATCCACAAGGTCCTGATCATCGGTTCAGGTCCTATCGTGATCGGCCAGGCCTGCGAGTTCGATTACTCCGGCACCCAGGCCTGCAAGGCCCTCCGGCGGCTCGGCTATGATATCGTCCTGGTGAACTCCAACCCCGCCACGATTATGACCGATCCCGGCATGGCCGACGTCACCTATATCGAACCCCTCAATCTTCAATCCTTGACGGAGATCATCGAAAACGAACGCCCCGACGCGATCCTTCCGAACCTGGGCGGCCAGACAGGCCTTAACCTGACCTCGGAGCTCCACAGGACCGGAGTCCTGGACAAGTACGGCGTGCAGGTGATCGGCGTGCAGGTGGATGCCATCGAGAGGGGAGAGGACCGGATCGCCTTCAAGGAGACGATGAACCGCCTGGGGATCGACATGCCCAAGAGTGAGCCGGCCTACAGCGTCGAGGAGGCGGAAAAGATTGCCGCGACCCTCGGGTATCCCGTGGTCATCCGACCGGCCTACACCATGGGCGGCACGGGTGGAGGCTTGGTCTACAATGTCGAGGAGCTCCGGGTCGTGGCCAGCCGCGGCATCTCCGCGAGCCTCGTCGGCCAGATCCTCGTCGAGGAGTCGGTCCTGGGATGGGAGGAACTGGAACTGGAGGTCGTCCGGGACGCCAAGAACCAGATGATCACCGTCTGCTTCATCGAGAACGTGGACGCCATGGGGGTCCATACGGGAGATTCCTACTGCACCGCTCCCATGCTGACCATCAGCCCAGAGCTCCAGGCTCGCCTGCAGAAGCACTCCTACGACATCGTGGAGGCGATCGAGGTCATCGGCGGGACGAACATCCAGTTTGCCCACGATCCCGAGACGGGCCGGGTCGTCGTGATCGAGATCAACCCCCGGACCTCCCGATCCTCCGCCTTGGCCTCCAAGGCCACGGGCTTCCCCATCGCCATGGTCTCGTCGCTCCTGGCCGGGGGGATGACCCTCGACGAGATCCCCTACTGGCGGGAGGGGACCCTGGAGAAGTACACCCCCTCCGGGGACTATGTGGTGGTGAAGTTCTCCCG
>JAJFUM010000355.1 GCA_021372415.1 Deltaproteobacteria bacterium
CAACTTGATTGCCTCGCTGCTGATCATCTTCACCCTCCCCGTCCTGTATGCGATGATCCATCCCAAGCCGGAGGAGGTCCAGGAAATCAGCGAAGCCAAACTCAGGGAGATGGCCGACGAGTCGATCCATGAAGAGAGGCCGGCCAACCCCACCCTGGCCGAGAGGATCGACCACAGCTACGCGATCAACAACGTCTTCGGGCTCATGGGTCTTGCCTACCTGGTCAACCACTTCATGACCAAAGGCATGGACCTCAACCTCAACATCGTCATCTTCCTGTTCTTCATCCTCGGCGTCCTTCTCCACGGCAAGCCCGTGAACTATATCTCTGCCGTCAACACCGCCATCAAGGGGGCGGGCGGCATCGCGCTGCAGTTTCCCCTCTACGGGGGCATCCAGGGGATCCTGATCGGGACGGGGCTCGGGAAGGTCATCGCCGCCTGGTTCGTGGCCATCTCGACACCGGTGACGTTCTACATGCTGCAGTTCTGGGCGGGAGGCATCATCAACATGTTCGTCCCCTCCGGCGGCGGCCAGTGGCTGGTGCAGGGCCCGATCACCATCGAAGCGGCCAAGACCATGGGGATCGACATGACCAAATCGGCCATGATGGTGGCCTGGGGCGATCAGTGGACGAACATGATCCAGCCCTTCTGGGCCCTGCCGCTTCTGGGTCTTGCCGGGCTGTCGGCCCGGGCCGTCATGGGCTACACGACAATGACCCTCCTGTGGAGCGGAGTGATCCTTTCGGTCATCGCACTGCTTGTGGGCATGGGGATCATGTAATCGACTCTGCACTCGACGCACATCAAAAAAAAGCCGGCTCCCGACGGGGCCGGCTTTTTCATTCTGTGCAAGGGGATCAGAGGGCCTGCGTGGCCCAGTGGGGCAATTCGGCCTTCGGCCTTTTTGCGGGAGAAGAGAGGTAGACCAGCGCGAGCATGAGGATGGCCGGGTTGGAAAGGCAGCGCTTGATTCGTTTGTCCATGTATTGATGCAGCGACATTGCCGAAACCCTTTTTTGAAAGGGAATCGGTGGATGGAAAGGAGGGACCAAAACCATCCACCGATTGACCTCTTTCAAAACAAGCGCCAGGAAATTTTGGGGTCTGTCAGGGTCTTGGGTATTTCCTAATGCGCTGCCTTTACGGAGTTAGCAATAACGATGCCATGACAAATTACCGCGCCCCAAAAACAGAAGGCGAGCGCTATGCCGAGCATACATCAACAAATTCAATGCATTGTAAACAACCGCCCATTGCCGGAGAAATATCCGCCAAGGACCGGAATCCGGATCGGCTGGGCCAAATCGTGCACATTCTGCACATGCAACGTTCAATTCCCGGCAAGCCGGCCTGGCGTGGCGTTCAGCATATGTGCGATAATCGAACCATGCGTTCTTTTATCGCACGCACGCTCATATGGCGGAAACCAACGCGGCGATCGGTTACCGCATCGGCCCCCTGCGAAACGGTGGCATCTTCCGCGGCGCAGGCCGCGCCGACGGGAAAGGCGGCGAATTTCCCCGCCGGGAGGTGTTTTTAACCTTGACAGAACGGCCGCATTTATGTATAGGTCACACGTTTTGTCAGGCCGCTCGAATGTCCGTTGCAGAGCATTCGGGCAGACATTCCCCACCGTTTCCGCTTCACGCCTGAGACAGACAGAGAGAGGAACACCCCAGGCGATTTACACCAGAGGCTCACGCTATGCGCTAGCACAGGAAATCCGTAATTCGCGCTTTGGGGCCAAATTTTAAGAAAGGGAGGTAGTTGGTTATGGCGTTGAATTTCAATTTC
>JAJFUM010000098.1 GCA_021372415.1 Deltaproteobacteria bacterium
CGTGTTGCCGACGCCGGTGGGGACCATGACGCAGCCGATCCCGCCGCAGGCCTCGTCCAGGAAGATCCCTGCGGGCGTCAGGTGGTGGGAGAAAGTGTTCATGACCCGGTCCCCGGCCCTAAACCCGATATTGTAGAGGCATTTGCGGAGCCCCCAGTAGTCTTCCTTGCGTCCCTCCGGGTCATAGAGGGGGCCGGGGGAGATGTAGATCCTCTTGAGTGCTTCCACCGGGACGGCCAGGAACCTGCCGAAGGGCGGATCGGCCTGGTGGTATTCGGGCATCCGGTTCTTCTTCAGAACGGGGATCCGTGGAAAATCGGCGAGGGTCTTCACGACCGCCGGATCGACGCCTTGCCCGGTGAGGAACTTCCGGTATCCCGGGGCCCTGTCGTAGGCGTACCGGAGGATCCGGAGGACCTCCCGTTCCTGGAGAGCGGCTCGCTGGGCCCGGTCCATCCGTTCGGCCTTCTCGTCGTAGAATCCCTGGTTTCTTTCTTCCTGCTTGAGTCTGGGCATGGATCGAATCTCCTTGATATGTTCGCTTAGTCGGGTCGGACTGAGACCGCAGTCATATGGTTCCGTTGAAGACCGCTCCGGTCTTTTCCGGGGGGGCGGGGGCGAGTCAACCCGTCGGCAGGGCGTCCCGCAGGAACTGGACGGGGTGGAGGACCTCCAGGCCCGTGAGGGCGCGCAGCTGCATCCGACACCCCTCGCAGTCGGTGAGGATCAGGTCAGGATCGATCCGGGACACCGCCTGGGCCAGATCCTTGCCGATCTCCTCGGCGATCGCATACTTCTCCGTCTTGAAGCCGTAAAGTCCCCCCAGCCCGCAGCAGTCCGCCTCGATCAGACGGACGCTGAGGCCCGGCACGAGGCGGACCAGTTCCAGGGCGGGCAAGCCGATGTTGAGGGACTTGAGGTGGCAGGGGGCGAAATAGGCCGCCTTCACGTGGAGCGGACGGAAGGTCACGGTGGCCTTCCCTTCCTGGTGCAACCGCAGCAGCCAGTCGCAGATGTCGAAGAGATGCTCCGCCAGCTCCGCGGCGCCGGGAAGGCCGAGGGTCCGGTCGTACTCGTGGCGGAGCATCAGGCCGCAGCTCGTCGAGGAGAAGACGATGTCGATCCCCTGGCGGACCGCCGGCAGGAGGAGAGAGAGGTTCCGGGTCCCCATCTCCCGGCCACCCCGGAGGTCCCCCACACCCAGACGGGGAATGCCGCAGCAGCGCTGGGGCGGGACCTCGACGGCGTAGCCGTACGCCTCCAAAAGGGCCACGGCGGCCCTGCCGACATCGACTTCGTTGGTGTTTGTGAAACAGCCGTGGAAGTATCCGATCCGCGGCCGGCCTTCCGGTGACGGGGCGTCGAGCCGGGTGCGGAACCACTGCCGGAAGGTGGGGTACTCGTAGGCGGGCAGTTCCCGGCGCCGGTCGATCTTGAGGAGGGTGTCGAGGAGCCAGCGGACGGCGCGGTTTTTCATCAAGGGGTTGACGATGAACGAGAAGCGGGCCGCCAGCTCACCGAACCAGTCGCTCCGGACCAGGAGCCAGTCCCGGAAGGTCCTCCCCCGTTCGTCGAGGAATTTCGCCTTGGCCAGGAGGTTCAACTCGGAGATGGGGACCCCGGCTGGACAGACGGTGTCGCAGAGGCGGCAGGCCGTGCAGAGCTCGATCCAGTCGTCGACCGAGGCTTCGGAGGCCGAGCGGAAACGCTGTGCCCCGGGGCCCGCCTGTTTCGGTCCCGGGAAATGGGGCGTGACACGGGAGACGGGACAGGCGGCCATGCAGGTGGCGCACCGGACACAGACATCCGGAAGGCTTTTGGGGGGCGTAGGGGGCGGTTCGTTTCGGCTCATGATTCCAGCACCCCCTTGGCTGCCCAGTGGCCCGTGGCGATGGCGATCCCCTCCCGGGAGTGCTCCTCGATCGCCTCGTGGTGGGCGAGGATCGAGCCGGCGATGCGGACGTTGTCCAGCAGGACCTTCCCGCCCTCGTCCACCGGGCGGAGGGCCCGGTCGGTGAGGATCCCGGCCCGGTGGATCGGGTGCGACTCGGGCTGGAAGAACCGCCCCCGGAACCACTCGCCCCGCGAAGCCGGCTGGAAAACGGGCAGGTGGAACAGGGGCTCGCTGATCCGTTCCATGTCGGACAGGAGGCCGCCGCTCAGGAAGCGGCCCGTGGCCAGGATGAACCGATCCGCCCGGTAGGGGGTCTCCAGCGGCGGGTTCTGGACGGTGATCGACTCGCAGCGGCCCTGCTTCACGTCCGCCCGGATGACAGGACTCCCCAGCAGGATGGACACCCCTTTCTCGATCAGGACCTCCCGGATCCGGCGGAAGATCCGGGTCCCTGGGATGGACGGCGGGAGCATGGGGATTTCGAAGACCCGGGCCCCGGTGACAGATTCCAGGGTCTGGATGACAAGGGCCGGGTCCTTCAGCCCGAGAACCGCGGGCAGGCCGATCCGCTTTTCCCCCGCCATCTGACGCCGGATCGCCTCGCCGAGCCCCTCTTGGAAGGGGGCCTCGTCCATCAGGCGGGCCAGGCCCAGGGCGCCCAGCCCCTCCAGGCCGTAGCGGGGCAGTGGCACGTTCACCCCGCGGCACCCCAGGTGGAGCGCGACCGTATCCCCCTGAAAATCCTTGAAACCCCTGAACCCGACGATCAGCGTCTCCTCGGGGGCGATTCCCACGCCGGCCTGCATGGTCACGGGCAGGAGATAGGCGGGCCGCAACGTCCCCGCGCCGGTGGGGATCAGGCTGTTGCCCCTGCCCACAGCGGCGAAGGTGTAGGGAGCGGGGAAGAGTGACCGGAATCCGGCGAGGGCTTCGGTGATCCCGGCCCATCCCGTCCGGGCGTAGGGGTGCTCCTGGTGAGCCGCGATCCAGGCGGACAGGGCCGTTCCCATGTCCTTGTCAGGGTCGATGGCCCCCATGAGGTCGATCGTGTTGCCGAAGAGGGTGACGGAGCCCATCCCCCGGCCGCAGAGGAGGACCTTCGCCCCCTGCTCGGCGGCCGTCCGTGCGGCCACCAGTCCCGCAAGCCCCGTTCCGACCACGATCACGTCCCAGCGGGTCATGGCTGGCCCCCCGGGGTTTCATCCTCCGGCTTGAGGTTGAAGAGCCCCTTATAGATCGACTCGATCAGTTCTTCCTCCTTCAGGGAGATTCCCCACAAGACCGGGCGGATCCCCTTCCAGCGTTCCTCCAGGAACTCCTTCAGGATGCGGTTGGAACTGCCGACGCCGAGCCTCCCCTCCCGGTGCATCTCGTTCATGACCCCCAGAAGACGGTAGACGCAGAAGCCTCCCTGGCAGGTCCCCTTCGCCAGGCGGGTACGGTGGAGGACGTCCTGGAGTGCCCGCACCTTCCCCTCCCTGAGGATCGCATCGACGGACTCGCGGGGGACCAACTCGCAGTCGCAGAGGATTTCGCTGCGGGAGGCGGGAACCTGCCTGCGGAGCTTGAGGAGGCGGTCCTTAAGGGTATGGCCCAGACCGGCGCCGGGGAGGCGCTGAAGGTGGGTCCGGCAGGGGACGTGGAGCCCCATCCGCTCACAGAGGAAATCGACGATTTTTTCCGCCATCAGGCGGTAGGTGATCAATTTGCCGCCGGTGATCGTCACCAGCCCTGCCAGGCCGTCCCGTTCCCCGTGGTCGATGAGGACGAATCCGCGGCTGATCCCCCGGTCGTCGTCGGTCTCTCCCTCCTGGACGAGGGGGCGCACCCCTGCGTAGGCCCGGGTGAACCGCTCGTTACGGATCGCCGGGACCGCCTGGGCCAGCTCGTTGACCAGGAAGGAGACTTCTTCCGGCGTGACCTCGTAGTATTCCAGATCGTCCGAGCGCATGGAGGTCGTCCCGAGGATGGAAACCGTGTCGTTGGGGACGATGATGTCGCCGCTGGCGGGAGGCCGGCAACGGTTGATGACCCGCTCGGTCAGGCGGGTGTTGGTGATCAGCATTGAGCCCTTCGAGAGGGCGATCCCGATCTTGAGGCCCACCGTCCCGAGGATGTGGTTTGCCCAGGCCCCGGTGGCGTTCACCACCCAGGGGGCCGAAATGGTGAATTCCTCGCCGGTGATCCGGTCCCGGACCCTGGCCCCGGTCACCCGGCCGCCGGTTCGGACGATGGTCGTGACCTCGGTGTGCAGGAGGAGGCGGGAACCCCGGGATTCGGCGTCGCGGGCGTTTTCCACGACGAGCGTGAAGGGGTCGACGGCCCCGTCTGGGACCTGGACCGCGCCGATGAGCTTGGGGTTGAGCTTCGGCTCCATCGAGAGGGTCTCCCTGGGGGAGAGGGAGAGGGCCTCGATTCCCGCCGCTTCACAGGCCCGGATGAAGGTCGCCTGGTATTCCAGGCCGTCCTCGGGGAGCGAGACGAACAGTCCTCCCGTGTCTTCAATGCAATGGGGGGCGATCCGCCGGAGGATCCGGTTTTCAGCGATGCACTCCCGGGCCGCCTCGGGGTCGTTGACGGCATAACGGCCGCCGCTGTGGAGGAGACCCTGGTTGCGGCCCGAGGCACCGGAAGTAAAATCCCCTTTCTCCACCAGCGCGGAGGGGATGCCGCGCATGGCCAAGTCCCTTGCGATCCCGGCACCCGTGGCGCCGCCGCCGATGATCAGGACTTCCGTCTGAAGGTCCATGAGGCTCAATTCCCGGAAGGATCGAAGACCCGGAAACACGTAATATTCTTAGAACTTAAGTTATTACTAGCTAACAGGAAACGAGGGGGTTGTCAAGGCAAATACGCAGAACACCGGATGGGGTTCCGAAGAATCGTGCTTGACATCCGAACCCCCAAGAGGTAACAATCCATATTGTAGAATGCATTTCCACAATATGGAATGAAAAAGGAGCGGAGGTTATGAAATCGCTGCACAAAGTCTTGGACATCGTCGATTATATTGCCCTCTCCGGAAAGGCGGGGATCCGTGAAATCTCCGATCACACAGGCTTCCCCCCGCCCACGGCCCATCGGATCGTCTCGACGCTCGTGGGACGCCACTATCTGGAACAGGATCCCGCGACGAAGGGTTATGCGCTTTCCCTGAAGTTTCTGGAACTGGGCAGCCTTGTCCAGCACCGTTTTGACCTGGTCCGGATCGCAAAGCCGCATCTTGAATTGATCGTGGCGGAGACCAAAGAGAGCGCCAGTCTGATCGTCCGCGACGGGGATGAGGCCGTTTATCTGGATCACGTCCAGGACCAGCATATGCTCCAGCTCTTCACCCGGGTGGGCGCGCGGGTTCCCCTTTACTCCACGGGGGGAGGCAAGGTCCTTCTGGGAGGGATGACCGATGCGGAAATCGGGTCCTATCTGAAACGGTCCAACCGAACCCGGCATACGGACCGCACCCTCGTGGAGGCGGAGGCGCTCAAGACGGAGCTCGCTGCTGTCAGGCGGCTGGGGTATGCCGTCGACGATGAGGAGATGGAGGAGGGGATCCGTTGCGTCGCCGTCCCCGTCTACAAGCATGACGGAACTGTGGCCGCTGCCCTTTCCCTTTCGGGGGCGGCCATCCGCATCCGCCGTGAACGCATGGAGGAACTCGCAAGGATCGTCCTTTACAGGGCCCTGTCTGTGTCCAGGGCTCTGGGATTCAAGCCTGGCAAATGACCATGGGAGGAGGTTCAGTATTATGGCTGAGATGACCGCGGCGGAAGCCGCAGTGAGGATTTTGGAAAGTGAGGGGGTGCGCCATCTTTTCGGTATCCCGGGTACGGCGGTCTTGCCCGTCTATCGTGCCTTGAAGGACCTCGGGACGATCCGGCACGTCATCGCCCGTCATGAGGAGGGGGCCATCCACATGGCCGACGGGTATGCCCGGGCCTCGGGAGGGGTCGGGGTCTGCATTGCGACCTCCGGGCCGGCGGCAACGAATTTCGTCACGGGCCTCTATACTGCCAAGGCCGATTCGATTCCGGTCCTGGCCATCACCGGCCAGCACGACCAGATGGGACGCGAATCCTTCCAGGCCGTGGACATCACCGAGATCGTGCGCCCCATCGTTAAGAAGGCCTACTATGTCCGGGACTCGGTCATGGTGCCCTGGGTTTTTCGGGAGGCCTTCAAGACGATGAAGGAGGCCAGGCCCGGACCCGTCCTGATCGATCTGCCCCTCAGCGTTCAGAAGGGGCTGATCTCCTTCGACGCGGTCATGAACCCGCCGCTTCCCATCTTTCCTGTACCGCCCTTTCCCCAGCAGGTGCGCACGGCCGTGGAGATGATCCTGACCGCGGAGCGGCCCGTCATGCTCTTGGGAGGCGGGGTTCTGCTTGCGGATGCCTGCGAGGAGTTCATCGCCGTGGCCGAGGCCCTGCAGATCCCCGTCGTGACGACCTACATGGGCAAGAGCGGCATCGCCTGGAACCATCCCCTCATGGCGGGCCACGTGGGGACCCAGTGCAACACCCCTTCAGGGAATCGGGTTCTGCTGGATTCGACCCTGGTCTTTGCCGTCGGTTCTCGCTTCAATGACCGCCACACGGGCGATATCGGCATTTACAGGGGAGGGCGAAAGTTCATCCATGTGGATGTCTGCGCTTCCATGATCGGGCGCAACATCATGCCCGATCTGGGAATCTGGGCGGACGCGAAACTGACGCTGCGGTCCATGCTTGACGAGATCCGCCGTCGGGGACTGAAGCGTCCCCCGGTCTGGACGGACATTCCGGTTCTGATGGAGAAGACGGATCGCCGGACGGGGTTCGACGAGATTCCGATCAAACCCCAACGGGTCTTCCAAGAGATCAATGCGGCCTTCGATCCGGATACGGTCTTCGTGACGAGCATCGGCCTTCATCAGATCTGGTCCGGCCAGCTTCAGAAGATCGTCAAACCGCGCCACTACTTGTCATGCGGAGGCGCGGGCACGTTGGGCTGGGATCTGCCGGCGTCCATCGGGGCCAAGGTCGCCCGGCCTGAGAAACCCGTTGTCTGCATCGTCGGCGACTACGGGTTCCAGTTCTGCATGCAGGAACTGACAGCCGCCGTGATGTACGACGTCCCCTTCCTGTGTATCGTCCTGAACAACGGCTACCTGGGACTCATCCGCCAGAACCAGGAGTTTCACTACGACATGGACTATGAGACGGCCATCTGGTACGAGCACGGCGGCAACCAGCACCGCGGCTTCGATTTCGTACGGTTTGCCGAAGCCTGCGGCGCAGCCGGCGAGAGGGTCGTCGATCCCAAGGAATTGAGGGGGGCCTTTCAGAGGGGGCTGAATGCAGGAGGGCCCTATGTCGTGGACGTGATCCTGGAACGGAACACCTGGTGCGCCATGGGGCCGGCCATCGACCGCATCCGCGAGGAGCCCTGAACAGCCGTTGCCTTTCAGCGCTGGGGTCGGCAGCGACCGTCGAAATAGGCCCAGGCCTCACAGGAGGTCCCGCCGGGGAAGGTGCAGAGCCCCTCTTCCTTCGGCCCGCCGATCTCGCCGGTTGGCCGATAGGAGCCCCCGGTGATGGCGCAGAACTGGGCGGCGGGCGTGGCGTCGCCCGCCACCCGGACGCCTCCGTTCGGGCATTCGCCGCGGAACAGGGCCCACTCCTCGCAGAGCCGCCCGTCGGCGAAGACACAGATGCCGTATTCCCCGCCATCGCCACGCTTGAGAATCTTCAGGGTTCCCCCCTGCTGGATGCAGTTCACCGAGGCGGGGTTGGCGATCATGGTCTTCCCGGTCCGGTCGCCGCCGGTGCCGGTTCCCGTGCAGGCCGACACCGTCAGGGCGATGGCCGCCGCAAGAACGCAGACCGACAGTCGTTCACGATACCGCGTCAAAGGGGTGTGTTCGTTCATGGGGGCTTCCATCCCTCTTTCGGGCCGCGCCGGTCCCGGACCGCAATGAAAGACGCGGGGTCCGGCGCCTTCGTGACGTTAGTGTAGGCCAGGATCGACCGAAGGTCAACGGGGCCCCGGATGACCCTCGGGCCACGCGGCCTTGACAGGGGGGCGCCGGCGGGCTAGATTCACCGTTATGATCAATACGAAAAAGACGACACAGGACGTCCTCCAGGAGGAGATCCTCCGGGAACGGGCCGCTGTCCTGGCCCGTGCCGGGGAACGTCTCGAGGAGGCCCTGGCGAAACTTTCCAGGCTCGAAGGCCGGATCGCCGAAGCCCTGGCCGCACCGGAATGCGAGGCCGGCGGCGGTCGGAGTATCGAGGCGGCTGAAGGCGGCCGAGGCCTCCGGGGCAGTCAGGGCCACCGCCGGATCAACGGCATGATCCGCGCTTACAACCGTCAGCGCGAGGCGGTCCTGACGTGCCACTATGAGCTCATCGTGACCCGCGAAGCTCTGGGGATTCGTCATCACCAGCGCATCGCGGAGATCTACCGGATCCCGCCGAAGAAGTGCTGCCTTCCGGAATGATAGATTTCCCCTTCGGACGATCCGGTGCCGTCATCCGTCGCCGTCCTTGAGGGCACGGTGGAGGTGGCGGATCCGCTGGACAGCGGTTCCATTGGCCAGGATGGCCAGGAGGACCAGGGCCCCCTTCATCAGGTCATATCCATGGCCGGGGATCGTCCCAAGGGCCAGGGCGGCCATCAGGATGACGAACCGCTCCGGCCGCTGGAGAAGCCCGATCCTGCAGGAAATCCCCAGCCCTTCGGCCCTGGCCCGGGCGTAGCTCACCAGGAAGGACCCCGTCAGAGCCAGGAGGATCACGGCGACGGTGGCCGGGCTGCTGGCCTTGGGCGGCACGGCGCCGAATGCCGGGCCACCCGCGAAATGCCAGGCGAGTCCCGTCAGGATGAATCCCTCCGAGAAGCGGTCCAGGACGCTGTCGTAGAAGGCGCCGAAGGGGGAAGTCTGTTGGGAACTCCTGGCCACCTGTCCGTCCAGGACGTCGCAGAGGCCCGAGAGGGCGACCGCCCCGAGGCCGGCAAGGAAGGCCCCCCCGCCGATCAGGACGCCGGCCAAAAGGCCGAACCCCAGGCCCCAATTCGTCAAGGTGTTGGGTCGTACCTGGAGCCGGACCAGGAGGCGGACAGCCGGGGAGAGGATCCGCAGGAGTCCCGTCTGGCTCCTCTGCCTGCATGTCGTTTTAACGGCCGGTTCCGGGGTCATGGGGAATCTCGCAAAATGCCACCCTCCCCCGAGGGGGAACGGGGGCCGATGTCGTAATCCGCCGGGTGGCGGGCGCACCCGGTCTCATGGCCGCTGCCGGCGGCAGGCAGGCGGAGGGTCAGCGGTTCAGTCGTCGCGCTGCCCCGCGATGAAGGCCTCGGTCAGGGCGAAGGCCTCGTCGTCGGGGACCTGCCGGGGCGGATGCTTCATGAAATAGGACGACACCGAGTAGAGTGGCCCGCCGAGGCCGCGATCCAGGGCCGCCTTGCAGCAGCGGATCGCGTCGATCACGACCCCTCCGGAGTTGGGGGAGTCCTCGACGGAAAGGCGCAGCTCCAGTTCGATCGGGATATCGGCGAAGATCCGCCCCTCCATGCGGATGAAGGCGATCTTGTTGTCCTTCTGCCAGGGGACGTAGTCGCTGGGTCCGACGTGGATGTCCTCGTCGGCCAGGGGGTGGGCCATGACCGACTGCACGGCCTCGGTCTTGGAGATTTTCTTCGAACGGAGCCGGCTCCGGTTGAGCATGTTGAGGAAGTCCGTGTTACCGCCCGTGTTGAGCTGGTAGGTCCTCTCGAGCCGGACGCCCCGCTCCCTGAAGAGATTCACCAGGGTGCGGTGGAGGATCGTGGCT
>JAJFUM010000107.1 GCA_021372415.1 Deltaproteobacteria bacterium
CGCGGCCACGTCCCACCCCAGGGCGTCGGAGGCCTCTTCATAGATCCGGCGGCATCCGGGGATGTTCTCGTAGAAATCCTTGCCCATCCCCTGGCGCTGGGAACCCTGTCCCGGAAATACTATGGCGGTCCTGCCGTTAGACATCATGTTCTCCTTCGTTTCTTCTTGTCTCTCTCTTCGAAAATCGAGCCGCTCCAAGCGGCCCGCCGGAGAAAAAGCATCAGTTGTGCCAGGGGGGCGGCAGGGGGGTGAATTGCTGATAAGTCATTGATTTGTAACATAATAGAATGTGGGGTGTGGGGTGTGGGTGTGGGGAATTTATCGGGAAAAGTGTATACCCCCGTTCACACTGTGAAGGGGGGTATACAGCTGAAGGCTGAAAAAAATTCTTTACAAAGAAAACCGGGCAGCGTATACGAGAACGAACGTTCATTCTGTCGCGTTTGAGATATGAGATCAAAAAGGTTGAGCCATGAAAAATACGGACAAGCGTGAAGAGATCATGCGAGCCGCCCTGGAACTCATCGCGGAGCACGGTTTTCACGGGGCGCCGATGGCCATGATCGCCGATAAGGCGGGCGTGGGAGCCGGGACGATCTATCGCTATTTCGAAGGCAAGGACGCGCTGATTGCCGAGATGTATCGCGAGCTGGAGGGGAAGCTCCTTGCCTATCTGCAGGAAGGTTACTCCGCCGCGGATCCCACCCGGGAGCGGTTTCTTCACGTCGGCGCTGCGGTCCTGCGGTATTTTATCGCAAGCCCCCTTCACTTTCTCTACATGGAGCAATACATGAACTCCCCTTTCGGCATTGCCCTGAAGCGGGATCGCCTGCTGGGCCAATCGGACGAAGGCGATCTGTTCTTCAAGAGTATCTTCGAGGAGGAATGGCGCAAAAGGTCCTGAAGGAGTTACCCATTTTCGTCCACTTCGCACTGACTTTCGGGCCCCTGATCGTCCTGATAAGAGATCACATCCTGGGTTTGATTTCTTTGGATGATGCCCGGATCATGCAGATCACCGAAGCCAGCTGGGACGGGGTTAAACGATAAGGCGCCATCAGGGTCGAGGGGCGTGTTTATTTTGAGAATACAAAGAAGATCTCATTGAATCGCAGAGGTGTCGCATGCAAATCAGTCGAAGAATCCGGATGATCGTTGCCGTCGGGGCTTTGGCCGCCATATGGATCCCGGCCGGTTGCGGTCAGAATTCCACTGCAAATAAACCAACCCAGGCCGGTCCTCCCGCAGTGGCCGTTGTGGAGATAGAGCCGCAGAGCGTTACGATCACGACGGAACTGAACGGCCGGACATCTGCCTATCTCGTCGCCGAGGTGCGTCCGCAGGTGGGCGGGATCATCCAGAAACGCCTGTTCCACGAAGGTGCGGATGTCAGGGCCGGAGACGTTCTCTACCAGATCGACCCGGCTTCCTATCAGGCAGCCTATGCAAGCGCCAGTGCGGCCCTCGCCAAGGCGGAAGCCAACGTGATCTCCACCCGGTACCGGGCCGAGCGTTACAAGGAGCTGGTGGAAATCAAGGCGGTGAGCCGGCAGGAATACGACGATGCGGCAGCCGCCCTCAAACAGGCCGAGGCGGATATCGAGGCCGGCAAGGCGGCCGTGGAAACCGCACGGATCAACCTGGCATACACCAGAGTGACTGCGCCTATTGCCGGGCGCATCGGCAAATCGTCAGTCACCGAGGGTGCGCTGGTGATGGCAAGCCAGGGCGCAGCTCTTGCCACGATCCAGCAGATCGATCCCGTCTACGTCGACGTCACCCAGTCGAGCGCCAGCCTGCTGCGGCTGCAGCAAAGCATGACGAGCGGCACGCTCAAACGGGACAGCGCCAACCGGGCCAAGGTCAAGCTGATCCTGGAAGACGGTACTCCCTATCCCCTGGAAGGGGCGCTTCAATTCCAGGACGTTACGGTAGACCCGACGACCGGATCTTACATCCTGCGAATCGTATTTCCCAATCCGAAACGTATTCTGCTGCCGGGCATGTTCGTGCGGGCCATCCTGGAGGAAGGGGTCAACGAGCAGGCTCTCCTCGTCCCGCAGCAGGGCGTCAGCCGGGACCCGAAGGGGAATCCCACGTCGTTGATCGTGGATGCCGAGGGCAAGGTCCAGCAGCGGATGCTCACGCTGGATCGCGCCATCGGCGATAAATGGCTTGTTTCATCGGGTCTTTCGCCCGGCGATCGAGTGATCGTTGAGGGAGTGCAAAAAGCGAAACCCGGCGCTTCCGTGAAGGCTGTTCCTTTTGATGCCGACAGGGGAAAAAATAGTGGGGAGAGTAAGAATACGGCCCCACCGGCTGCAAAATCGAATTGACGGAGGCGCATGATGCTATCGAGATTCTTTCTGGATCGTCCGGTTTTCGCATGGGTCATTGCCATCGTCATGATGGCGGCAGGGGGGCTGGCGATCTACAACCTGCCCATATCCCAGTATCCCCCCATCGCGCCTCCGTCCATCGCCATCACCTCCTTCTACCCGGGGGCTTCGGCGGAGACTGTCGAAAA
>JAJFUM010000109.1 GCA_021372415.1 Deltaproteobacteria bacterium
ACCGCGATATCAGCAAATCCTGATCTAGAGGCCGGCGGACAATTTCTTCGTGACGTTGTCCTGGATCCAGTGGGGATCCCACCATTCCCTCGGATCGACGAACTGGCCGTTGATCGCCACCCCGAAGTGGAGATGGTCTCCGCCGGCCAGGCCTGTGGCCCCCGAAGTTCCGATGACCTCCCCCCGCTTGACCGTTTGGTCCGGACGGACCTGGATGGCGCTCATGTGGGCGTAGACCGTCGAAAGGCCCAGGCCGTGGTCGATGATGACGGCGTTCCCGTAGATCCCCAGGGGGCCTGTGAAACGGACGATGCCGTTGTTGGCGGCTTCGATCGGGGCCTTTCCCAGCGATGCCAGATCGACGCCGTTGTGGACGCTTTCCCCGACCACCTTGCCCCCGTAAACATAGGTCCGGCGATCCCCGAACAGGGCCATGGGAGCGGCGTTCTTCATCCGGATGAAGGTGTCCTGCCAGAGCTGGCGAGGCTCCGTCTTCCGGCAGAACTCCTGGAGCGTCTGGAGGTTTTCGCTCCTGAGCTTGGTATTGACGTGGATGAAGGCCTCCAGGAGGGGCTTGTCCTTGAGCTCCGGGATCTGCGCCTGGAATTCGGGCATTTTTTGAGACAGGAAGGCGTCGGAGAGGGGCATCTTGTCGCTCCGGAATTTCCGGTTCATGATGAGGACCGGGATGCCGCTCACCGTTTCGTTGCCGGCGGGATCGCGTGCCAGGATCCGGATCCGGGATGAGGACTGGGTCGCATCCATGGGCAGAGCGAAGTAAACGACGTAGCCCGGTTGGCCGGCCACAACGGTCGGATAGGCCGGAAAGAGGAGGTCTCCGACCTGGACGCCCGTCAGGGCGGCAGCCTCGGACAGGCGGTAGGTCAGGACGCAGGTCCCTCCGGGATTGATGTGGCTGATGGGGTTGAGCTGGGAGACCTGGGGAGGCACGAAATCGATGGTTACCGGCCGCGTCATGGTGGTCCGGTTCTTCCAGAGGGAGTGGTCCACCGCTGTCAGGGTCAATGTGGCGGGGCCGTCGTGGAGCTTCAGGGCTGCGGCATCCACGGAGACGGAAACCGGTTTGTTCAGGACGCCCGCTTCGGGATAGTCGATCGAGGAAAGGACCCTGGGGCGATTGTCCTGGGTCAGGACGATCTCCGTGTGTCGAAGCCCCCGGCCGCCATCGGAGAAGGTGATGGTGAGAAGCTTTTGCCGTCCGATCATGCCCGTATCCCCTTCGAAGATCACTCGAGGCCCCTCGCCCTCGCCGATGGTGGTGAAGAACCACCAGCCGGCCCCTGCGGCCACGAGGATCAGACAAACGATGACATACAACTTCTTCATGCGCCTTCACACCTCCTCAACTTGACTTCTTGGGGGTATAGACATTTCGGCCGCCTTTTGCAAGGCCTAAAACCCGCGCGCATGGCCATTTCCGATGAATTCCTTGATCTCGCATCCTGCAATTGCTATAATTTCAAAGTTATCGAACATTCCTGCAGGCGAAAGGAACGGCGTCATGTTGAAGGACAGGAGGATCGTTCTGGGGGTGACCGGC
>JAJFUM010000111.1 GCA_021372415.1 Deltaproteobacteria bacterium
CTCGATGCTTTTCGACGGCAGGAGGCGGAAATGGTCGTCGGATTTGATTGCCGAAGTGGGACTGCCGCTGTCAGTCTTTCCCGAGGCTGTTCTGCCGACTGCCATTGCCGGCAGGGTGACCGCGGAGGCGGCCGGCGATTCGGGACTCCTCGCAGGGACGCCCGTGGTTGTGGGAACGGCTGATTCCGCTGCAGAGGATTACGGGGCAGGGGCCGTCTATCCCGGCCAGGGACTTCTGAAACTGGCCACGGCAGGCAATGTCTGCATCATGACTTCCGAACCGCATCCCACCTACAAGGGATTCACCTACCCCCATGTGGTGGAGGGCATGTGGTACCTTTTGGGAGCGACCAATTCTTGTGCCTCTGCCAACCGGTGGACCCGTGATACCTTCGGCCGATGGGAGATCGAGGCCGGCAACAAAGGGGGAGACTCCGCTTTCCGCCTTATGGATGTGGAAGCGGCCAAGGCACCTGTCGGTTCCGGGGGACTCTTCTTTCACCCTTATCTGTTGGGAGAGCGTTCGCCCTATTTCGATCCCTACCTGCGCGCGAGCTTCGTCGGTGCCACCATGAGCCATCGTAGGGCCCATTTTTATCGGGCGGTGCTGGAGGGGATCGCCTATTCCCTCCTGGACGCGCAGCAGGTGATCTCGGAACAGGGGCTGTCCCTCCAGGATGCCAGACTCATCGGTGGGGGTGCGAAAAGCCCCTTGTGGAGACGGATCGTGGCGGATGTCATGGGCATGCCGATTATGGTTCCCAAGGCCGGTGACGCTTCATACGGATCGGCTTTAATCGCCGGTGTGGGGCTGGGACTCTTCCCCGACGCACGCAGCGCCGCGGAAAGGTGCGTCCAATTCGAAGAGTCGATCACTCCCAACCCGGAGAACACAGAGAGATACAGGAAGTATTTTGCGATCTATAAAAAGATTCACGATCAGTTGGCCCCGGTTGGACAGTGGATCCAAGAGGCCTTTCTGCAGGAGTAAGAGGGAAGGAGAAAAAATGGCTGTAAACGAGTTCTTAGAGGATTTGATCCAAACCGAAATCATGGACATCGTCGGCAGCGAGGATGTGAGCGTTAATAAAGTAGACCGCTATGCTTATTCGACGGATGCCTTCTGGGTTCCAAGAATGTGGCTGGATCGTTTGCAACGCCCCTGCTTTCCCGACTTTGTCGTGCATCCCGAAAGCGCTGAAGAGGTCTCGAAGGTTCTCAAGGTGGCAAACCGGTTTCGCTTGCCCGTCATCCCCTATGGGGGCGGCACCGGTTCCCAGGGCGGAACCGTGCCCCTCATTGGCGGCATCGTGCTGGACCTTAAGAAAATGAATAAGATCATCAAAATCGATGAAAAATCGCTTACGGTGACAGCCCAGACGGGAATCAATGGACAGGTCCTCGAATGGGAACTCAATCGCCACGGCCTGACCCTGGCTCACTATCCAGCGTCTGAATACGGAGCGACCTTGGGCGGGTATATTGCAGCGCGGGGATCAGGAACCCTGTCGACAAAATACGGCAAGGCCGAAGACATGGTCATGTCCCTGGAGGTGGTCTTACCCCAGGGGGACATCATCCGCTCGCTGCCGATTCCGAACCATTCCTGCGGTCCTGATGTCCGACAGCACTTCGTCGGGTCCGAGGGGACCCTGGGGGTCATTACGGAAGCGACGATGCGCCTGGATCCGATTCCCGAGGAGCGGCGGTTTCGGAGCTATCTGTTCACCGATTTGGCGACGGGCCTGGAGGCTGGCCGGAGGATTATGACCCACCGCTACCGCCCTTGCACCATGCGTCTTTACGATCCGCCTTCCACTCAGAAATTCATCAAACGTGTGCTCGGATTGGACGTGGAGGGTTCCTTCATGGTCACGGGGGTGGATGGCCCCAGGGCGCTTGTCGACTTGGAAGAGGCGGGTATCCGTGAGATATGCGAGTCTCTCGGGGGGCGCGATCTTGGCAGCCAGGCAGGGGAAGTCTGGTGGAAACAGCGCTACGATTTCTATTATCCCCCCTTCGCGCCTGACCTGCCGGAGCTGTTCGGCACCATCGAGTCGACAACCACTTACGACAAGATCCTTTCCTTGTATGAAATGAAGAAGAAGGTGATCGAAGAGGGATACAAGGAGTGGGGGGCCACCTATACCGGTCATTTTTCCCATTGGTTTCCATGGGGGGTGATGGTTTACGACCGCTTCTTCATCAAGCGGCCACCCCAGGACGCCCACGAGGCCATGCAATTGCACAACATGATTTGGGCGGACGCCGCTCGTGCTTCGATGGCCAGCGGCGGGGTGCTGAACGACCATCACGGCATTGGTTTCAAACTGGGTTGGCTAATGCCGGAACAGTATGGGGCGGCCTGGCAGATTCTGGCCGGTATGAAAAAGATGTTGGATCCAAATGGGATCATGAATCCCGGTAAACTGGGATTCAGCTTTCACGGATGAGGTGATCATGTTTTTAACGGATGAAGAAAAGAAGCTGACCATCGAGGGGTGTCGTTTCTGCCCCATGTGTTTCCATGCCGATACGGTTGCAGGAATTACCCACCGGGAAACCTATAGCCCGCGGGGAAGGGCTTTGACGCTTTTCGCTTTGGAACACGGCGTATTGAAGTGGGAGGAACCGGCGGTCGCGGAAGTCCTTTACAAGAGCTTTACGGATGGATTGCCTCAAGAATGGTGCGCGGGGCATTACGATCACGACGAACTCATCATCGATTCTCGTCATAGGCTCGTCGAAAAAGGACTGGCACCGGAAGGGGTGGGACGGGCGGCGTCCCGGATTTTGGAAACGGGGAGCCCCTATGACCCCGGCAATGGGGAGGAGGTTTTCCGGGAGGCCCTCGCCTCCAGCACGTCTGGTGCGGAGCTGCTGGTCTTTGCGGGATGTGCTGGCCGGTCCCTCTACCCAGCTTCACTGCGTGCCATGGTGAAACTTCTGAAGGCCAAGAAGATTCCCCATAGGTTCCTCGATCCGGAGCCCTGCTGTGGCATGCCGCTGTATCAGTTGGGGGATTTCACCCATGCGGCCCAGCAGGCTAAGAAGGTCTGCCAGCAGATTGCCGAAGCCCGCGTCAGGGAAGTCGTTTGCCTCGACGCGGATTGTTTCAGGATGCTGACGATGCGGTTTGCCCGTTTAGGCGCCCAGTTGCCCGAAGGCCTGCGGGTATGGCATGTCAGCGAGTGGCTCAACTCAATGATCGTGAAGGAAAAATGGACGTTCGAGAAAAGGCCGGATCAGGTCGCCTATCACGACCCTTCCTCCCTGGCGCGGTTTACCAGGCTCCATGAGCCGCCTCGGGCGGTGCTCGCCTCTCTTTTTTCCGGGAAACCACTGGAGATCTTCGGCAATGGAGGCAAGGCGTTCTGCTGCGGTGATGGTGGAGGGATGCTTCTGATCAATCCCGAAATCGCCAGGGAAGCGGCGCGGAGGCGCTTTGAACAAGCCTGCCATACAGGCGCAGCGTTGCTGATCACGGCCTCACCGACCTGTGCCGCTCTCCTGTCCGAAGCGCGGGCCGAAGCGAGGACGGAGGGACCCGTCGTTCGCGATCTGATCGAAATTGTGTCGGAATCTGTTTAGCAGGTTGTTGAAAAGGTTATTGGCAAGTCATTCATGCCAATTTCTAACCCGCTTCACGCATCGAAAGGACGAATGAAAGGAGAATGTCAATGAGTAAGAAAGGGGTTAAGGTCTTTCTTTGGGGGGTACTGTTCCTTTTTGCATGGTCGAGCATTGGGATGGCGGCGGACTATCCGCAGAGACCGATCCGCCTGATTATCCCCTGGAGTACGGGAGGCGCCAGCGACGTTCTCGCCCGGGCCTTCCAGCCCGCCTTTGAAAAAGAACTGGGTCAGAAGCTTCTGATCGAAAACATTCCCGCAGGCTCAACAAAAGTGGGAACGATGGAACTCATTAAGGCGAAGCCGGACGGCTATACTCTGCTTTTCTCCAACGAATGCTGGATCGGCCGTTACTATCTGAATGTTTACGATGCCAAGGTCTGGGAACAGAT
Organism: Deltaproteobacteria bacterium; assembly: GCA_021372415.1. Classification (GTDB taxonomy): domain Bacteria; phylum Desulfobacterota; class Syntrophia; order Syntrophales; family UBA5619; genus JAKAFS01. The sequence goes on from JAJFUM010000111.1 coordinate 4,025, forward strand.
GGTGCCCATCGGCAGCATCGTCTCCGAACCTTTGGCCATTGTCGAAGTGAAAAGCGATTCTCCATATAAAACCATGGATGATCTGTTAAAGGCAGCCAAGGCCAATCCCGGCAAATTATCCTGTGGAAATCCCGGCGTTGGATCGCCGATTGACCTCATGTTCAATGGAATCACTCAGAAGGCCGGCGTGAAGATTCAATACGTGCCTTTCGCCGGCGGCGGCAAATCCAAACTCGCTCTGCTCGGAGGGCACATCGATTTCAGGATTGGCCAATTGGCCGAAACGATCGACGTGATTCGGGCGGGAAAGGTGAGACCCCTCGCGGTATCGAGCAGTCAGCGATTGAAAATTATTCCGGATGTTCCCACCTTGAAGGAACTGGGCCTGCTCAGCGGGGACCTTTATGAACAGATCCGGGGATTCTGGGGGCCGGCCAAGCTTCCGGCAAATCTGGTCAATACGCTTGCACCGCTCATCGAAAAAGCGACGAAGGATCCGGCATTCATTCGGCTTGCGGAGCAATTCACCTATACCGTGGATTATCGCTCACCGGAACGTGTGAAGGAGTACATGGCGAATTATGAGAAGGAGTTTGGGCCGCGACTGGCAGAGCTGAATAAAAAATAGTGCGAATCTGGGGATAGGCTGATGAATCGCTGCCGATGCGGTGCAGAAGAGGCGCAGTACCGCATCGGCAGCCTGCCCCGCGTATGTGATTGAGGAAACGCAAAAAGAAAACTGTCTCGAAAGATGGATATGACATGAATAACAAAAAGCGTGATCTGGTGAGCAGTATGCTCTGGATGGCACTGGGCGCCCTCTTCACGGTAGGTGCCCTGCAACAGGGCTTGATGAGGAAAGGCGTACCGGGGCCGGGATTTCTTCCCTTCCTCTCGGGACTGGCTCTGATTTTCATTTCGCTCTTTGTTTGGGTTCCCGCCCTCCGTCGAAGAGAGAAGGAGACGAAAAGCCAGTTCTTTCCAGAGCCTGACAGCATGAAGAAATTGTCCCTCGCCTTAGTTGCCTTGTTTGCCTTCGGTTTTGCATTGCTGCAGATAGGATACATTCTGACCACCTTCGTCTTCATGCTTTTTATGACGCGAATCATGGAGCCCAGGGGGTGGCTGACCTCAGTATGGGTTGCTTTTTTGACATCGGCCCTGTCCTACTTTCTTTTTACGCTGCTGGAGGTTCAACTTCCCCAGGGGCTGCTTGGCTTTTAAGGCCTGTTGTAAGAAAGGACGTCAGAATGGATCTACTGTCTAATTTTTGCCTGGCTTTTCAAGTTGCCCTGGAACCTGTTAATGTGTTTCTCTGTTTCCTTGGGTGCCTCTTGGGAACCCTGGTCGGCGTGCTTCCGGGACTGGGACCGGCCGCTTCGATGTCTCTCCTGCTTCCGATAACCTTTTCGCTTCCCCCCGAGTCGGCCATCATCATGTTGGGAGGACTCTATTACGGGACCATGTATGGAGGGTCCACTACCTCCATTCTGATCAATGTTCCCGGGGAAGCCGCAAGCGTTGTCACCTGCCTTGACGGATACCAGATGGCCAGAAAAGGGAAAGCAGGACAGGCCCTTGGGATCGCGGCCTTCGGTTCCTTTATCGCCGGAACCTTCGGAACCATCATGATCATGGTTTTGGCGCCACCTCTGACCGTGTTGGCCCTGAAATTTGGTCCTCCCGAGTTTGTTGGGTTGGTCCTGCTGGGATTGACCATGGTTACCTATCTATCGCGTGGATCAATGGCCAAGGCGTTGATGATGGCGGTCGTGGGCCTATTGATCAGTTTTGTCGGTACGGACCTTGTGACCGGCCGGGAAAGGTTCACCTTAGGGATAGATACCATTGCCGGCGGCTTTGACATCGTGCCTATTGCCATGGGCCTGTTCGGCATTTCTGAAGTCTTGTTGAACCTCGAACGTTCGGAGGAGGTTCGGGAAGTTCTATCGACAAGGTTTCGTGATCTTTTGCCGTCCAAAGAGGATTGGAAAGCCTCTTCAGGTCCGATTGCAAGAGGATCCTTTCTAGGGTTTTTTCTGGGACTTATTCCTGGCGGCGGCGGATTGATCGCCTCATTCATTTCCTATGCCGTGGAAAAGAAGGTCGCCAAGCACCCAGAAACTTTCGGATCAGGCGACATCCGTGGAGTTGCCGGGCCGGAGTCGGCGAACAATGCCGGCGCACAAGGCGCCTTCATTCCTATGCTGACCATGGGCATCCCCTGCAATGTTGCCGTGGCCATTTTAATGGGTGCTCTGATGATCCACGGTGTCCTGCCCGGACCACGACTGCTGGATGATTACCCCCGGGTATTCTGGGGCGTTGTCGGAAGCATGTATATTGGCAATTTGATGCTTCTTGTTTTGAATTTGCCTCTGATCGGAATGTGGGTCCGGCTGCTTAAAGTTCGCTATTCCCTTCTTTTCCCCTTTATTCTTCTTTTCTGTCTCATCGGGGCTTACACCGTCGGGAGCAATATCCTGGACGTTTATATGATGATCCTCTTCGGAATTCTCGGGTATCTGATGAAAAAATACGACTATGAACCCGCCCCTCTTGTCATGGCCTTTCTATTGGGACCCATGTTTGAGGGCGCCTTTCGTCAGTCCCTGATCATTTCTGGGGGGAGCCCGTTGATCTTTTTCACTCA
>JAJFUM010000356.1 GCA_021372415.1 Deltaproteobacteria bacterium
ATGGAGGCGGCGGATCTATATCCCTACGAGAAGGTGGACATCTACAACGTCTCGAACGGCGAGAGGTTCCATACCTACGTCATCACCGGCGTCCGGGGTTCCGGGACCATCTGCCTGAACGGGGCGGCGGCCAGGAAGGCCTCCCGCGGCGACCTGATCATCATCGCCAGTTACGTCGCGGTCGAAGACCGGGAGGCGGCGGGATGGCAGCCCAAGTGCGTGCTTCTGGACTCCAAGAACCGCATCAAGCACAAGGGGGCCTAGGGCCGTCCCAGGGTGAAAGAAAGGCTGTGTTCGGGGCAGGGGCGGGGTCATCCCGCCCTTTTTGTCAGCCGGCGGCGCCGCCGGTGTTATGGAACATCTCAGCCCGCGCTGTGTCGTGGGATGGTTTTCGGGGGCGCGATTTGAATATTTTTCGGGGCCTCCTAGCGGTCGAAGCGGAGCGATTGCAGCGGCAACTGTTTGAGCGCCGTCAGGTGCGAGTTTTGCCGGTGCAGCGGAGCGAGACGCTGCAGGGTCGAAAAAGATTCTTGAGCGCCTGAAATCCGTCCGGCGTAAAAGGGAGTCATGGCTGTTTGTTAAATAGCTTTTGAAAATATCTCGGTTTTCTGCTATCTAATCATCTTATTGTTTTCACAGGGCGAGGAATTGGGCAGGTGACGCTTAAAAAGAAACTCCAGAGGATTTTTCTGACCGGCCTGGCGGTGGTCGTTCCGGCGGGATTGACAATCTACATCCTCGTTTTCATCATCGAAATCATGGACGGCCTCCTGGGGATCATCCCGGAGGCCTACCAGCCGGACACCCTGCTGAACCACCACATCCCGGGGCTGGGGATCATCGTGACGGTCCTTCTCATCTTCATCTGCGGGCTGGTCACCACGAGCTATTTCGGCCACCGCATGGTCGACTTCGGCGAAAGGATCGTCGGCAAGATCCCCATTGTCCGCAGCATCTATCAGGCCATCAAGAAGATCGCCGACGGCCTCTTCATGGACCGGGCGGAGAGCTTCAAGAAGGTCGTCATCGTGGAGTATCCCCGGCGCGGGGTCTACAGCATCGGGTTCATCACGGGGACCCCGAACGGCGATATCCAGAAGTGCCTGAATCACGAGGGGGGATGCGTCGGGGTTTTCATCCCCTGCGCCCTGACGCCCACGACCGGGGTTTTCGTCATGGTTCCCCGGCGGGAGCTGATCGAGGTCTCCATGTCGGTGGAAGAGGCGTTTACCCTGATCATCTCGGCGGGGATCGTGACGCCCAAGGAGCCCCCGTCCCCGGACCAGAAAAGAGCCATCACGGCATAGCGGCAGGAGGCCGGTCCCAAGCCGGACAGGCCGGCCGGCATTCGGATTCCTGAAAGGACATATTAAGGACAAGGAGAGAAAGCCATGAAATTCCTGGATGTGGATAGAAGCATGAAGTACAAGATCGCCGACCCCTCGCAGGCCGCATGGGGAAGGGAGGAGATGCGCCTCTCCGAAATCGAGATGCCGGGACTGATGGCCCTGCGCGAGAAGTACGGCCGCAAGAAGCCCCTGAAGGGGCTGAGGATCACCGGGAGCCTCCACATGACCATCCAGACGGCCATGCTGATCGAGACCCTCAAGGAGTTGGGCGCGGACCTGCGCTGGGCCTCCTGCAACATCTTCTCGACGCAGGACCACGCCGCGGCGGCCATCGTCAAGGCGAAATCGGCCGCGGTCTTTGCCTGGAAAGGGGAATCCCTCGAGGAGTACTGGTGGTGCACCGAACAGGCCCTAACCTGGCCCGACGGGACCGGGCCGGACCTCATCGTGGACGACGGGGGCGACGCGACGCTGTTCGTCCATGAGGGCGTCAAGGCGGAGAAGAAGCCCTCCATCCTGCAAAAACCCTGCGACAACAAGGAGCTGAAGATCATCCGCGAGCGCCTGGCCCGGGGCCTGAAAAGG
>JAJFUM010000143.1 GCA_021372415.1 Deltaproteobacteria bacterium
ACCCTGAAGATCGTCCGGACCGATTTCCGGGACAAGACGGAGCGATGGCTCCATTTCTACGCGGACCGGGAATCCCTCGAAAAGGGGCGGGCGGCGCTGACGATTTTTTACCACGGCGTCCCGGACACGGCGCCGGAGATCCTGACGGAGGCGGAGCTGGAGGCCTATCTTGTTCAGGCCCTCTCGCGGATCAAGTAAGCGTGGACAAATCACTCGCTTCGGCAGGCCGATGCCCGGACATGAGGGAGGAGATATTTAAGAAAGGGGATTGATATGAAGATATCCAGGGAACAACTGGCGGGTATGATCGACCATTCTCTGCTGAAACCGCAGTCCACGCGGGAGGAGTTGAAAAAGCTCTGCACGGAGGCCGTCACTTACGGCTTCAAGGCGGTGTGCGTTAATCCTGTCCATGTGGCCGATGCCGCGGCGTTCCTCAAGGGTGAGAAACCCCTCGTCTGCTCCGTCGTGGGCTTTCCCTTCGGAACCCATACACCGGAGGCGAAGGCCGCTGAAACGGCCGAGGCCGTCCGCCTGGGGGCCAGGGAGGTGGACATGGTCCTGAGGGTCGGATCGCTGAAGGAGGGCCGCGACGACGAGGTGGCGGAGGACATCACTGCGGTCGTCCGCGCTGCCGCGGGCTGCCCTGTCAAGGTCATCATCGAGACCTGCTACCTCTCCAAGGAGGAGAAAATCCGGGCCTGCCTGCTGGCCGTGAAGGCCGGGGCGGCCTTCGTGAAGACCTCCACCGGATACGGAAGCGCCGGCGCCACGGTCGCCGATATTCGGCTGATGCGAAAAACCGTGGGCGAGGGGATCGGCGTCAAGGCCGCGGGCGGCATCCGGTCGCTCGCCGATGCCGTGGCGATGATCGAGGCCGGGACGAATCGGATCGGCGCCAGCGCCTCCGTGGCCATCATCGGCCAGCTTGGGCAATAAGAACCACCTTTTCTCATGCACCACATTGGCGATATCGTTTATCCGGGAAGGAGAATCATCCAATGCCAAATATCCCTTGACAGGCAAAAAACGCCTCCCTATACTCCGGAACGTCAAAAGCAATAACTTATTAATATCAATCAATCAATTCATCACAGATCATAAGGAGGTCTTGTCATGAAAAGAACCCTGATTCTGGCATCGGCAATCGTTTTTTTGTGCGTCATGGCCTCGTCGAACCTGTGGGGGCAGGGAAAATTTTCCGGTCCGACCGAGGAGTGGCTCAAGAAGGCGGAACTCGGCGCCTACGAGGCCGGCGGCTTTGACGAGAAGCAACTCTATGAGAAGGCCAAGGCCGAGAAGGAGATCTCCGTCTACTCCTATTCTTCCCGGGTCCACCAGTTCGGGAAGAGCTTCGAGGAGAAATTCCCGGGCATCAAGGTGAACGGCTTCGACATGGATTCTACCGAGATCGTGACGAAGGTCCTGGCCGAACAGAGGGCCGGAAATTTCGCCGCCGATGTCATCTTTCTGAAGGATCCCGCCACCGTTTACAACGAGCTTCTCCAGAAGGGGCTGGTCTTCACCTATGTCCCGTCGGACATCAAGCCGGTCCTTCCCGAGCGGTTCCAGAAGCCCTTTCTCGTCCACCATGTGAGCTTCGACACCCTGATCTACAACACCGAGGCGAACAAGACGCCCCCCGTGCAGAGCCTCTGGGAACTGACGAAGCCGGAGTGGAAATCGCGGGTCATCTTTTCCGATCCGGTGAAGATGCCCGAATTCATCGAGGTGCTCGCCACCATCGTCCAGCACGGGGACGAAATGGCCAAGGAATACCAGCGCGTCTTCGGGAAACCGATCCAGTTGAGCAAGGGGGTCCAGAACGCCGGGTACGAATGGATCCTCCGGATGCTCAAGAACGACGCCGTGATCGCCGGTTCCACCAACGACGTCTCCAACGCCGTGGGGCAGCCGGGACAGGCCAAGCCGCCCGTGGGCATCACGGCCTTCTCCCGTCTGCGGGACAAGGAGAAGAACCCGAAGCTGGTCTTCGACGTCTCCTACGACACCAAGCCCGTCATGGGGTTTGCCACGGAGGTGATCATCGCCATCGTCAACCGGGCGAAACACCCCAACGCGGCGAAGTTGATGACCCGCTGGATGATGGGCGACGAAAAAGGCGGGCAGGGCTACAAACCCTACTTTGTCTTGGGGAACACACCGGTCCGCACCGACCAGCCGGCGCCCAAGGGCTCCAAGACCCTGGGGCAGATGAACATCTGGATGGCCGATGCGGCCTTTGTCTGGGACCATGGCCAGGAGATCCGCGATTTCTGGCTGGCGAATCTGAAGTAAGACCCTTTTCGGCGGGTTGAACATGGATATGACAAGCCCGTTCCTCAACCGCCTGGGGCTGAAGCTGAGGCAGCCCCAGGTGATCCTGGGGCTGTTGCTGGTGGTAATCCTCGCGGGGCTTGTCGTCGTCCCTTTTCTGCAACTGGTCCACGACACGGCGGTCTGGCAGGAGGCGGACCGCCGCATGAGCCGCAGCGCCGAGCCGGGGGCCTGGACCTTCTTCCACTACCTGCGCGTTTTCGCGAGCCCGCTGAGCGTCAACATCTTCTACCGGCCGCTTCTCCACTCCCTGGCCACCTCGCTGACCATTTCGTTTGCGGCCATGCTCCTGGGAGGGCTGATGGCCTGGCTGGTCGTCCGGACCGACATGCCCTTCCGGAAGACGATCGCCGTCTTTGCCATCATTCCCTACGTGCTTCCCTCCTACACGCTGGCCCTGGCCTGGCTCGACTTTTTCAAGAACGAGCGGATCGGCGGCGCCGTGGGCATCTGCTCCTGGCTCTTCGGCATCGTCCCGCCGGACTGGCTCGCCTACGGGTTCGTCCCGATCGTGATCACCCTTACGCTCCACTACTACCCGATCACCTACCTGCTCGTTACCGGG
>JAJFUM010000359.1 GCA_021372415.1 Deltaproteobacteria bacterium
GGGTAGCGACCGTCCTTTTGCCGGTCGCCGAGGGCCGACGCGGGGATGCACAGGGCCTGTTTCGCCTCGTTCAGAACAATGAACACCTGGGCGGTCATCGAAACCCGCAGTTTGTGATCGGGATTGGGAATCTCGAACAACCCGTTGTAATAGATCGCCGAGCTGCTGGTCGAACTGCTGCTCGAACTGCTCCCGGAGGTGCTGGAGGTGGTCGAGGTGGTCGAGGCGGGACCAGGCTCTAGGGCCCGTACACGGCTGTAATACCGCGTTTCGGTATCGCCGATCAGGGTGAAGTAAACCGTCTGGCCCGGTTTGACCTTGGTGATATCCGCCTCCGAGATCTTCGCCTTGACCGTGATCGTATCCATATCGGCCAAGGTGAGGATCGTGGTGGCGGTCTGGGTGGAAACCACGGTCTGCCCCTCCTCGATGCTGACGGAAAGGACGACCCCGTCGATGGGCGCAACGATCTTCGTATAGCCGAGATTGGCCTTTGCCGTGTCCACGGCGATGATCGCCTTGATGATCTGCGCATCCAGGGAGGAAATGTCGGCACGCGTGCTCTCGAGTTGGGCCTGCGCGCTCTCCAGGTCCGCGGAGGAGGAGGCATCCTCGGCGACCATCCGGGCTTGACGCCGATAGGCGGCTTCATACTCCTTCAGGAGGGCCTCCTTGGAGCGCTTCTGGGCCTTGAGATTGTCCACCTGGGCCTCCGCATCCTTCAGGGTGTTCTGCTGGAGAACCGGATCGATGACCGCCAAAAGCTGTCCCTTCTTGACCCGATCGCCCAGGGCCACATGCAGCGTCTTCAACTGTCCCGACACCTGCGCCCCGACTTCGACGCTCCTGAAGGCCTTCAGGGTGCCGCTTGCCAAAACGGTCTGTTCGAGGTCCATCCGGATGGCGGGTGCCGTGATATACGCCATCCGGTCGCCGGAAAAGAACAGGTGACGGGCCAGCAGTCCCAGCCCCAGCAGAACCGGGACTGCGATCGAAAGGGGGATCCATACTCTTCGGTTCATTGTCTTCATTCTACCATCCTTGCTGTTTTTCAAACGGTGAACCCGCCCCGCATCCTTACAATAAACATGCCAAAAATCATCGTAACTTGTTGAATTACATGTATTTATCTCTTGTCGGGCCATTCGGCACCGTGTTTAAAGATTACCCTCCGTCCCAGGCTGGGCAATAAATACCCACCCTGGGTATCCAGGTGTGTCAATAGTATCCAAGGAGGTTCTAAAGGGTGGATGGCTCTCGCCGGCGAGGATCACCAACTGCACGGTCTGGTCTCCGCGGGTCGGACACAGACTCCGCTTCGACAGAGAGACGGCGCGAAACGCCGTCCGACCGTTCGAGAGACCAGGAGAAGGGAAGAAAAAAAGAAGGGGATCAATTCGTCCCCGGGCGGGAGGTTGCGCAGCTCATCCTTGAGCTGCTTCTACCGGGTGATGTCCCGGACGATGCACAGATACCCCGAGCGACCCCAGCATCGGCATGCCGGGCCGTTGCGCTGATCCGCTCGCAGGAGGGGGAGATGGACAGGACCCCGCCGTCGGGACCGGTTCAGGCCGTCCTCCGGATGAACCGGCTATCGCTGACCTTGTTGAAGTGAAGCGCCTCCCTCCTGTGGGGGCGCCTCTTCGCCGGGATATCTGATCGCGACGATGCCCTGAACGGTCAGATCTTCGGATCAGTCCCCCCGGCCACTAACCCCTTTCCGGCATCGAAGGCCCGCCGGAGCGCCTCGGGTTCCTTCAGGATGTCTCCGCAGGCGTCAATCCCCCGGACCAGCAGGTCATCTGCATAGGCCACCCCGAAGGCGTCGAAAAAATACCGGACCGTCAGGACGGCACCCTCGAAGCTCCGCTTCCCCTTGGTCCCGCTCACGGAGATGAAGAGTCCCCGCCTCCCCTCCCGGTTCAGGGTCTCGTCCTTGAGGATATACCGCCTCGCCCAGAGGGCCTGGCAGCGATCCACCATGGCTTTGGCCCAGGCCGTGATCCCGTAGAAGAAGATCGGCGAGGCCAGGATGATGCGGTCCGCCTCCAGCAGGCGCTTGTAGAGACCCTGCATATCGTCGGCGATCACGCAATTTCCGTCCCGGTAACAGCTCAGGCACTCCCGGCAGGGGATGATCCTCATCTCGGCGAGGCGGACCCGTTCCACCCGGGCCCCCGCCGCCTCAGCCCCCCTCAGGGCCTCCTCGATCAGCAGTTCGGTGTTGCCCCCCTTCCGAGGGCTGCCGTAGATTCCCAAGACCGCAAGCCGGTCACCCATTGTGGTCTCCTCGCCGTTCCCCCCGGTTCGCCTGATCCAGGACATCCCTGATCTTCCTGGCCAGGGCCTGCATGGAATAGGGCTTCCCGATGAAGTTGAGGTTCCTGTCCACCACGCCGTGATGGACGATCACGTTCTCCGTGTAGCCCGAAGTGAACAGCACTTTCATATCGGGCTTGAGCCTGAGAAGGCGCTCCGCCAACTCCCGGCCGTTTATCCCGGGCATCACCACGTCGGTCATGAGCAGGGCGATCGGCCCGGCGTGCTTCTCCACCAATAGAAAAGCCTCGCCCCCGTTCGCGGCGGTCAGGACCCGGTAACCCAGATGCTCCAGGATGTTCAGGGCGACATCGCGCACCCCCTCGTCGTCCTCCACCAGAAGGATCGTCTCCTTCCCGCGGGCCAGTTCGAGGTCGGGCGCCTCCTTGACGAGCCGCTCGGCCTGCTCCTCCACCCTCGGCAGATAGATCTTGAAGGTCGTCCCCCGATCGACCTCCGAGTACACCTCGATGGCACCCCCGGCCTGCTTGACCGCGCCGAAGGTCGTGGCCAGCCCCAGGCCGGTCCCCTGTCCCTTGTCCTTCGTTGTGAAAAAGGGCTCGAAGAGGTGCCGCTTCACCTCTTCGCCCATGCCGTGTCCCGTGTCGCTCATGGCCAGTTGGATGTACCTCCCGGGCTGCATCTGGGGGTGGCGCGAGCAATACTCCTCGTCCAGCTCGACGTCGGCCGTCTCGATGACCAGCCTTCCACCGTTCGGCATGGCGTCCCGGGCATTCACGGCCAAGTTCACCAGGACCTGCTCGAATTGACCAGGGTCCACCCGGACGGATCCCAGCACTCCCGCCAGGACTATTTTGAGCTCGATGTCCTCGCCGATCAGCCGGGTAAGCATCTTCGCCAAGCCTTCGATCAGATCGTTGAGGTTGAGCACCTTCGGTTCGATGATCTGCCGGCGCGAGAAGGCGAGCAACTGGTTGGTCAGGGCGGCCGCACTCTCGGCGGCCCGGTGGATCCCATCAATGGCTTTGAGCAGCGGATCGGGCGGCGTGAGTTTCATTCGGGCGAGCTCGACGTAGCCGTGGATCACCGTGAGCAGGTTATTGAAGTCGTGGGCCACCCCGCCTGCCAGTCGCCCCACGGCCTCCATCTTCATGGCCTGCTGGAGTTGTTCCTGGAGTTTGTTCCGCTCCTCTTCCGCGTCCTTTCTCTCGGTGATTTCCCGGATGTTCAGGACGATTCCCTTGACCACGGGGTCCTTGAGCAGGTTGGTCCCCACGGCCTCCATGACCACCCAACTCCCGTCTCTGTGGCGGAAGCGGTACTCCCACCGGTGGGTCGAACCGGCCTGCGCCACGCCCTCGGTGAAGGTCTTCAGCGTCGATTCCCTGTCCCCGGGATGGATATGATCGAAGGCATGGGTCCCGACCAGTTCCTCCGGTTCATAGCCCACGATCGCCTTGCTCGGCCCGCTGACGGAGGTCACGGTGCCCTTCTCGTCGAGAATGGCGATGACATCGCTGGAGTTCTGGACCAACCGCTTGAATCGCTCCTCGCTGGTCCGCAAAGCGGCCTCGGCCCGTTTGTGTTCCGTGATGTCCACCATCACGGCAATGTTGCCGACGATCTTCCCGGACGAATCATGGAGGGGAGAGGCGTAGATGCTGTAATCGACGAGGACGCCGTCCCGCCTCTGCCGTCGGACCTCCACCCCCTTCATCGTCAGGCCCTTTCGCATCCATTCACGGTATTTCTGGAATTCCTCCCTCTTGTCCGTCGGCACGGTGGGGAGGAACTTTCCCATCGCCTCCTGAGCGGTCCAACCAAGCATCTTCTCGGCCGCAGGATTCCAGACCATCCGGACGATCCCGTCCAGGTCCAGCCCGATGATTGCCACAGGGGCCGCCTCAATGATCGCCTTGAGCAGCTCGTTGGTCTTCTGAAGGGCTCCCTCCGCCTCTCTGCGCTGGGTGATGTCCTCGAAGACGACGCAGATACGGTCCTTGGAATCCCAGGGCCGATAAGCGTTACAGGCGTAAAGCCCCCGGGTCGGCTTGTGATACATCTCGAAGGTCTTCGGAACTCCGGTCAGGGCCACCTCGCCGTAGACCTCGTACCAGCTCTCCTCCGTCTCGGGCCAGATCTCCCGCACGCCCCGGCCGCGGACGTCGTCGAGTTTCAGGCCCGAGACGCGCGAATAGGCGTCGTTGAAATAGTTGAAGACGATGTCCTTCAGCCTGCCGTCTTCGCCGAAGACCGTCTCCCAGACGACGAAGGCGTTGGCCATGTATTTCATGAGCCCCTCGAACTCCCGGACATTCTTGCGAAGCGCCTCTTCCGCCCGGATGCGCTCGGTGATGTCCAGGTGGGTTCCTGCCATACGCAGGGGATGGCCCGAGGCGTCCCGGGCGGTGACCTTGCCCTTGGTCAGGACCCAAACCCAGTCCCCTGACTTGTGGCGCAGCCGGTGCTCGACCTCGTAGAAGGCGGTCCTTCCTTCCAGATGGGCGGCAAGGGTTTCGCGCACCCGCGTCAGGTCGTCGGGATGGATCAGTTTCTCCCACCCCTCGTACCGGGGTTCGATCTCCTCGAGGCGGTACCCCAGCATTTCTGCCCACCGTTCGTTGATGCGGTTCATGTCTGAGGGAATGTCCCAGTCCCAGCTCCCCAGATCCCCTCCGTCCAGAACGAGTTCCAGCCTCCCGCGGTTCTCCCCGGCGGCCGCCCCGTCCCCCCGGACTTTTTTCAGGGACAGGGAATCCTTCAGCCCGGCGATCTCCTGCTGCAGGCGGAGCAGCTTCTCCTCAAGCTCCTTTTTTTTCGAGATTTCCGAGCTCATAAGAACCTCCCGAACGACGGGGCGGGCCTCCGACCTCCTATGGCAGCGCCGCGGCACCTGCGGCGGCGACCCGTCCGTCTTCCTCGGACAGGCCGCCGGAAACGCCGATGGCACCCACGATCCGGCCGCGCTGTACGAGGGGCAGGCCGCCGTCGACGGCGATGACGCCGTCAAGGCTCAGGGAATGGACGGATCCCCCCTTGACCGCCTCCTCGAAGAACCGGGTGGGCCTCTTGTAGGCCACGGCACAGCGGGCCTTGTGGATAGAGACCTCGACGCTGGCGACCTGGGCCCGGTCGGAACGCTCCAGGTAGACCAGATGGCCCCCCGCATCGACGACGGCGATGACGGCGTTCATCCCGATCCGGACGGCCTCCCCAACAGCGGCCTGGGCAAGCCGTTTTGCGGCGGCCAGGTCGATGGGTGCTCCGTAGGGATGGGGCAGTTGCGGCGACTTCGCTTTCTTCACCATGGCGTCCTCCGACATGTCTCGATATTTGCGGCCCCCCTTTCCCGGCGGCCGCAGGAAGTCCGGCGGGGCTTCAAACGTACATCTCCTTCAGGAGGTCTGCGGCGCCCTGATCGAGGAGCTCCCGGCGGCGAACCTCGTCGAAATGGGCCAGGAGGTTGGCGGCCCGCTGCCTTTGCTTCTCGGCGCCGGAAAAATCGCGGATGATTTCTCCCTTGTGCATCATGATCAGCCGGTCGCCGAGGTTGGCGGCCTGGGTCATGGAATGCGTCACCATCAGGGTCGTGAGCTTCTCTCGGGTCACGATTTCGCGGGTCATGTGGATGATCCGGTCGGCGCTCCGGGGGTCGAGGGCCGCGGTGTGCTCGTCCAGGAGCAGCAGGTCCGGCCGCTGCCAGGTCGCCATCAGGAGCGTGAGGGCCTGACGCTGCCCCCCGGAGAGGCCGCCGATCTCTGTGTCGAGGCGGTCCTCCAGTCCCATGTGGAGCGTCGAGACCCGCTCGCGGAAGGTCTCCAGGGTCCGGCGGTCCAGCGCCCACCCCAGCCCCGGGAACCGTCCGCGGCGGACCGCCATCGCCAGGTTCTCGGCGATCGTCATGCCCGGGGCGGTGCCGCTGAAGGGGTTCTGGAAGACGCGCCCGATGAGCGCGGCCCGTCGGTGCTCGGGCCACTTGGTGATCTCCCGTCCGCCGAGGCGAATCCGCCCCTCGTCGAGAGGGAAAGTCCCGGCCACGGCGTTCAGGAGCGTGGATTTCCCCGAACCGTTCGTCCCGATGACCACGACGAAGGCCCCTTCCCCCACGGTCAGGCTCACGTCCCTCAGGGGGCGGACCTCATTGGCCGTCCCCTTCTGAAAGGTCTTGGAGCAGCGGATGATCTCAAGCACGGGCGCGCCCTCCTTTCCGCTCCGCGAGACGGGAGAACCAATGCGGCAGCACGAGGGCAACGAAGACGAAGAGGGCCGTGACCAGCTTCAGGTCGTTGGGGTTCAGCCCGAACCGCAGGGCGATTGCCACCAGGAGCCGAAAGAGGATCGAACCCATCACCGCCCCGCAGATCGCAATCCCCAGGCGCTTCGAACGGACCAGCGACTCGCCGATGATTACGCTCGCCAGTCCCCAGACCACCATCCCGATTCCCATCTGGACGTCGGCAAAGCCCAGGTACTGGGCCAGCATCGCCCCGGACAGGGCGATCAGGCCGTTGGAGATCCCCAGCCCCAGGATGATCATGAGGCCCGTGTCGCTCCCGAGCGCCTTCACCATCTGGGCGTTGTCGCCGGTCGCCCGCATGACGGTCCCCAGGTTTGTCCTGAAGAAGAGATAAACGACCCCGGCCACCAGGAGGATCACGGCAAAGGCCCCCAGGAGCATCGAGGCGTCTCGGGAGGCCAGGGACCAGCCAGCCAGATCGAGGAAGGTTCCCCTGCCGAAGAAAGGAGCCCCCAGATCCTCGGCGAGGTTGGTCAGGTTCGGCGTCGACATGAGCGACACGTTGCTCTTTCCCATGATCCGGAGGTTCACCGAATAGAGGGCCGTCATGACGAGGATCCCCGCCAGGAGGGCGTGGATCTTGAAGCGCGCATGGAGGATGCCCGTCACAAGCCCCGCCAGGAACCCCGCGCAGGCCCCGGCGAGGGTTGCCGCAACGGGGTTCCATCCGGCCACGAGCAGGACCGCCGCGACAGCGGCCCCGAGGGTAATCGACCCGTCGGTGGTGATGTCCGCGAAGTTGAAGATCCGAAACGAAATGTAGACGCCGATCGCCAGAAGCGACAGGATGAGGCCGATGGTGAGGGATCCGACAAGGAGGTTCATCGCGCGCCTCCTGAAAGCGAAGACGGCGGCACCATCTCCAGCGGTCCCGTCCACGCCATCCCCCGGATGAAGAGGCTCTCCCCGATCCCGACGATGTCCCTCGTGTCGTTGAGCAGGTGAAGGACTCCCTGGATGCTCTGGGTCTCCAGCAGGTCTGTAGCCATCTTCGGCAGGTCAAGGAGGCCGCTGGGAAGCGCGCGGTAGGAAAGGGCCGCCGCGTGGAAGTGCCCCGAAATCCCGGACCCGTCCCCCAGCGGCCGGAGGAAGGGGTCAAGCCGCGGATCGTCGCCTTTCGCGGCGATCCCGGCCACGAGGGCCAGGGTCCGTGGATAGGCCCTTTCGGTGGTGATGGAGAGCCAGTCGCGCACCCCGGGAAACGCGAAGGGGAAGGCGTAATCCTCCTCGACGGGAGGCCGCCTGAGTTGGGCGCCGACCAGACCGTCCGACTCGGCAATGAGGGCCAGACCGATGCGCTCCGCGCTGCAAAGGGAAAAGGCCATAGCAACGAGCCGGGAGAGCGGAAGGGAGGCGTCCCCGGCCTCTTCCGGCCCGAAATGGAAGAAGTGGGCGAAGGCCCCCTGGACGAGAGCGGCATAGACGGCCTGGACCTTCGGCACGTAGTCCCCGAGGGCGACCTGGTCGTCCGGCGTCCCGGAACCGTCCGTCGGCAGGGTGATGGCGCCCCCACCCAGGGCCAGGAACTCACCGAACCGGGAGCGGCACTCGACGAAGTCCGTTCCGAAGGCACCGATCCCCAGGGCCATCGAGTCCCGCGGGAGGGTCAGTTCCTCCACATCGGCGGCCCCATAGCCGCCTTGGGTCAGCCTTTCGGGACTGCCCACCATGCGAAGCGCCAGACGGGACTCCGGAGCCACGTGATAGACGGAAAAGCGGCCGTCCTCTGCCCGGAGCTCTTCCGGTGCGGCCGCCCGGGCCTCCTCGGTCCTCGCAGGGGCCTCGCGCTCGCGCTTTCCCTCGAAGAGGGTCAGCATCCCCGACATCTTCAGAACGGTCCGGACGTTCGCCGAGGGCGTGAGGATCCGGAAGGTTCCCTGGATGGCCTTGAGCTCCTTCCAGAACTTCATCAGGACCCGGATCCCCGCCGAGCTCAGGTAATCGATCCGTTCCATGTCCAGGTCGATGCGGCGGGCCCCTCCCCGGACGGTCTCAGCCAGTTCACGGTCAAGTTGATCCGACCAATGGGCGTCCAGGCGTCCGGAGATTTTCACCACCGCGCCGTCCGACTCTTGTATCCGTTCAATCTCCATCGAACATAGTCCCCGTGATCCAAGTTCCGAAATCCCGCATCCAGGACGGCCCTGCGAAGGGTCCCGGAGACGGGACGCGCAAAGACTTCAATTCACCACCTTGTCCGCCCGCTTCAGGAGGGCCTCCGGGACCTTCATCCCGAAGAGCTCGGCATTCCTGGGGTTGACGAGGATCATGGTCCGGCTGAGCGGCACGAAGGGAATCCCGGCGGGATGCTCCCCCTTCATGACCCGCGCCACGATCCGGGCGGCGTCCCGGCCTCCCTCCTGGTAATCCCGGGCCACAACCACGGCGGCCCCCGCCTTGATCGTCCCGCTGACGAAGCCGAACAGGGGGACCCGCGCCTTGCGGCACGCCTCAGCAATGGCCGGAACGGCGCTCCCGGTGATGTTGTCCGAGATCTGGGTGACGACCCCCACCCCCTTGCTGGTCAGGGCCATGGCGGCGTCCGCCACCTCGGCGGTCGTGGCGACGCCCACGGCCTCGAGGGCCAGGCCGTGCCTGACCGCGGCCTTTTCAAGCTCGTCCTTGTAGCGCACCGAATTGATCTCGCTCGGCACAAAGAGGGTCCCGACCCGCCTGACCTGCGGGAAATACTCCTGCACCACTCTGATCATGCCGTCGAAATCGCTCATGACGGTGGACCCGGTGATGTTGGGCAGGTGCTTCGTGCTGCTCTCGCCGGCCCCGGCCTGGACGCCGTCAGCCACGGTCGTGAAGACGACGGGAATCCGCTTGACCTTCCCCACCGCAAGCTGGAGGGTGGGGGTGGAGGTGGTGATGATCAGATCAGGCTTGGCGTTGACGGCGGCATCAACGATCCCGTTGAGGACCGCCATGTCGCCGTGGGCGGAGTGCCGCTTGAGCTCGTAGTCCCTGCCCTCGACGAGCCCCCGCGCCTTGAACTCGGCGAAGAGGCCCGCATGGGTCTCCTCGACATTGATGGAATCCGTGTAGTCCAGAAGCTGAATTTTCCAGAGCTTCGCTGGTGGGGTCGCCTTGGGAGCCGCGGCGGGGACCAGGGTGGGGGCTGCCGCCTGTACCCTGGCCTGCGCCGGGGCCGGTTTCGGTTGCGCCGGCTGGGCCGATGCGGGTGAGCGCACCGACTTCCCCTCGGCATCGATCAGGATGGCGGCCTCGGCCAGGGTCGCGCTGTCCGGCGTCCACTTCTCCCGCATCCCCTTGAGCGCGGCGAGGTTGATCGCCAGTTGCCGCGGCACGACGTTCTCCACGGGAACCGAGGCGGGATCGAGTCCCTTGATGACCCGGGCCGCCAGATCGCCGGTCAGCCGCCCGACTTCCCGGTAGTCCGCGCCGAGGGCGACGAAGGCGCCCGCCTGGAGGTGGGTGGGAGCGTTGCAGAAGAGCGGGATGCCCGCCTGACGCGCGGCCTTGACCAGGGATTCCACCGCCATCTCGACTGTGTTGTCGCCCCCGACCCAGAGCGCCTGGACCCCCCGGGCAGTCAGCGAGGCAGCCGCCTCGGCGACCCCGGAGGAGGCCTCGACCTGGGCCTCTCTGAGGGTGACCCCCAGCTTCCTGGACTCGTCGCGGGCCAGTTGGAGACAGGCCTCCGACGCCGCGTCTCCGGGGTTCCAGACCACGCCCACTGTGCGGAGGGCGGGGTTGAGCCGCTTGGCCATCTGGAAGGTCTCCCGGACGGGCTGGAAGGTCCCAAGACCCGCCAGATGGGCCGGACGGCCCTTCCGGGAGATCCCCACGCCGGCGGCGAAGGGATCGGTGACTGCACCGAACAGGTGGACGATCTTCCCATCCTTGTTCACGTTCGCCATCACCTGCAGGCAGGGAGTGCTAAAGGTGATGACCAGCCGGTTTCCATCCTGAAGGATGGCCCGGGCCATTGAGTTGGCGGTGGCCAGATCGTTCTCCGCGTTGTAGAATTGAATCTTGACGTCGCGGTCCGGAACGATCCCACTGGCCCTGAGGCCGTCGACCGCTCCGGCGACGCAGTCGTCCAGCACCGGCCGGGAGGAAAACTGAAAGATGGCGATCTTCGGCGCTTCCGCCCGGGTGGCGCTGCGCTGGGCATGATCGGCGATAAGCAGGACCAGGGCGGCCAGGACGATCAGACCGATGCCCGGCAGAAGGCGCTTGAGATAGTAGAGCATAGAACCTTTCCTTTACGGATCAAAACCACGGAGTACGAGAAAAGGATATGAAGATCGCCCTACAAAGTCAAGACGTTTCCCCCGGCCGAGCAGCCGGAAGTCGCGGGAGGCCCCGGTTTTCGTGGCCCGGCGGGACGGAAACGGCGCGGAATGGAAGAACGGGCAGCCCTATGTCCCTTTGACAACGAGGCATGAAAGGGGGGAAATCGGCACGGTCGGTTCGGTGGGAGGAATGTTCGTAATCGGGAGAGGGCTTCTGGCGACGGGCATCATGATGGGCCTGCTGTGCGCGGCGGCGCCCCTTTATGCCATGGATAGCGCTATCCTGCCGAACGAGGTCGTCCGGCGGGCCTCCCTGACCCATCGGGAGGTCTTCCATGTCGATACGGACCTAGGGATGTGGAACCGGGCCATGGACCGCCTCGCCATCCCCCTGCGGGAGGCCTTCGAAGGGGTTTTTCCCGTACCGGCGATGCACTGAAACGGTCGCTCTGGATCGGCCCCCTGCAGTCACGACACCCTTACCGTCTCACCTCCGCCCCATCCCGGAGTACCGACGGACGGGAAGAGCCTGTCCGCCTCCTGTCATCAAGGACCTGGCC
>JAJFUM010000162.1 GCA_021372415.1 Deltaproteobacteria bacterium
GCTGATGGCGATGCTGCGCACGGCGTCGCGCCCCAACTGGAACAGGGCGTCATCCATCCGGACAATCTTCTCCGCACGGCGGTAGAAGGGGGCATTGACGATCCCCAGGATCCTCGCCGAGAGGGCGGAATCCCCGCTGACGATCTGCGCGATGTCCCGGATGGTCATCTCCTCGTTCCTGCAAGCCTCGATGAGCTTGAGGAGCACCTGGGGAAGCGACGGGAGGTTCCTTGCCGCCTCGATGCGCGATAGGAACTGCGCCGCCCGGTCATCCGTGACTGTTTGTCTGTTTTGCATAATGTCAACCCGTGAACATTAAAGCAACTTTTGTGCCGGGCTGCCGGACCTGTGGTCAAAGAGGAAGTTGAGAAGTCAAGAAGGTGTGAAGGTTGGAAAACTTACCTTCTTACCCTCACTATTTCTCAGCGTCCACCCGTCAGTGGGACAAACCGGACGGGCAACAGGCTTTTCGTCGTGATGTTTCCCTTCTGATCCTTCTCGACCAGGATGATATGCTGGATCATGGAGGGGCTGCCCACGGGGATAACCATCCGCCCTTTTGCCTTCAACTGGGCAATGAGGGGCGGCGGAATGTGCCCGGCTGCGGCCGTCACCATGATGGCGTCGAAAGGCGCCTTGTCGGGCCATCCGGCATAGCCGTCCCCCGTCCGGACCTCCACGTTGCTGAAACCGAGGTTCCGGAGACGGGCCTTCGCCGATTCGGCCAGCTCGGGGATGATCTCTATCGTATACACCTTCCGGTAGAGGGGCGAGAGGACGGCCGCCTGATAACCGGAACCGGTGCCGACCTCGAGGACCGTCCCCGAACCATCGGGCTGCAGGATCTCCGTCATGTAAGCCACGATGTAGGGCTGGGAGATCGTCTGGCCGTTACCGATCGGCAGGGGCCTGTCCTCATAGGCCGAGGGCATGCGATCCTCCGGCACGAAGAGGTGGCGGGGGGTGCTTCGCATGGCTTTGAGAACCGCCTCCTGGCGGACCCCGCGGGCAACGATCTGGTCGTTGACCATGGACTCTCGAAGCGTTTCGAAATCCTTCGGAGTGGGCTGCCTGCCGAAAAACCAGCCGTCGGCGATATCTGGCCTGAGGCTCATGGATGCCAGAAGCACCACGGTCACGCAGACGGAAAAAGCGACGAGGGCTTTCATGTTATCCCTCCTCTGTGATATGATTTTTTGAGAGAATCTCATTTTCCAAATGCCGTAGCATGCCATGTTCTACCCGATCGCCGCAGACATCGTCATCGTGATCCACTTCCTCTGGATCGCTTTCGTGATCCTGGGCTTCCCTGTCTTTTTGTGGCTCAACAGCGCCCGGTGGCGCCTCATCCACCTTGCCGCCGTGATCTGGATGGTCCTGATGCAGGTGACCCGCTCCATCTGCCCCCTCACGTATCTCGAAGTCTGGCTCAAATCGGAGGGGCGCGGGGCGGAGGTCTACTCGGGGAAATTCATCATCGAGACGATCGAGCGGCTCATCTATGTGGACAACGTCACCCTGGAAAAAATCACCTACGCCACAGGGGTCTATCTTGCGCTCATCGCCCTGTCCTTCTGGTTGCGGCCGATTGCAAGAAAGAAGAAGGTGAGAGGTTGAGAAGGTAAGAAGGTTGGACAAGCCCTCGGATTCGAGGTCATGCAGCCAGGCCTTTGTGATTGTCTGCTTTTCTTACCCTCGCACCCTCTTATCTTCTTGTACCATATATCACAGATCCCAGGCCTTGCATACGCAGGGGCGCTCGCGGCAAAGCTTCCTTGCATTCACCCTTTCGATGGGTTACGTTGGCCCCCGGGAGTTGCCATGATTGAAAAACCCGCCCTGAGAACGGACATCCAGTTGGTCATGACCCTCGTCGAGGGCCGCCGGATGATCGTCTTCCAGGACCCCCACGACCTGGGCGACCAGCGCATCGCCGTCGATGCGGGCGCGCTGCCGCTTCTGCAGATGCTCGATGGCCGGCACGAGATCCGGGACATCCAGAGGGAGCTCATGAACCGCAGCGGGGGACGCCTGGTCTCTCTCTCGGACATCGAAGGCTTCCTCGGCAGCCTCGACAGGGCTTTTCTTTTGAACAGTGAAACCTTTCGGCGGGAAATGGACTCGCTCTTTACGGCCTTTTCCCGGCAGGAGCGGCGCCTGTGTGTCCATGCCGGCAAGTCCTACGACTCCGATCCGGAGAAACTGGCCCGTTTCATCGAGGAGTCGGAGAGCGAACTGCCCCCGCCGGAATGGCACCCGCCTGAAATCCATGCCGTCGTCGCCCCCCACATCGACATCCGCGTGGCGCGGAGCACGTACGTGAACGCCTACAGGCACCTGAAAGGAAGGCAATACGATCTTGCGGTGATCCTGGGAATCAACCACAACCAGCAGGACGGTCTGTTCTGTGTTTCTCCGAAAAACTACATGACGCCTTTCGGCGAGATCCGGACGGACCGGGGGTTTGTCGAGGCCCTGGGGAAAAGCGCGCGACCCGGCACCCTGGCGACACATGATTTCGGGCACAAGACCGAACACTCCATCGAGTTCCAGGCGATCTTCCTTCATCACTACCTGCAGGGGACTCCGATCGTGCCGATTCTATGCGGCGGGATCCACGAGCACCTCTTTGCCCGGAAGAGTCCCCTGGAGGACAGCCGCTTCCTCGGGTTCGTGGAAACCATCCGGGCAGAGGTAAAAAAGCGGGGAAAGGTTCTCTTCGTGGCGGGGGTGGACTTCTCACACGTGGGGCTCAAGTTCGGCGACAGGGTGCCCGCCGAGTCGATCCTGGAGCGCGCGCAGGCCAACGACCGGCTCATCCTGGATTCCCTGCTCGACGGAAACGGGCGGGCCATCTACGAAAATGCCGCCGGGACGAGGGACCGCTACAAGGTCTGCGGGTTGCCCGCACTTGTCCTGCTGGCCGAGCTCATGACGGGGAAAAACGGAATCCAGCTCGATTACGAAACCTACCGGGAGGAGGCCACCTCGAGCGCCGTCACTTATGCCTCGGCGGTGTTCACGGACTGACACGCGGGAAGCGCCGAGCGCCGAGCGTGCAGGGAGAAGAGCCGCAAACCACAATGCAAGAAAATCCCCCTTTTATCCCCCTTTGTTAAAGGGGGACAGAGGGGGATTTTTCTTTCACCGGTCACTTGTCACTAGCCACCGATCACTGCTTTTCAGCCTCCCTCCGTCTGTGCGAAGGCCGTATTGGTGTAAAGGTATTCCATCTTCTCCTTGTGTTTCATCTCTTCGCTGGCTATCTTCAGGAGCAGTTCCTTCACCGGCCCCTTGGGGCAGAGCTCCGCGAGACCCTTGTAGAAATTGTGGGCGTACAACTCGCGGTTGGCGGCGACGAGGAATACCTCCTCGGAGTTCATGATTTTCTTGATGTCGGGCTGTTTCAGATGCTCGGCAACCTTGTAGTCCACGGGCATATCGGGCCTCAGGACCACATCGCAGGACATCTGGTCCTTGCACTTCACAAGAAAGGCCTTGTGTCCGGCTTCCTCATCGGCCAGATACTTCAGCGTGTCCTTGGCCGACT
>JAJFUM010000179.1 GCA_021372415.1 Deltaproteobacteria bacterium
CCAGTACCTGCCCAGCTGGAGTGAGATCAAGCGATCCACATCGGCTCTGATCAAGGGGAGCCTCATCGGCACTTTCGTCGGGGCGATCCCCGGCGCGGGCGGGGACATCGCGGCATTCATCGCCTACGCGGATACGAAGCGTTCCTCGAAGACCCCCGAACTCTTTGGGACGGGATTGGTCGAAGGCGTCGCCGCGACGGAGTCGGCCAACAACTCCTGCCAGGGCGGGGCGATGATCCCGCTCCTCTCCCTGGGGGTTCCCGGAGATGCAGTGACGGCCGTTCTCCTGGGGGCCTTCGTCATCCAGGGCCTTCCGCCGGGTCCCTTGCTCTACAAGGAACACATAGACCTCGTTTATGTGATCTTCGCCTCGATGGTCGTCGCCCAGTTCGTGATGCAGTTCGTCGGCATGGCCGGGATGCGGTTCTTTGCAAAGGTCATCATGATCGAGAACTCGATCCTCATGCCGATGATCCTGGTCCTGTCGATCATCGGCTCCTATGCGATGCGCGGCAGCGTCTTTGACGTGGGGCTGACGATCCTCTTCGGGATCACCGGCTTTCTCTTACAGCGCTACGACTTTCCCCTTTCGCCGATCCTGCTGTCGCTCATCCTCGGGCCGATGGCCGAGAGCAACCTGCGGCGTGCCCTGGTCATCTCCAGCGGACATGGCTCAATCCTCGTCACCCGGCCGATCGCCGTCGTGCTCTTGGTCCTGGCCGTCACCTTCCTTGTCCTGTCGTTTCTGACCCACAAGAAGATCGAGAGACGGCTGGCCGAGATGGCCGTCCCGGACGACGACGCGGCCTTGCCTTAGGGACTCCGGAGAGGGCGGTTCGGACATGGCCGGTACGGCGGCGCCTATCCCCGGGCTCGAATGCTGCACCCCATCCTTGATTTTCACTGGTCGGCGGAAATCCCTGGTTAGCCAGGATGGATTGAACGGCGGTTACTTGATGCCGGATCGCATGAAACTCTGGACGAACTGTCGCTGGAAGAGCAGGAAGGCGATCAGGAGCGGCGAGACGGCCAGGAGCGTGCCGGCCGAGATGACCGAGAAATTGACCCCTGATTCCGGGGCCCCGAAGATGGACAGCCCCACCGTCAACGGCCGGGTCTCCGTGGAATTGGTAATGACCACAGGCCACAGGAAGTTGTTCCAGTGGTAGCTCACCGAGACCAGGCCGTAGGCCAGATAGGTCGGCTTGGCCAGGGGGATGTAGACCTTCCAGAGGACCGAGAACCATCCCGCCCCCTCGACCCGGGCGGCCTCCACCAACTCCTTGGGGACCTGCTTGAAGGCCTGCCGCAGGAGGAAGATGCCGAAGGCCGAGGCCATGTAGGGCAGGCCGATGCCCAATATCGTGTCCACCAATCCAAGGGAGCTGATGGTCTGGTAGTTCTTCACGATCAAGACATCCGGCATGATCATGATCTGGACCAGGACCAGGAGAAAGGCGATATCCTTTCCGGGGAATTCGTAGCGCGCAAAGGCGTAGGCCGCCATGGTGCAGAGGATGAACTGCCCGATGAGGGTGATGCAGACCAGGACGAAGGTGTTGTAAAAGTAGCGGGCAAAGGGGGCCACCTTCCAGGCGTTCCGGAAGTTGTCCAGGGTCAGCGGCGCCGAGAGGTCGAAGCGGCTGACAAAATCCATGGGGTGGAAGGCCGCCCAGAAGGCATACAGGAGCGGTGCCGCCCACAGAAAGGCCAGCAGCCATGCCGCCGCCGCTTCCAGCTTCTGAGACCAGTCGGACGTCCGTGCGATCATTGGTAGTGCACCCTCTTTTCCATGTAGAGAAACTGGGTGATGGCCGCCACACACAGGATGACCAGCAGCACCACCGTGAGTGTCGAGGCATAGGCGGTGTCCCAGAAACCGAAGGCCACTTCGTAGATGTAATACAGAAGGAGCGACGAGGCGTTGTCCGGCCCGCCCTTGGTCAGGATGAAGATGTGGTCCACGAGCTTGAAGGAATTGATCGTCGCGTTGACCAGGACGAAGAGCATCGTCGGCATGAGAAGCGGCAGGGTCACGCGGCGGAAATAATACCAGCGGCCCGAGCCCTCGATCAGGGCCGCCTCCTCGAGTTCAGGCGGGATGCCCTGCAGGGCGGCCAGGAAGAAGATCATGAAGAACCCCGCGTCCTTCCAGACGGCCAGGACCATCATGCACCCCAGGGCCGTTCTCGTGTCTCCCAGCCAGCTGCGGCTCGGGATGTCGAAAAGGGCGCAGATCTGGTCCAGGAGCCCGATCTGGGGCGTGTAGAAGAAGAGCCAGATGTTCGCCACAGCGATCATGGGCAGGATCGTCGGCGTGAAGTAGGCCGCCCGCACCACGCCCCGCCCGGGGAGCTTGCCGTTGACGCAGATCGCCATGAAGAGGGCGAGGCTCACGCTGATCGGGATCACCCCCAGGGCGTAGATGACGTTGTTCTGGAGGACCTGCCAAAAGACGGGATCGGCGATCATGGAGGCGTAATTCTCAAGCCCGATGAACTTCGCGGGGCGTCCTGCCCGTGCCGTGGAGAAGAAACTGGAGATCAACCCGCCGACAATAGGGAAGTGGGTGAAGGCGATCATGAGGACCGCCGCCGGCAAAAGGAGGAGCCATGCGTATACCTGCCCGGCGATGTGACGCTTCAACTTCATGAGGACCCCTGGCGGGCTCAGAATGACGGCCCGTCTGCGACGTTTCCCCTCTCCCTTGCCTTTTGGCGGACCCGGGGAGCGGCGGCTCTCGGGGCTTGAGGGGGTGCGGCCGCCGCACCACAAGGCGCGGCGGCCTGAAGGGTTACCGATAGGCCTTGAGGACCCGCTCAGCCTGCGCCTGGGCGGACGTCAAGGCGTCCTTGGCCGACTTGCCACCGGTCAGCACGCTCTGGATCGCGTCGTCTAGGAACTTCTTGTTCCTGGCGTTCTCGTGGGTGGCGAACTCGGCGACGGAATACTTGAACTGGTCGCGCGCCACGGCTGCCGCAGGGAATTCAGCCACGTACTTCTTGAGGACGTCGGTTTCATAAGCGTCGGCGCGGGTGGCCGTGTAGCCCGTGGCGATGGACCACTTCGCCGTCAGCTCCGGCTCGGTCATGAATTTGATGAACTTCAGGGCGGCGGCGCGTTCCTCGGCGGACGCCTTCTTGAAGATGTAGAAGTTGCCGCCGCCAGTGGGGGAACCCAGGCGTTTGGAGGCGGGCAGCATGCTCACGCCGAAGTTGAACTTCGCCCCGTCACGGACCGCCGTGAGATTCCCCGTGGTATGCCACATCATCGCCGTGGCGCCCTCGAGGAACTTCTGCCGCAGGGTCCCCCAGTCGATGGTCCCTTCGGGCATCACCTTGTGCTTAACGGCCAGGTCACGCCAGAACTGCATGGCCTCGATGACCGCCGGCTTGTCGAAGTAGGTCCGGTTGCCGTCCAGGTTCATCAGGACCTCGCCGTTCTGGATGCAGAGGGCCTGGAACATCCAGTAGGCGTACCCCGTGGAGGGGATGTGCAGACCCCAGCGGGTCACGTTGCCGGAGGCGTCCTTCTTCGTCAGTTTCTGAGCTACTGAAACCATCTCATTCCAGGTCGTGGGTGGCTTGTTCGGGTCAAGCCCCACTTCCTTGAAGGCGTCCTTGTTGTGGTACATGACGATCGTGGAGCGCTGGAAGGGAATCCCCCATGTCTTGCCCTTGGCCTTGGAGTTCTCCATCAGGGCCGGATAGAAGGAGGTGAGCCATTTCTTGTCCTCCGCCGAGCTGGCGAACTCGTCAACGGGCACGATGACGCCCTGATCGATGAGTTCAAAGACATCGATGGAGAAGAGGACGCTCAACTGGACCGGCTGATTGGCCTTGAGAGCGGCCAGGGCCTTCACGCGGGTGTCATCGTAGTTTCCGGCGTAGACCGCCTTGACCTTGATGTCAGGGTTGGCCTTTTCGAAATCCGCGATCATGCCGTCGATGACCTTGGTGATCGGCCCGCCGACGGCCACGGGGTAGTACATGTTGAGATTGACGGCAGCCGTCGCTGTTGTCACGCCCATGAGCACGAATGCAAGTGCAAAGGCGAACAGGAACGCTTTGCTCAAACCTCTTTTCATGTGACACCTCCTTGATGGATTTCCAATGGATTCGGTCTTATGAGTCCGGCCGCTCACGTGAGGGCTCCCAACGCCGGCCGCTTTCCCTTTCGAAAAAATGGGTCTCCGCGGCTTTCCAGGCGACCTGGATTCTCTCACCTGCGGCGAGACGCACCTTGCCGCTCTGCCGGACGATGCATTCCGCACGGCCGATCCGGCAGCCGATGAGGCTGTCCGCTCCCAGGTATTCGATGCCCAGGACTTCTGCAGGAACCCCTCCCTCGGCCAGGTGCATCCCCTCGGGGCGCACTCCCAGCGTCAGCGATTGCCAGGAACCGGCCGGAAACTGGGACGCCAGATGGGCCTGGAACCAGGAGGAGACATCGGGATCGTCCAGGGACAGCAGATTCATGGGCGGTGTGCCGATGAATTCGGCCGTGAAGCGGGTGGCCGGCCGGGCGTAGAGTTCTTCCGGGGTGGCGATCTGTTCGACGCGGCCGGCGTTGAGCAGGACGATCTTGTCGGCCATGGTCATGGCCTCGATCTGGTCATGGGTGACGTAGATCATCGTGATGCCCAGACGCTGCTGCAGGGAACGGATTTCACGGCGCATCTCGTGGCGGAGCTTGGCGTCCAGGTTGGAGAGGGGCTCGTCCATCAGGCAGACCGGGGCCTCGCTGACGATGGCCCTTCCCAGGGCCACGCGCTGCCGCTGTCCTCCGGAAAGTTCCGCGGGCTTTCGGTTCAGCAACCCCTGGAGGCCGAGGAGTTCCGTTACGCGGCCCAGTCGCCGCCTGCGTTCCGCCGCTTCGAGCTTCCGCACCTTGAGACCGAAGACGATGTTTTCAGCCACGTTCAGATGGGGAAACAGGGCGTAGGACTGGAAGACCATGGAGATGCTGCGTTTGGCCGGGGGCAGTTGGGAGACGTCCCGTCCCCCAATGCGGATGATCCCTCCCGAGAGCGTCTCCAGGCCGGCGATGAGACGCAGGATCGTCGACTTTCCGCATCCCGACGGACCCAGCAGGACGAGGAGTTCGCTCGCCGTGGCGGTGCAGCTCACCCGGTCGACCGCTTTGACCTCACCCCAAGCCTTGGAGATATCGCTCAACTCGATCTGCATCGGGTGTTGACCTCCGCTAAGCTTGTTGTCGATGTATGGCGAAAAGAATGGCGGGCTTGTGGAAACGGGCCTTCAATAGCATTGACCCGCAGATCCGTCAAGTATTGATTCGCCGGGAAATACCATCCCTGTCCGGGAATGGCCTTCTTCGGGGGATTCCTTAATGAATTTGAATGACTTTCCGAGAACGACCTCTCCCGCGGGGCCGTTGCGACGGCCCCCGTCCCCTGCCTATTCAGGCGGCAACCCTGAGCTGGTCGGCGTCATCTCCACGATGGGCTTGAGGGGCAAAGCGGACGGTCTCGAAAGGCGGGGAAGGTTCCCTTCCCCCTCTCTCAGTGGATCTTGGCTCCGGTCTTGGGCGGCCGGTCGAACCCCAGAAGGGTGAGGCCTTCCTCGGTGTCCGTGGCCAGGAGCATCCCGCGGGACTCGATCCCCATAAGCTTGGCGGGCTTGAGATTCGCCACGACAACGATGGTCTTGCCGACGATCTCCTCAGGGGTGTAATCCTTCCCCATTCCGGCCACAATCTGACGTTCCCCGTCGATCTCGACGGTCAGCTTCAGGAGCTTGCTCGACTTGGGGACCCGTTCGGCGGCAATGACCTTCGCCGCTCTGAGGTCGATCTTCTCGAATTCTTCGTAGGTGATCTCCGGTTTGATCGGCGGGACCTCGGCTTTGGGAGACTCCGGTCTGGCCTGATCGGTCTTGAGCTCCACCCGGGGGAAGAGAGACTCGCCCCGTTTCAGTTCACTGCCGGCCTTCAGACCGCCCCAGTTCGCGAGGCTCGCAAAGTCCTGACCCGCCCCGTCGGCGATGCCGAGTTGCTCCTGGATCTTTGCGGCCGATCCCGGCATGAAGGGAGAAACGAGGACGGACGTGATGCGGAGGGCCTCCAGGAGGTGGTAGACGATCGTTTCCAGGCGGCCCCGGTTCGCCGGGTCTTTCGCCAGGACCCAGGGCTCCCGTTCGACGATATACTTGTTCGTGACGTTGATGAACTCCCAGATCGCAATCAGGGCCTTGTGAGGAGCCATCTCGGCAAAGCCCGCTTCCACCTCGGCAATGGTCCGCGAGGCGGTTTCCCAGAGGATACGGTCCTCATCGACGGCAACCCGCGCTTCGGGCACACGGCCGATGGTGTACTTGACGGCCATCGTCATCGTCCGGCTGACGAGATTTCCCAGGTCGTTGGCAAGGTCCGAGTTGATCCGCTGGACAAAGGCCTCTTCGGAGAAAGTGGAATCGAGGCCGAAGACCATGTCCCTCAGGAGGAAGTACCGGAAAGGATCGAGACCGTACTTGTCCTTGAGGTCGAGCGGACGGACCACGTTGCCCAGGCTTTTGGACATCTTGCTCTTCTCGATGTTCCAGTAACCGTGGACGTTGAGGTGCCGGTAGGGCTCGATCCCGGCGGCTTTGAGCATCGTCGGCCAGTAGATCCCGTGGGGCTTGAGGATGTCCTTGGCGATCAGGTGCTCGGCTGCGGGCCAGAAGGTCCGGAAGTTATCCCCGTCAGGATAGCCGATCCCCGTAAGGTAGTTGATCAGCGCATCAAACCATACGTACGTCACATAGTTATCGTCAAAGGGGAGCGTCATTCCCCAGGTGAGGCGGCTCTTGGGCCGGGAGATGCAGAGGTCCTCCAGGGGGTCGCGCAGGAAGGCAAGGACCTCGTTGCGGTAGCGCTCGGGACGGATGAAGTCCGGATGGTCCTGGATGTGCTGAATGAGCCAATCCTGATACTTGCCCATCCGGAAAAAGTAGTTGCTCTCCTTGCGGTGTTCGGGGACCGTCTCGTGCTGGGGACACTTCCCGTCGACAAGTTCCTTGTCCATATAGAACCGTTCGCAGCCGACACAGTAGAATCCCTCGTACTGGCCGAAATAGATGTCGCCGGAATCATGGACCTTCTGGAGGATCCGCCGGACCGTCTCCACGTGGTTGGCATCGGTCGTCCGGATGAAGTAGTCTTGGGTAACCGCCAGTTCCGGCCAGAGGGCCCTGAACTGGGCGCTGATCCGGTCGGCGTAGGCCTGGGGCGTGACCTCCGCCTTCCTGGCCGCCTCGGCGATCTTGTCTCCGTGTTCGTCCGTTCCGGTCAGGAAGAAGGTCCTGCGGCCGTGGAGGCGGTGGTAGCGGGCCAGGACATCTGCGATGATCGTCGTATAGGCATGGCCGATGTGGGGTGAGGCGTTGACGTAGTAGATCGGCGTTGTGATATAGAAGGTATTCCCCGTCATGACTTCCATTCCCTTTCTAAGAAACCCTTTGAAAACCCAGAAAAAGGCGACCTCATTACCGGCCCTCCGGCGTGATGCGTCGGACGTCCTTGGTCTCGAAGGACGCCTCGGTCCCGCTCTCCAGGATGACGACGACCTCTCCCTGCAGGGCGTTCTGACGGAGCACCTTGCCCTTCCCCTGAGGGGTCTGGACGGGCTTGCCGCATTTGGGCATGTCCTTTTTCATCTCCAGATAACCATCGTATTCGTAACCGAGGCAGCACATCAGCCTGCCGCAGAGTCCGGAGATCTTCTCGGGATTGAGGGACATGTTCTGCTCCTTGGCCATCTTGACCGATACCCGGTCCAGACTCTGCAGAAGCATCGCGCAACAGACTTCCCGCCCGCAGATTCCGAGCCCTTTGACGATACGGGCCTCCTGCCGTGCGCCGATCTGCCGAAGCTCGATGCGCGTCCGGAACTTCTGAACAAGATCCTTGACCAGTTCCCTGAAGTCGACGCGGTTGCCCGCCGTGAAATAGAAGATCACCTTGCTCTTGTCGAAGAGGCATTCCACACTGATCAGCTTCATGGGAAGCTGCCGCTCGTCGATCTTCCGGGAGCAGAACTGCTTGGCCTCCTGTTCCAGTTTGCGGTTGTTTTCGCAGGTCCGCAGGTCGTCATCAGAGGCAATCCGGATGACGTTCTTGAGGTTGGCGGTCAGCTGTTCGTCCGGTACGGCCTGGACCTCTGCCGCCACCATGCCGATCGCCGGACCGTTTTCCGTGCTGACCATCACGAGGTCATCGCGTGTCAGGGTCAGATCGGCCGCATGGAAGCTGTAGATCTTTCCTTCCTTCTTGAATTTGACACCCACAATATTCTTCAAGGTTGGTCACCCTTTTGCTTTCGTCAAAGCAGCTTAATCGCCATGGTTTCCAATGTCAATGTCTTATTGGCGTTCTGGTCGATGGCGCTCATGGCGGCCTCCACGATGGCCAAATTGTCCAAGATGCTACGCCCCGGCAGGCGATCGGCAAGGGCTTGGACGAGAACGGTCTGGTCCCGGAAGATCAGCCGCTGGGGCTCCCCGGTCTCCCGCATGACGAGGGCATCCCGGTAACAGGTCCTGAGGATGCGGAGGTTCTCAAGGATCTCCTCCCGTTCCGCGCCGAGGCGGCCGGCCAGGGAAAGCCTCTGGATGGGATTGGCCGGATCGACGCTAGAGAGATACTCCAGGATCCCCTTTCTCATGGCCAGGAAATCCTCCCGGTTCATCTCCAGCGCCTTGCCGATGCTGCCGCCTGCAGAGGCAGCCACCACCTCCGCCGCTTCAGCATCGAAGTCTTCCCGGTCCCGAAGGAACCGCGCCACTTCCTCCTGCGGCAACGGGGCAAAACGCAAGTGCTGGCACCGGGAAAGGATGGTCATGGGAAGGGCGTGGGGCCGCGAGGTCGTCAGGATGAGGAGGTTGCCCGCCACAGGTTCCTCAAGGGTCTTCAGGAGGGCGTTGGCCGCCGCCGCGTTCATCCGGTCCGCTTCCGGCAGGATGAAAACCCGTCTGATGCCCTCCCGGGGGCTGAATTTCATCTGCTCCTGGAGTTCCTTGACCGCCCCGATCTTGATGAACTGCCCTTCTCCGGCGATCGTGACGATGTCGGGGTGGTGATGGTGCAACGCCTTTCGGCAGGAGAGGCAGGCGTCGCAGGGGGGGGACGGGTCCAGGCAGTTCAGTGCCCTGGCAAAGGCCGCTGCTGCCGTCCTCTTTCCGACCCCTTCCATTCCGTAGAAGAGATAGGCATGGGCGGTGCGGCCTTTCTCCATGGCGCCTCTCAGGATTGAAATCGGTTTTTCGTGGCCGTAGATCCCGCCGAAGGCCATGTTGGAAACCCCATCAAAAACTTAGCCACCTGAAGCCTGTAGGAATTCCTGGAGACAGCCGCAGATCTGGCGATGTATCGCTTCGATTGTCGCCGCGCCGTCGATGATCCGGAAGCGCTGGGGCTCCTCGGCCGCGAGGACCTGGTAACCCTCCCGGATCCTGTCATGAAAGGCCAGGTTCTCCCGCTCGAAACGGTCTTCCGCCTCTTCCGGCCGGACGCCGGCTGTCCTTCGCCCTGCCCGGTCCAGTCCGGTCTTGACGTCCAGATCGATGAGGAGCGTCAGGTCCGGTTTTACCGAAAGGGAGGAGAAGGCGTTCAGCGCGCGGATGAAGGCCATGTCGATTCCCCTCCCGAAGCCCTGATAGGCGACTGTCGCGTCTGCAAAGCGGTCGCAGAGGACCCACTGACCCTTTTCCAGCGCAGGAAGGATGGTCTCCCGCACGTGCTGGGCACGGGCAGCGGCAAAGAGCAGGAGCTCCGTTTCGGCGCTGATGGCGCTTGGCCCCCGATTGAGCAGGATCTCCCGGATCTTCCTGCCGAGCGGGGTTCCGCCGGGCTCGGCGGTCGCCAAGACCGGAATACCGCGTCCCTTCAACCACTCCACGGCAAGTCCGATCTGGGTGGTCTTTCCGGATCCCTCGCCGCCCTCAAAGGTGACAAATTTACCCATTTCCCGGCCTTTTCAAAGCCCTTTAACCATCATGATGCGATATCCGAATGACCTATACTCATCAATCAACCCAGCGTTCCGAATTGATTTTCATGAGGGACGATTCGGAGATTTTTTCCGGGCCCCTGCCCCCGCAGTGAAGCGTCCGCCGGGAAAACTGTCTGAGCGCCTTTGCGCGAGTTTTTTCCCGGCAGCGCAGCGAGGAGGGGCAGGGTCGAAAAAAGATCCTGAGTCCCGATGGAAATCGGTTCGGAACGCCAGCAATACCATAAAACACGGGGGAATGCCGCGGACCGTTCCGGCGCGGCGTTCCCCCCGTATCATTTTGCCATGTCGTGTCGATGCGGCTTCTATTCTCCGGGCTTGATCGCCTCTACCGGACACTGCTCCGCGCAAGCCCCGCAATCCGTGCACAGTTTGGGGTCAATCGTGTACTTGTCTTCCCCCTCGCTGATCGCTTCGACGGGACACTCGTCTTCGCAGGAACCGCAAGCAATGCATTCATCGGTAATGATATACGCCATGTTGTCTTCTCCTTCTTTTTTCGTTGTTTTATGATTCCTCGACCCGGCTTCCACCGGTCCGGACTTCTCAGACGGAAACCACGGACTGGACGCCCGGGACTTCCTGTTTCAGGAATTTTTCAATTCCGCTCTTGAGGGTCATCTGGGCCATCGGGCAGCCGTGACAGGCCCCGACAAGCCTGACTTTGACGACCCCGTCGTTTCCTACGTCAATTAGCTCCACATCCCCGCCGTCCGCCTGGAGATTGGGTCTGATCTTGTCGATCGCCTTTTGTACCGCTTCCTTCATGAGTCACTCCTTCCCTGGCCTTTTCCGGCGGCCCGTGTTCCGGCCGCTAGTGCGGCATGTAACCGATCATCTCCCGGATGAGCCCTCTGGCCACATCGGGGAGGGCCGGCTTGATCAGCAGGTAGTCGCTGACCCGCTGGTGGACGGCCGTCCAGATGGTCTTTCCGGTCTTGGCCTCGATCATGGTGATGCCGAGGCTGACCTTGGCCATTTTAGTGTCGTCCTCGACCGTGTAGTTCCAGTAATTGACCTGGACAAGCAATATGGCCTCAGTTCCGGTCAAGGCGGCGATCCTGCCGCTCAACTCCGGATCGGAAAAGTGGACCTTGTCGCGCTTGGCCAGGTATTCCGCAACGGTTTGCCGCAACTCTGCGTCCGTTGAGAGGCGACGTGCGATCTGCTCACCCCCGACGACATCGGTGAACCACCCCTTCTCTTTCAGAACCTCCTCGAAGAGGCGGTCGATGTCCGCCTTGGCCTCGCCGAAGGTTGTGGCCTCGGCGGGAAGGACAAGGATCCCTTTGGGATGGAAGTCCTTGGCCTCAGGGGACAGTTGGGAATAACGGAGGCCCCCACAAGCCAGAAGCCCCACGATCAGGATCGCGGGGGCCAATGCTTTCAATACCCTCGTCATCCATACTCCTTCCGAGACTCTCACGTCCAAACCGTCCACCACAGCAGGGCACTCACCCCGGCGACGATGTAACTGCTCTCCAGGAGTCCTTCCAGAACGACTCCGGAAAACGCGGACCTTTTATCATAAAGTTTTAAACAAATCCATATATAAAATACGGAAGTGGATAGGATGAACCCGGCGTAAGTGGACCAGCCGACCAGGGGGGCCGCCACGAGGAGCATCAGCAGGACCACCGAGGTCCCCTCGATCAGGAGGAGGGTCCTTTTTTCCCCGATGAGGACCGGCAGGGTCTCCCGGCCGATCAGGCGGTCGCTCTGGATGTCGAGGATGTCCGAAAGGGCGGAACGGATGAAGACGATGCCCGCGGTGAAGAGAAAGGCGACCGCGAGCCTCGGCGTGAGGACCAGGCTCGGTTCGATCCCCGGCAGAAGGGCCGTCACGGCCGCCCAGGCAACGGCGGTGGCGATGTTCTTAGAACCGGGGATGTCCTTCAGGCTCTGGAAGCGCCAACCTGGCGGCAAAAGGTTGGCGGTGTACAGGAGCCCCAGGAGGGTGATGGCGAACAGGAGGATGAAGGAGGCCGGGCCGGCGACGAAGGAGGCGCTCAATGCCAGGACCATGGAGAGGATCGCCAGGGTGATGTAGATCTTCTCGTGAAGGAGGTAGGACTCCTCACGAAACGAGCTGATACTGCTGGCTTTTCGGTTGATGAAGCGGTTCAGGATGTGCATGGCGAAGACGTAAAGGCTGGCCGTTAGGAGGTGGAGGAGGTTCACGGGCAGACCCTGGATGAGCGTGGCGGCCAGGGACAGGCATCCGGCGCCCGTGGCGGAATAAATATCCGTGCGGACCGTGAAGACCCAGCCCTTGAACAGGAGCCTGAAAACTTCTTTCCGTTTCCCCTGGCGGTCGGTGAGGTGGTCCATCACCCGATCGATGATCCAGTTGGGTGTCGAGGCCCCCGCGGAAACACCGATCCGGCGGTAGGGGCTGATGTCGATCCCCCTCAACTCATCGTCGGTCTCGATATGAAAGGAGGGCTTCCCCTGGAGTCTCGCCAACTCCGCAAGACGCCGGGTATTGGCGCTGTTGCGTCCGCCAACGATGAAGACGGCATCCGTTTCGGAGGCGAGGGTCTTGATCTCCGACTGGCGTTTCTCCGTGGAGTCGCAGATGGTGTCGAAGACGACCGCCTCGGGGAATTTCTCCCGGATCCGCCCAACGATCGCGGCAAACTCCTCGATGCTCTGCGTCGTCTGAGCGACGACGCATACCTTCTCAAGTTCGGGGAGGCATTCGACATCCTCCGGGGCGCCCAGGACGATCCCCCTCTCCCCGGCAAAACCAAAAAGGCCATTCACTTCGGGATGTTCCCTGTCCCCGACGATGAGGACCGCATACCCCGCGGCGGCGTGTTTCCTTATGATTGCCTGGACGTGGGCCACCTTGGGGCAGGTGGCGTCAACGATCCGGAACCCCTTTTCCTTGATCTTCTGCCGCTCGGCAGGAGAGATGCCGTGGGTGCGGATGATCATGGCGGCACCGGGAGGGGTGTTGGCGATCTCGTCGAGACTCCGGATCGGGACGATGCCCCGCTTCCGGAGAAGCTCGATCGTCTGGGGGTTGTGTATCAGGGGACCGTAAGTGAAGATCGCCTCATGGCCCTTGCGGCGGGCCATGTCGAGGACCATATCCATGGCCCTTCTCACCCCCATACAGAATCCTGCGGTGTTGGCCAGTTTGACGCTCATGGACTTTCCTCTGTCCGGGGCTTCTCAGAAGGCTTCCTGAGGCAGATGAAGAATTCCCGGTTTCCCGCCGGCCCTGTGAGCGGGGACTCGCATCTCCCCAGGACCTCGAGCCCCAGTCCCCGGCAGAAACGGTCGATTTCCTCCAGGAGCCTCTCGTGGATGGCCGGATCCCGGACGACGCCGTGCGGCCCCACTTCGGCCTTTCGGGCCTCGAACTGCGGTTTGACAAGGGCGACCACGATGGCCTCGTCCCGGATCCATTTCAGGACCGGCGGGATCACCTGTTTGAGCGAGATAAAAGAGGCGTCGATCACGGCCAGGTCGATGGGGCCGGTTATCCCTGCCCCGTCGTAATGGCGGACATTCATTCGTTCGATTGGCACGACCCGCGGGTCTTCCCGGAGCCGCCATGCCAATTGCCCGTAAGCCACATCCAGGGCATACACCTTGGCTGCTCCCGCCTGGAGGAGGCAGTCGGTGAAACCGCCCGTGGAGGCCCCCACATCGATGGCCGTCATTCCCTCCACGGCGAGATTGAAGGCGTCCAGGGCCCCCCGCAGCTTGAGACCACCCCGGCTGACATAGGGGCACTCCTCTCCCCGGATCCGGACCGGGGCGTCGGCCGGGACCTGGGTCCCTGCCTTGTCTTGGGGACGGTCGGCGACGATCACGGCCCCCGACAGGATCATGGCCTGCGCCTGTTCGATGTTCTCGGCCAGACCCCGTTCG
The DNA here is from genome assembly GCA_021372415.1 of Deltaproteobacteria bacterium. Lineage (GTDB taxonomy): Bacteria > Desulfobacterota > Syntrophia > Syntrophales > UBA5619 > JAKAFS01. Next base: position 13,895 of record JAJFUM010000179.1, read on the forward strand.
ACGAGGAGGCGGTCCAGGCGGATCCTTGGTGTTTTCAATACCTTCTCCCTGTGCTTCCCGTCTGGATCGCGCTGAACGGTCAGGGACGCGCCAGCATCTGGCGGACCGCCGCCGCGATTCCTTCGGCATCGATCCCGTAAAAACTCCGAAGCTCCCTCTGGGTCGCATGCTGGACGAACTCGTCCGGGATAGCCAGGCACCGGATGCGGACGCCGGTGATCCCCTTTTCTGCGAGCAGCTCCAGGACGGCACTTCCAAATCCCCCCATCCGGACATTCTCCTCGACGGTGACGAGGGTCCCGATCTCCTCGGCCGCGCTGCAGAGGAGGGACTCGTCGAGGGGCTTCACGAAGCGCGCGTTGATGACCCGGACTGGGATCCCCTCGGACAGGAGGCGCTCGGCGGCGGCCAAGGCGGGATAAACGCAGGAACCGATGGCGGCCAGCGCGATCCGGGCGGCGGGGGGATCCATGAGGATCTCGCCCTTGCCGACGGGGATCGCCGTGGGCTTCTCGTCCAGGGGCACGCCGAGACCCGCCCCGCGGGGATAGCGCAGGGAGGCAGGGCCGCCACAGGTCACGGCGGTTTTGAGCAGGTGCTGAAGCTCGTTTTCGTCCTTCGGGGCCATGACGACGATGTTCGGGACGGTGCGCAGGAATGTGAAATCGAACAGGCCGTGGTGCGTGGGGCCGTCGGCGCCGACCAGGCCGCCCCGGTCCAGCGCCATGACCACCGGGAGGTTCTGCAGACAGACGTCGTGGATCACCTGATCATAGGCCCGTTGCATGAAGGTCGAATAGATCGCCACAATCGGGATGAGACCCTGGGTGGCCAGCCCCGCGGCGAAGGTCACGCCGTGCTGCTCGGCCATCCCCACGTCGTAGAACCGGTTCGGGAACTTCCCGGCGAACTGGTCGAGTCCTGTTCCCTCGGACATGGCCGCGGTGATCGCGACGATCCGGGGGTCTTCCTCGGCCAGGGTCACGACGGTCCGGCCGAAGACCTTGGTGTAGGAGGGGGGGGTGGGGGACGGTCCCCCGTTGACCGGCTCGCCCGTGTCGATGTCGAAGGGCGGCATGCCATGGAAACGCGAGGGGTCGTTTTCGGCGAAGTGGTAACCCTTCCCTTTCTGGGTCAGGACGTGGACGAGGACCGGCCCCTCCAACTGGCGGACATTCTCCAGATTCTTGATCAGGGGGTCGAGGCGGTGCCCCTCCAAGGGACCCACGTAAGTGAACCCCAGCTCCTCGAAGATCGCACCGGGGACGAAGAAGGTCTTGAGCGATTCCTCGACCTGGCGGGAGAACTTCAGCATCTGCTCCCCGATGCCGGGGACCGACTTGAGGAAGGTCTTGACTTCAGCCCGGATCCGGCTGACGGTCTGGCCGGTCATAATCCGGTTCAGGTAGGAAGAAAGGGCGCCGACATTGGGGGAGATGGACATCTCGTTGTCGTTGAGGATGATGATCATGCCCTTGCGGCGGTCGCCGGTCCAGTTGAGCCCCTCGAAGGCCATCCCTGCGGAGATGGCGCCGTCTCCAATGACGGCGATGATCCGGAAGTCCTCTCCCTTGAGGCAGCGCGCCTCGGCCATTCCCGCCGCCGCCGAGATGGAGGTCCCGCTGTGGCCCACGTTGAAGACATCGTAGGGGCTCTCCTCCCGTTTCGGGAAGCCGCTGAGTCCCCCCTTCTGGCGGAGGGTGCCGAAGCGATCCTTCCGGCCCGTGATGATCTTGTGGGCATAGGCCTGATGCCCCACGTCCCAGACGAGACGGTCCCGCGGGGTGTCGAAGACGTAATGGATGGCCAGCGTCAGCTCCACCGTCCCCAGGGACGAGGCGAGGTGGCCTCCCCGGCGGGAGACGGTTTCGATCATCAACTCCCGGATCTCCTCCGCCAGGCGGCCCAGCTCAGCCAGGCTGAGCCTCCGGATATCCTCGGGGAAATTGACCCTTGCCAGAATGCTGTCGTTACGGTTATCGGTCATTGGTCTCAGATTCCCGGCCGTCGTCCTTCTCGGATTTCCCGCCTTCCGGCCCGCCTTTCCGGCCGGGTCGGCCCCGGTTCCCGCCGCCGTCTCAGGGGCTGCAGGTTCCTCCGCGGCGCATATACGACGATTCTGCCGTCATTTCAAGCCAGTTTTGTGGTTCCCTTCACCGGCGCCCCGTTCGTGCCTTCGTCAGGATTTTCGCTCCAGAATGTAGCGGGCGATCCAGCGTAGCGGCTCGGCCTTCTCGTCGAAGGGGGCCAGGGCCTCGATGGCCCCCTTCACGAGCTCTTCCGCGCGGCTGCGGGACGCCTCGAGCCCCAGGAGAAGGGGAAAGGTGACCTTTCCCCGGGCCGCGTCGCTCCCTGTTCCCTTGCCCAGAAGGGCTTTGTCCCCCTCCACGTTGAGGATGTCGTCGGCGATCTGGAAGGCGAGCCCGATTTGCCGACCGTAATCGGAAAGGGCGGCGAGGGCTTCCTCCGCCGCGCCGGCGAGGATGGCCCCTGTCCGGAGAGAGACGAGGATCATCGCGCCTGTTTTCATCCGATGGATCGCGTAAAGGGTCTCCGGGGCGACTGTTTGGCCCTCCGATTGGACGTCCAGGACCTGGCCTCCGACCATCCCGAACCAACCGGCTGCCTCTGCGATCTCACGGACGACCTGGAGAAGCCGAGCCGGCGGGAGTCCGGCCGCGACCTCCCGCCGGGTCATGACCTGGAAGGCCTCGGTCAGGAGGGCATCACCGGCGAGGATGGCGAGATCCTCGCCGAACACCTTGTGGGATGTGAGCCGGCCCCGGCGGTAATCGTCGTTGTCCATGGCCGGGAGGTCGTCGTGGATAAGGGAGTAGGTGTGGATCATCTCGATGGCGCAGGCGACCGGCAGGATCGGCTCCGGCTTCCCCCCGACCGCCTCTGCCGCGGCCAGGCAGAGGATCGGACGGATCCTCTTGCCTCCCGCAAAGAGGCTGTAGCGGACCGCCCGGAAGATCTCCGGCGGATAGATCGTCTCGTCGGGGATCAGGGCCTCGAGCATCCCGTCGACCTCCGTCTTCTGCCGGGCCAGATATTCCTTCAGTGTGACATTCTCATTCGGTTTCACGTTCATCCCCCGCAAAGGGTTGGGTGACGATTTCCCCTTCCTGCTTCAGGAGGATCTCGACGCGCCGGTCGGCCTCGTCGAGCCTCTTCGCGCAGAGCCGGGACAGCCGGATCCCCTCCTCGAAGGCCTTGAGGGACTCCTCCAGGGACATCTCGCCGCCCTCCATCCTCTTGACGATCTCCTCCAGTTTCTCCAACGCCTCTTCAAACTTCTCCTTGGCCATGGGGCCCCTCCTTGAAAATTTCCGTGACGGTCGCCTGCAGACTGCCCGCGGCAAGGCGGACGGCTATCCGCTGGCCGACCGGAATGTCCTGGACCTGACGGATGATGGTCCCCTCCGGAAGCCTCCGCGTGATGCTGTATCCCCGGTTGAGGACCGCCAGCGGGCTCAGGGAATCCAGGAGGGCCAGCAGTGCCTGCAGTCGGTTACTCCTTTGCTCCGACCTCCTCTGCCAGGATGCCTGGAGCCGGTTTCCGAGCGCGTCGACGAGTCTCAGCCCCTCGGCGATCCTTCCCCGGGGGCTCTGGTGCCCCAGCCGGACGGCCAGGTGGACCCAGTCCTGGCGACGGACTCTCTGGAGGTGGTTAAGACGAATCCGCATGCGCTCCAGGGCGTCGTCCAGGGCGATGCGGATTTCCGCCAGACGCCTCTTTGGGTCCCGGAGCCTGCCCGCCAGTTCTGCCACACGCCCACGGAGCCGGTCTGCATCCCCCTGTTGCCGGCGGATCAGCCGAAGCCTGAGAGACTCGATGGCTTCCCGGAGGTCGGCGCGGCGCGGCACAACCATTTCCGCCGCTGCCGAGGGGGTCGCCGCTCTGAGGTCCGCTGTAAAATCGGCGATGGTGAAGTCCGTTTCGTGCCCCACCGCCGAGATGACAGGGATCGGGGAGCGGGCGATCGCCCGGGCCACCCCTTCGTCATTGAAGGCGGACAGATCCTCCAGCGAACCGCCGCCCCGGGCGAGGATGATCACATCCACGCCGGGGACAAGGGGCATCTCGTCAAGGGCCCGGATGATCTCTGCCGGGGCCTCAACGCCCTGGACGCGGACGGGCACGATCAGGATGGGGACCGACGGGAAACGGCGTCCTGTCACGGTCAGGATGTCCCGGATGACGGCTCCGGTCGGCGAGGTGACGACCCCGATTCGTTCCGGCAGGAAGGGGATGGGCCGCTTGCGGTCCGGTGCGAAGAGTCCCTCCGCTTCGAGCCGGGCCTTGAGCTGCTCGAAGGCCTTCTGGAGGGCGCCGAGCCCCTTGGGCTCAACAGCGTCGACGATGAGCTGGTAGTCGCCCCGGGGCGGATAGACCGACAGGCGCGCCCGGCAGACGAGCCCCATCCCCTCCTCGAGTGCGAAGGCCGCGGCCCCGTTCCGCCCCCGGCCGAAGGGGGTCCGGAAAATCACCGCCCGGATCTGGCTTTTGGCGTCCTTCAGGGTGAAGTAGACATGTCCCGAGGCCGGCCGATGAAGGTTCGACACCTCCCCCTCCACCCAGAGGAGGGGGAACCCCTCCTCCAGGAGTGCCTTGATCCGTTCGTTGAGCGCGGAAACGCTCAGAATCTCCCGCATGCTTCCCCTTTCCATGGCTTCGGACCTATCAGATATCCGCCGACGTGACAAGGCCGAATTTGACCGCCCAGGGGAGGGCCCCATTGACTTTTTACCGTGGTCCCCACTATAATGATTCCTGCTCAGGGATCGGCGCATCTGCCGACCGGAGCGGCCCGCCGCCGTTTCCTCCCACCGGGAGTTCCGGCCGGATTCGTTTCCCGCCGCCACGGCAGCCATAAAAAACAACAGGGGAGTTTATGAAAAAGAAAGAGTTTCTGAAGACGCCCGTCCGGCATATCGACATCACCTCCTTCGACGCCACGCCGATCATCGAGCAGATGAAGGAAATGTCCTTCACGGCCCGTGATCTGGCCGTTGCCGCCGACATCTACGACCGGATGCTTGCCGAGAAACGGTGCGGCGTGATCCTGACCATCGCGGGGAGCACCAGCGCCGCGGGGTGCATGCAGGTCTATGTGGAGATGGTGAAGAACAACATGGTGGACGCGATCGTCGCCACGGGGGCCACGATCGTGGACATGGATTTCTTCGAGGCCCTCGGTTTCAGGCATTACCAGGGGACGCCCTTCGTGGACGACAAGGTCCTCCGGAAGCTTTACATCGACCGGATCTACGACACCTTCATCGACGAGGAGGAACTCCAGGCCTGCGACCGGACGGTCCAGACGATCGCCGACGGCCTTTCTCCCCGCCCCTATTCCTCCCGGGAGTTCATCCGGGAGATGGGGCGCTATCTGACGGAGCACAGCGTCAAGAAGGAGTCCCTCGTCCAGGCCGCCTTCGAGAACGATGTCCCGATCTTCTGCCCGGCCTTCTCTGACAGCAGTGCCGGCTTCGGCCTCGTCCTGCACCAGGTGAAACACCCCAAGACTCACCTTTCCATCGACTCGGTCAAGGATTTCCGTGAGCTCACCGAGATCAAAATCAAGGCAGGGACGACGGGCCTTCTGATGATCGGCGGCGGCGTGCCGAAGAACTTCGCCCAGGATACGGTGGTCTGCGCCGAGATCCTCGGGAAGAAGGCCCCGATGCACAAGTACGCGGTCCAGATCACCGTGGCCGACGTCCGCGACGGGGCCTGTTCCAGCTCCACGCTCAAGGAGGCCAACTCCTGGGGGAAGGTGGACAGCAGTTGCGAGCAGATGGTCTATGCCGAGGCGACCTCGGTCCTGCCGCTGCTGGCCAGTTACGCCTGGCACCGGGGGAACTGGAAGAAGCGGAAGGCCTGGCGGTTCTCCGGAATGTTCAAAGAGTAAAACCACGAGACAGGCCGGAAAAGGCAGAAAAACCGGGATGGGCAGGAGAACCGGCTCTGATGCCGGGAACGATGCGTGTTCCGGGGAAAATAAAAATAAGGGGGCAGGCGCCGTTCCCTCCGGTGCCTGCCCCCTTTTCCACGCCGCGGACCTTGCTTTCACTGGAAAAAAGTGGTAGGCAAATCCATCCGGCCGGATGATCGAAAACCACTTTGAAATCTTCATTTGCGACCGATTGACCGTCTCTGAGCGGTTGTCACCGGGGATGATCGTGCATCTTGGGTCGGGAATCCGGCCATGGGAAGTGACCCGCTTCCCTTCCTCCCACGGAAGCCGATCCCGACGACTCGACAGGAGGATCCGATGAAGATATCCGAGATCGAGCTTTATCATGTCAGTGTTCCGCTGAAGCACACCTTCTGGCCCACCTGGATCCCCGGGTACCCTCAGACCCACAACCGCTTCACCCTCATCCGGATCACGACGGACGAGGGCATCGAGGGGTACTCGGCAGGGACGGCCATGGGCGCCGAACGGCAGGGACTGGGCGATCTGCTGGGCGGCTACCTGATCGGGGCCGATCCCACCGACATCGGCCGCATCCAGGGCCTGCTCAAACAGGCGGGCTTCCTCGGCTGGCGCAACTTCTGGATCGAACCGGCCTGCTGGGACATCGCGGGCAAGGCCCAAGGCAAGCCCGTCTACGAGCTCCTCGGGGGCGAGGCCAGGCCCGTGGAGGTTTATTGTTCCTTTGGCGAGCTGCACGAACCGGGAAGACGAGTGGAAGAGCTGCTGGCCATGCGGGAACGCGGCTTCAGGACCTTCAAACTGCGGGTGAAGGCGGCGGAATTCAAGGATGACGTGAGATTGATCCAGGAGGTCCGGAAGGGCGTGGGCGACGGCCCCCTGATCGGCGTGGACGCCAATCAGGGATGGCTGGTCTCCATCGTGGACCGCCTCCCCGCCTGGGACCTCCAGCGCGCCTCGGATTTCGCCAGGGCCTGTGCCGATCACGGGATCGAGTGGCTGGAAGAGCCCCTGGACTGGCACGACTACGACGGCCTGGCGGCCCTCAAGAAGATCTCGCCCGTCAAGATCTCCGGGGCCGAGCTCAACCACGGCTGGGACGAAATCAAGATCATGTTCGAGAAGGACTGTTTCCACGTTTACCAGCCGGACGCCACGTTCGCCGGCGGGATTGCCCAGGTCCGGCAGGTGATCGAGGCCTGCCACGAACGGGACCGGCTCTTCTCGCCGCACACCTGGACCAACGGCATCGGCTTCTACGTCAACTGGAATATGGTCCTGGCCGACAAGGCCAACCGGCTCCCATTGGAGTATCCCCTGGAGGAACCCTCCTGGGTGCCGCAGTTCAGGGAGGGCATCATCGAGCCCATCGTGCCCGACCAAAACGCCATGCTGCAGCCCTTCAGGCGGCCCGGCCTGGGATTCGAAATCGACGGAAAACTGCTCCGCAAATACGGGAAGCGCTTCTATCGCATCACCGGGCGCAGCCTGGCCTTCAAGGTCATCCGGGAGAAAGGGCTCAAAACGGCCCTGGCCCTGAAGAAGCGCAAAGAGGGGCATGGGCAGCGGTGAAGGACGCCGGCTACCGAAATCGCCATTTGCATTTTTCCGGTCTCTGATTTATGAGCATGGCCAGGGGCGATAAGGCGTCATGCCCCATATCACCAGGAGGTAAGGACCCTCTATGTTGACGGTTGAAAAGATCGGCGGGACGTCGATGTCCCGGTTCCAGGATGTGCTGACCAACATCATTATCGGCAAGCGGGGGAAGAAGAAGGACTATTACAACCGCATCTTCGTCGTGTCGGCGTACAACAACGTGACCAACTGGCTCCTTGAACACAAAAAGACGGGGGACCCGGGGGTCTACACATGGTTCGAGCAGCAGACGGACTACCATGCTCCTCTGGAATCCCTGCTGTGCAGCCTCATCGAGATCAACAAGACCTTTGCCGATATCGGCCTGGACTTGGCCGCCGCCGAGGCGTACATCCGCGAGCGGGTCAACAGGACCAAGCTCACCCTCGATAGCCTCGCCCATGTCCTCTCCTCTGGATACCTGGACAGGCAGAGCATCCTCCTGGCTGCCCGCGAGATCCTGGCTTCGGTGGGGGAGTCCCATGCCGCCTGGAATTCGGTCAACATCCTGCACAACAACGGGATTCGTTCCACCCTCGTCGACCTGAGCGGTATCCGGGATTCCCAGTTCCTCACCATCGACGAGCGGATATACAAATCGTTCCGGGGAATCGACTTCTCGAAGACCGTGACCGTCGCGACAGGCTACGCCAAGGGAACCGAGGGGATCATGCGGGAATTCGACCGCGGCTACTCGGAGGTCACCTTCAGCAAGATCGCCGTGGCGGTGAAGGCCGACGAGGCGGTGATCCACAAGGAATTTCACCTCTCCTCGGCGGACCCCAAGATCGTAGGCCGCGAGAAGTCTGTCGTCGTCAACTTCACCAATTACGATGTCGCCGATCAACTGGCGGACGTCGGGATGGAGGCGATCCATCCCAAGGCCTCCAAGCCCCTTGAGAACGCGGGGATCAACCTGCGCATCAAGAACACCTTCGATCCCGACCATCCCGGCACGCTCATTTCCAAGAATTACGTGGGCCGGGAGTCGCGGGTGGAGTTCGTAAGCGGGACGGACAAGGTGGTGATCGTGGAGGTCTACGACCCCTCCATGGTGGGGCAGGTGGGGTTCGACATGCAGATTATGGAGATCTTCAACAAGTACAACGTCAGCTACGTGGTGAAGTCCACCAACGCCAACAGCATCTCCATGGTGATCTGGGAGAAGGACCGGAACAAGGGGCTGATCAGGGAACTCAAGGAGCGTTACCAGTCGGTGACCGTCAAGAACGTCGCCGTCGTCTGCGCCATCGGGACGAACTTCGCCAAACCGGGAGTGCTGGCCAAAGCCGCCAATGCGCTGGCGGCCAACAGGATTAACGTGGAGTGCATCTCCCAGTCGCTCAGGCAGACGAACATGCAGTTCGTGATCCGGCGTGAATCCTTCGAAAAGGCCATCATCGCCCTCAACGACGCCCTCTGCGTGGATCGGTCGTAATCGAGAGATCGGGGCCGTCTTCACGGCGCACCAGGGCACAGACGACAGGTGTGGTCCGGGCATCCCCCGAGAAGGGATCCCTGAAGATTGCGGGGTCCGGGTCCGGAACCGACGGTCGTTCAGCGGCCGTTCGTCCGGAGCTGCTTCAGATAGCCGAAGCTCCTCTTCCAGCGGGTGGTGCGCCCAGCGGTGTCGGCGCAGCCCCTCGGGCGAGCCTCAGGAGGCTTTTGCGGACAGGGCTGCGCGCCAGGCGTCGAGGAGGTGGCCGATGTCCTCGAAGATGAAGTCGGTCCCTGCGGCCTCGGCCTCGGCCCGGTCGGATACCCCTGACAGGACGCAGATCGTTGTCAGGCCCGCCCGCTTTCCCCCCACGATGTCCGTCATCACACGGTCGCCCACGGCGGCAGTCGTCGCGAGCGGGGCAGCCATCTGCGCCATGGCGATCTCGTACAGGATCGGCTCGGGCTTACCGATGTAGATCGGAGAGACCCCCGAGGCGGCCGCCAGCATCGCGACCATCGCGCCGGTCCCCGGCACCAGGCCCTCCTCCGAGGGGATATTGGGGTCGAGGTTGGTGGCGACAAAGAGGGCCCCTTTCCGGATGAGCCGGGAGGCCACCTTGACCTTCTCGAAGTTCAAGTCGCGGTCCACGCTGGCGACGACGACCTTCACGTCCTCGTCCGCCAGGACGAACCCCTCCTCTGCCAGGGCCCGTCGGAGGGAGGGCATGCCGAAGACGTGGACCTTCGTCCCTGCCGGATACTGGCGGAGCAGGTAGCGGGCCGCCCCCTGTCCCGAGGTCAGGATTTCGGAAGGCAGGACCTGGGCCCCCATCGCGGCCAGTTGCTTCGAGCGCTCCTCGGGGGTCTTGGTCGCGTTGTTGGTGACCAGCATGAACGGGATGGCCCGTTCCCGCAGGAAGGCGAAGAGTTCACCCAGGCGCGGCATCGGCTCGCTTCCCCGGTAGAGGACGCCGTCCATGTCGAGGATCAGGTGGGTGATCTGGTCCAGGGATTCCATGGCATTTTCAGAAGTAGCTGTGGAGGCTGTCAAGGTAGTTCACTCCGAGATAGGTGAAAAGGACCGAAACGAAACCGACGAGGGACATCCAGGCCATCTGCCGCCCCCGCCAGCCCCGGACCGCCCGGGCGTGGAGCATGATGGCGTAGACGATCCAGGTGATGAGCGACCAGGTCTCTTTCGGATCCCAGCTCCAGTAGGCCCCCCAGGCGTAGTGCGCCCAGATGGAACCCGTCATGATCCCCAGACTCAGAAAGACGAAGCCAAGGATGATGCTCCGGTAGAGGAGATCTTCGAGGACCTCCGGCGCGGGGATCGCGCGTCCCAGGAAACCTCCGTTGCATCCCTCTCCCCTTCGGGACCGGATGAGATACATCTGTCCCAGGGCGAAGGCCACGGCAAAGGCGGCGTAGCCCAGAAAACAGGTGAGGACGTGCACGGTCAGCCAGTTGCTCTGCAAGGCCGGGATGAGGGGCTCGATCCGGCCGCTGACTCCGGGAACGATAGAGGCGTAGGCCATCAAGAGACAGGCAACCGGCAGGACGAAGGCGCCGGGGCTGCGGCTCCGGGTCCGCCATTCGACGAGCAGGTATAAAAGCATGACCGCCCAGGCGAAGAAGATGAGGGACTCGTAGAAATTCGCCAGAGGCACATGGCCGATGCCCATCTCGTAGGAGGCCCGCCAGCGGAGAAGGATCCCCGCACTGTGGAAGAGAAAGCCGATCCGGGCGATCCACGAGGCGCCTGCGCCCCAGAATTCGGCGCCCCGGACCATCCAGACCAGGTAGCCGATGAAGGACAGCAGGTAGACGAAGGTGACCGCGCTCAGGACCCACTCGTGGTTCATGAAACCTTCCCCTCTCCGCGGATCGCGGCCGCCAGCCTTCTGAGTTCCCCCTCCAGGCCGATGGGATCGCGGCTGGCGGTCCCGGCCACACAGATCCGGCTGCCCTCCTCACGGGCCTTCAGCAGGATCCGCACGCGGCGGTGGGAGAAGAAAAAGACAGTGATCAGCCCCGCGATGAGCAGGATGGCCCCCGCGGCGACCAGCGGGGCGCCGGGGTCGCGGGTCGCCTGCAGGACCGTATAGAACCGCTCCCCACCCCTCTGGAGCGAGAAGATCCAGGGGGCAAAGAGTCCCGGATTCATGAGCGGGACCTGCGAGAGGATCCCCGGGTTTGCCTCCTTGATCCTCTCGATGTTCTGGAACACCCAGAACTGGAAGTCCCCCCGGGACGATCTCACGGCCAGTTTGACCGCCGGCCCCATCCGCATGAGGTTCCCCTCGGCGCGCAGGACCTCGACCTCGCCGCCGGCGCCCGGCAGTTCGAAACGCTCGCCCACGGTGATCTCCCGTTGGACCTTTTCCTCCCGCCCTTTGGCATAGGAAAGCGTCATCCGGCCGCCGGGCAGGATGCCGTAGCTCGACTGGTAGAAGCGCAGACCGCCGAAGTCGATGGGGTGGTTGACCAGGAGCGGCCCCTGATGGACGACCTGCCCGCCCTTGAGGAAGCTGAGGTCGGAGCGGAAGACCTTCGGTGCGCCGCTCGCATAGTATTCCACGGTAAAGCGGTCGCAGCGGATGCTGAATTCGAGGGGAAGGGACGGTTCGCCGCGACGCTGCAGGACGTTTGAGGACTCCCCCTCGACGATCTCGATGGACCCCTTCACGCCCATCAGGCCGCCGGCCATCCCGCCTGCGATCATGGCCAGGACCCCGAAATGGACGACGTACACCCCGAAGCGGGAGAAGCCTCCCTTCTCGGCGGCAATCAGGAGTCCCTGGGGGTGTTCCGTCTTCACGAGGCGCCGCCATCTTCTGGCGAGGAGGGCCTCGATCCTTACGGCCGCCTCGTCGGGCGGGCGGTCCGTCTCGACGATCCTCTCGGGCGGAAGCGCCGCGAAAAGCCCTGGATCAATCGGCCCCGTTACTCCCCTGAACTGCCGCCAGGCAGCAGGGAAGCGGTCGAGAGAACAGGCGATGAGGTTGACCGCCAGAAGCCCGAGGAGCCCGATAAACCAGACGGAGTGATAGACATCGAAGAGTTGCAGGGCCTGGAACAGGGCCGCAAGCGAGGGATTGAGCTTTTCGGCAAAGGCCTCGGCGGCTTCCTGCTGGGGGATGATGGTCCCCACCACGGCACCCAGCGCGATCGCGGCCAAAAGGACGATCGAAAGCCTGACGGAGGTAAGGAAATCACGGATGCCGCTTCCTGGTTTCGCCATATCTCTCCCGCATTTCCCGGCCGCCTTGCCCGCAAAGGGGTGCGGGGCCTCTCACCCCTTCCGTTCTTTCCGGTCTGCGGACCCCTTTGGCCGACCCGAGGGTTCGGGAGATTATTTACACCACGGACATGAGGATTGTCAACCGCGTGAGGAAGAGCGGATGGGCGAACATCCCCTTGATCTTTAGCCTGCCCGCACAGAGATGGCCCAGGACCTTCCGGCCCGCCTCGTCGCCGTACCAGGGAAGCCCGCCGACGATCCGGATCGCATTGAGGTCCGTCACTTGCCCGGAGGTGGTCCGGATGACGATCAGGGGATTCCCGACGACCCCGGCTTCGACCCGGAGCCGGCCCTGAGCGAAGATCAGGGTCACCGCCGCCTCGATGTCGGTCAGCTCGATGGCTGCGCCCCCTTTCATCCTCTCGAAGAGGGCCCGCTTCTCGGGATGCTGCGTCAGGTTTTCCATCAGGAGGTCGGCGAGGATCCCGGCGAAGGGAACCCCGTCGGCCCGATTGTCGATCCATCCTTGCTCCGTCCTAGCCAGCGCATCTTCCATCTCAGAATGCCTCCCGATAGACGGCCAGGACCTCCTCCGCATCCAGGACCGGCCGCGGGTTGTTGACGATCGCCCCATCGGAGAGGCTGAGCGCCGCGGCCCTGGTCAAATCCTCCTCCTTAACGCCCGCCTGGGAGAGCCGCTCGGGATGGCCGATCCGGACGAGAAAGGAACGGATCGCCGAGACGGCTGCCTCCGCGGCCTCCCGTTCCCCCATCCCCCTCTCCCGCGCTCCCAGGGCCTCGGCGGCCATGGCGTACGCCTCCGCTGCCTCCTCGAGATTGAAGGCCATTACATGGGGCAGGAGGATCCCGTTGGCGATCCCGTGGGGAACGCGGGCGACGGCCCCCAGCGAGTGGGCCATCGCATGGACCAGGCCGACCATGGCGTTTCCGAATGCCCAGCCGGCCATCGTCGCGGCAAGCTGGACCTGGCCCCGGGCCGCCAGGTCGTGGCCGTTTTGCGTGCAGGCGGGCAGGTGCCGGTGCAGGAGACGGATGGCCTGCATGGCCAGCCCGTCGGCGATCGGCTCCCGCTGCACCGATTGGAGGGCCTCTACGGCATGGGTCATGGCATCCATTCCCGTCGAGGCCGTAAGCCCTGGCGGCAGCCCCTCGGTCATGACCGGATCGAGGATGGCGATCCTGGGGGTGTTGAAATACTCGACAATGAGGATCTTCTGCCCCTTTCTCTCGTCGAGGACCACGGCCATGCAGGTCACTTCACTCCCCGTACCCGCCGTCGTCGGGACGACGATATGGGGCGTCTGCGGCCGGGTGAGGAGCTGGATCCCCTCGATGGCCTCGAGTCCTCCCCCTTCGGTCAGGAGGATGCAGATCCCCTTTCCCGTGTCGATGACGCTCCCGCCGCCCACGCTGACGACACAGTCGGCGCCGCGTCCTCGGGCGTAGTCGGCGGCCCGGTTGATGACCCCCAGCCCGGTGTCCTGGGGGACGTCGTCCCAGATCCCCACGCACTGTCCGCCGAGCGCCTTGAGGATCCCTTCGACGAGTCCCGCCTTCCTCACCCCCGGGTCGGTCACGACCAGCGCGCGGCTGCAGCCGAGACCTGCCATCTCCGCCCCGACGTCACGCGCAGTCCCGGCACCGAAGACCACCTTGGTCGGGCCAAAGTAGACAAACGACAAATCCCGATCATATGCCATGGAACCTTCCTCCCGCGGCAGGATGCCGCCCCGCTCAGGCCTCGTCCGGCCAGAGGGTTTCGATCTCGCAGAGCAGGTCGATCACCTTGTTGACGGTTTTGATGTTCCGGACCACGTAGGTCAGATCCCCCTTGAGCTTGATCTTCCCCTGCATGAGGGCCTTGGTGGCATCGACTTCCTTCTTGGCCACCTGCTTCCAGCGGACGTAGTCGCCGGACATGACGAACTTGGCGCTTTCCGCCTTTGCCTTGTCGCAGATCAGAAAATCCAGGACATCGCCGTGCCAGTAGTCTGTGAAGAGGTAAATCGTCTCGGGGATCCCCTTCGCGGGATCGGCATTCACGATGATCGAGACGCTCCCCTCCCAGTTCTTGGCAATCTCCTTGTACTCATGCGATTCCGAGATCTTCCGCTTCCACACATCGAGCCACTCCTGTGTCATTGCCGGGTATCCTGCCATGGCTGCCTCCTTGACATGAGATGATGGTCTTGCTGTTGGCTCCTTTTTCTTTTCGCATAACCGAAGGGGAACGAGACGCCGCTCCCTTTTTTCAGGGATAAAGACGCACCCGGAGTTCGTCGAGCCCCAGTTCTCCGAGCTTCTCAGCCCGCGGGAAGCCTCGTTCATCCAGGCCCCGCAGGGCGTAGTATTCATGCTTGAGCCTCTCCACGTCGGGGACCGACCCGGCACCGGCGCCCTCCGCAAGGGGCGTCAGGATCCGCTTGGGCAGGGCATCGTCTCCGGCCCTCACCCCCAGGAGGTTGTTGATCCCCCGCTTGAGGGTCCAGTCCCGGGCCCCGCAGGTCATCAGGTCGGCAAAGGTGAAGTCGAAGCCGGTGATCGCGTTGAAGGCGTCGCGGATCGTTTCGGGTTTGAGGCAGTCCGTGAGGTAATGACAGAGGGAAAGCGAATTTCCGAGGATCCCGTAGTTTTCCGAGTGGAAGACGAGCTCCGCCTTTCCCTCGCTCGTCGTCCCCTGGTAGTCGTCCTTCATGGGGAAGAGCTGGGGCCAGGAGGCCATCCCCTGTTCCGTGGCCAGGACCGCATGCTGGAGGTGGCAGGCCCCCCGGTTCGACATCATGTAGGCCAGCCCCATTCCGTGGAATCCCCTGGGGTCGTGCATGGGAAGCTCCAGCCCTTTGACATGGACAACGGCGTCGACGGCCTCGCCGCCGATCCGCTCGGCCGCCCGGAGACTCCCCTCGGCGAGCTGATCGCCGAACCCCTCCCGCCGGGCGATCCGGTTCAGGAGCGTCAGGACCGTCTCCATGTTGCCCCAGGCTAGGTCGAGGCCGCCGGCGGCCTCCCTCGTCAGGAGCCCCTTTTCGGTCATCTCCATCGCCCAGGCGATCGCGGCCCCGCAGCTGATCGTGTCCATGCCGTAGCGGTTGCACAACTCGTTGGCCTTGATGACCCCAGCCAAGTCCCGGTTCATGATCATCGTCCCGAAGGTGGCGCAGGTCTCGTACTCAGGCCCCGGCCCCTCCTCGGTCCGGAAGGGGCCGTCAGGGACCCTGACAACCCGCTTGCAGGCGATCGGACAGTGGGTACAGGCGTGGGCGCGGGTGAGGTAGGTTTCGGAAAGGGTGGGGCCGCTGAGCGCGGTGGCCAATTCGAAGTCTTCTCCCACGCTCCAGTTCCGGACGGGCACGTCGCCGTTGATCATGCCGATGTCCATGTTCGCGTCGGAGCCCATGGCATGGAGCGAACCGGCCAGGGCCGACTCCTTGATTTCCAGGAAGGCCTCCTTCTGGATTTCCCGGAAACGCACCTCGTCGGCCTTGTCCGCTTTCCCATCCCCCCGGACCGAGATCGCCTTGAGCCTCTTGGCCCCCATGACTGCCCCAAGGCCCGTCCGGCCCACAAAGTGACCCTTGTCGTTGCCGATCGCCGCGAAGCGCACGAGGTTCTCGCCGGCCTGGCCGATGGCCAGGACCTTGACGGCCCGATCGCGCTCCTTGAGCCGGTCGGTGGTTTCGTAGGTGTCCGTCCCCCAGAGATCTGCGGCATTGGTCAGCGATGCCCGGCCGTCCAGGATGGAAAGGACGACCGGTGCCTCCGAACGGCCGGTGATCACGATCCCGTCGTAGCCGGCCTTCTTGAGTTCCGGACCGAAGGTCCCGCCGCAGGCCGACTCCCCCCAGATCCCCGTAAGTGGGGATCTGGCGCAGACCGCAAAGCGCGACGTCCCCGGGAAGCCGCTGCCCACCATGGGTCCGGTCATGATCATGAGCGGACTCTCCGGGGCGAAGGGATCGGCCTCAAGCGGAAAACCCTTCAGATAGAGCCAAGCCCCCAGAGCGCTCCCGCCGATGAATTTCCTCAGGAGTGTTTCTTCGACGGTGAAATCGGAACAGAGCCCGGCGGTCAGATCGACGCGCAGAAAACGCCCGGCATACCCCTTGGCCATGGTTCCCTCCTCCCAAGCTTCAAGACGTATGTACCAACGATGACGGAGACCGTTTCAAACCCGGCATCACGGTTTTTTCTTCATTGAGTGAAATGCGCAGAGACAGGTGGTGTTCAATTGACTATCACATCTCTCGGTTAAAGTCCACCACATTGGAATTCGAAATTCCCGAGCATGCGGGAAACCACCATCGATCCCCGGAAGCCTCCGATCCGCCGCTTCCTCAGAGCTGCAAACGCTCCCGTGAGGACGGGAAAGTACAGTGGCGGCGACGGATGCAGGCCGATTAAAGGATGAAGGGAAAAGGGGGAAGCGTGAGCGGATTGAGGCGGTCACCCTCGTAGAGGACCTGGGCGAGGAAGAGACCCGACGGGGGCGCCGTGCAGCGTGCGGGAACCGGCGAAGCCGAGGTCAGCATCCCCTCGATCTCGGCCCGGGACAGGGCCCCCCGGCCCGCCTCGACCAGGATGCCGACGATGCGACGGACCATCTTCCAGAGGAAGTGGGAACCGGCGATCCGAAAAACGATCAGGTCCCCCCAGGAGACGAATTCCGTCTGATCGATCTGGACTTCTGTGGAGAGATGTTTGTCGATCCGCCTGTCGGCGAAGGAGGCGAAGTCGTGGAATCCTCGGAACACCTCTGCTGTCGTCCTCATAAGGTCGAGATCGAGATTGTCCTTCACCCACCAGACGTATCGTTTGCCGAAGGCGGTCCGTGAACGCGAGATCAGGTAGAGGTAGCTCCTCCCTCTCGCATCGTGACGGGCATGGAATTTGGCCGGGGCCTCCTCGACGGCAAGGACGTTGACGGGGGCAGGCAGAAGATCGTTCAGCCCGTAGAGGATCTTCTGCGGCGCCAGCGGGTGCGGGGCCTCCAGGTGGGCAACCTGGGCCAGGGCGTGGACGCCGGCATCGGTCCGGCCTGCCCCCTGAATCTCCACGTCGGCGCCGAAGAGCTCCCTGGCCGTTGCGATCAGTGTCCCCTGGATGCTCCGTGCGTTGGCCTGCATCTGCCAGCCGCTGAAACCCGTTCCGTCATACTCGATCACCAGTCGGTACCGGCATCGGGACGCCGTCGAGCCTGTCCTCGTTCTTCCTGTCCGGACCTGTTTTCGGTTCATGGCGCTTCTCCAGGCAGCGAGACACCATCCTCGGGCGGTTCTCCTAGAAAGGTCATCACCTCGACATCGCTCCGGGGGAGATCCGGGCCGGAGAGTTCACGCCCCGGCCGGAGCGTCGTCACCGCAGCCCGCCCTACGATGAGCTTCCCTCTGTTGCCCTTGGCGTCCCGCGTCTTGACACTCCAGAAACTGTGGAAGATCAGGGGCCGTCCCTGATGAACGCCGATGTAGAGCATGATATGCCCCGGCGTCCACAGGAGGGTCCGCCAGGGGATCCCTTCCCGGGCGATGCGGGCCTCCCTCTCGGCGGAGGCAAGCCCCCGAAGGCTGACAAAGCGTCCAGCCTCCGCCTGTTCTCTCGAATTGCGGGGGAGCCAGATCCCGAAAGGGGTGAAGATGTCCCGGATCAGGGCGGAGCAGTCCCTCTTGCCATCCATTCCTCCCCATCCGTAGGGTTGGCCGCTCAACTCCGCGGCGAGCCGCGCCACATTGCGCGGGGTCAGCGGCAGGGGTTTGTCCGCAGCGGCATCCTTCGGAATCCACGCCTTTCGGAGCCGTGCGTTTCCCTGGCTGTCCCGCTCCGCCGTCAGGATCCAGATGCGGTTCGACTCTTCACCGATCTTGGGGAACAGGGCACCCAGCGGCAGAGGGAGAAGTGCGACACCTTTTTCATCCCGGACGGGCACACGGTCGCGAACGATCGCCGCATAGCGGCCGCATTCCCAACTCCGGATGAAATCCGGATCCACCTTGGCCAGATCCTTCACCGGCACCCAGCCGAGGGCGTAGCCATTCTCTGCCAGGAGCCACTCCCGATCGCGGCTGATCTGGGTCACCAGGACAGGTGTGCCCGCTGGAGCCGAAGATTCCTGGAGATTGTCGAAGGGGTTGTTCTGGCCCTGCCGCCGGGGATAGAGGGAATGGGATTCCCTGGTGGGCAGAACGCGAAAATCGATCCTTCTGACGGCGATGGCTGGAAATCCGCCCTGCGGGTAGTCTTCGAGATGTGCGTTGCGGGCCATCTTCCGGACCCAGTCCGCCGGATGCCGTCGTCCGTCCTTTCCGTAGCCGGTCTTCTCACCGTACTCTTTGAATCCCCAGGTGACCTGCTCCAAAGTGTGGCGGGGCATGCTCTGGTGCCAGGGGAGAAATGCGATCTCGTTGCTGATGGCATTCCATTCATCCTGCCGGGCAGGCGGCAGCAGAGAAAGATCCGCGTCGGATGCGCGAACGTAGGCAAGCGGATTCTGGTTGAGCTCGCCGATATCACGTATCGCCGCTGCCCATCCATCGATGCCTGACGAGACTAAGAGCAGCAACACCAGCACTGCCGGGATCGCGCTTCTTCTCTTCAATGTTCCCCCATCGTCTTCAATTTTTCTCACTCTAGATATTTTCAAAAAATCCTGCAATCCTTTTTCGGAAAATTCATCCATGCAAAAGATCATTTTTTTATGGCGTTCGCATGGAAAGCTTGGTATATTCACCGCAACTCGGTGGTCCGCTGGGGCACCGACTCCGGCATGAGTTCGAAAACCTCGACAGTGACGCAGGAGGCCGCAACGCCATGATCTCGGCAAATCGACTGAAGGCGTTCGAGTTCTTCAGGGGTTTCGGAAATGAGCAACTGGAGCAGCTGGCTGTGTTGGCCACTGAAGAGATTTATGATGCCGGCGCCCAGGTGCACAGAAGCGGAGACACGGCCAGGGCCCTGTTCATGATCGAAGAGGGCAAGGTGGTCCTCATCATGGACAGTCGCCTGAGTCCGCACAAGCCCCCGATGCAGGTGACCGTCGATGTTGTCACCAAGGGGGACTCGATGGGTTGGTCGGCTGTCGTGGAGCCTTATGCATACACGCTCGGTGCCCTTTGTATCGACCGGACCAGGATCATCGCCATCGATGCAGCCGGAATCCGAAAACTCATGGAGGAGGACAAGGCCCTGGGCTACCAGATCATGAAGGCCGCCGCCAGGGTCATCTCCCATCGTCTCACCCACACTCGAATCATCCTGGTGGGAGAACGGGGCCTCTCGATGAAGAACGAATACTGACGTTCTTTTGCAACGGAACGCGAGGATCGTGAACATGAGCGAAGTGGAATCCGTTATCGAAAGGGCAGTCGCCAGCGAACAAGAGGCCTACGACTTCTACATGGGCCTCGACATATTTGTCTTTTCCACAGACAGCCGGCGGCCAGCGCTTCGGCAGTTGAAAGGCGGCAGGGGTATTCTCGGCGCAGAGGTCGGGGAGGCGATGAATTAGCGATGCGGGATTTGGTTCCGAGCAAGATCTTCTTCACCAAGGGCGTCGGCACCCACAAGGACGAGCTCCACTCTTTCGAACGGGCACTCAGGGATGCAGGGATAGAGAAGTGCAACCTCGTCCAGGTTTCCAGCATCTTCCCTCCGGGCTGCCGGATGATCTCCAAGACCCAGGGGCTCAAGAAACTGGTACCGGGGGGCATCACCTTCTGCGTGCTGAGCCGCTGCTGCAGCAACGAACCCAAACGTCTGTTGGCCGCATCGGTCGGATGCGCGATTCCGGCCGATCATGCCTCCTACGGTTATATCAGCGAACACCACTCCTTCGGCCAGACCGAAAAACAGGCGGGAGACTACGCGGAAGACATGGCCGCGGCCATGCTGGCCTCGACGCTGGGAATCGATTTCAATGTGGATGAAAGTTGGGACGAAAAAAAGGAGATCTTCAAGATCAGCGGCAAGATCGTTATGACCCGGAACGTCACCCAATCGACGATCGTGAAAAACAGCGGATACACCACGGTCATTGCCGCAGCGGTCTTCCTGTTCTAGACGTTGCCGGGATAGAGTCCGGCATGAGGAGGAGAATGGAACTCTTTCAGGCTGTCACTTCGCGCAGGAGCATCCGGAAATTCAAGAAGGATCCAGTCCCGGAGGCGCTCATCCGAGAGATCCTGGATGCGGCGCGCTGGTCTCCGTCCTGGGGAAATACCCAGCCCTGGGAGATCGTGGTCGTTTCCGGCGAATCTCTGGAACGCCTCCGCAGGGCCAATCAACAGAGGATCCTCGACAAGGCGATCCCCGAACCGGACACCCCGATGCCCGGCATCTGGCCGGAAACCTTGAAACGGCGATACACGGAGGTGGGGAAAAGGGTCCTGACCTCCCTTCAGATCGCCCGTGAGGATCGGGAGGCCAGAGACCGCTACACCGCCGACATGTTCGCCTTTTTCGATGCCCCCTGTCTGCTGCTCTTCCTGGTGGACAAGACCCTCTCCCGGGAATATGCGATGCTGGATATCGGCGCGGTCCTGCAGACCGCCTGTCTGTTGATCCACGCCCGGGGGTTGGGGAGCTGCATCATGGCAGCCTCGGTCAGCTATCCGGACGCCATCCGCGAGATCGTCCCCATCCCGGAGGGGAGGGCCGTTATCATCGGCGCCGCCCTGGGCTATCCAGAACAGGATGCGCCGATCAACCGCTTTGTCCGGGAACGGGCGACCCCGGACGAGTTTACCACCTGGGTCAGGTGAATGGTGAGCGAAACGACCGGCCATAAACCGCAAATGGGCAGACAGAATATCGGGGATGCCGAGCTCCCCTACCTGCTCTATGAAGGGGAAGGGCCTCCCCTGATCCTCCTTCACGCCACGGGATTCCAGCCCTGGCTGTGGCACCCCATTGCCAGAAAACTCGCCCGGCACTACCGTATCTTTGCCCCCGACTTCTGCAACCATCGCGAATCCGATCCGGAGAAGGGGGGGCTTGGCTGGACCATCCTGGCCGAAGACGTCGACCGTTTCTGTCGAGCCCTGAACCTGAAGAAACCCTTCCTGGTGGGGCACTCCATGGGGGGCACGGTCCTGATGGTCGCCCATGCACTCTACGGTCTGCCCGCATCGGGCATGGTCCTCATCGAACCGATCCTCCTTCCTCCCGAAATCTACCGGACACGAATCCGCGTCGATCAGCACCCCTTCGCCGCCAAGGCAATCAAGCGGACGAACTTCTGGCGGGACGAGCAGGAGGCTTTGGCGTACCTCCACTCCCGCGCACTCTTCCGGGAATGGGATGCCGAAATGCTGGAGCTCTATATCCGCCACGGCATGACCGGTGGGGAAGGCGGGCTTCAGCTTGCATGCAGCCCACGGCGCGAAGCGTCCCTCTTCATGGGGGGACTACAATACGATCCCTGGCCGCTGCTGGCAAAGATTTCCTGTCCTGTTTGCCTCCTGGAAGGTCAGAAGAGCGAGAACGGGGCCTTCATCGATTTCGACAAGATCCACTCGCTCATCCCGGATTGCCGTCGCAGTGTGGTGAAAGACGCAGGGCATCTGATTCCCATGGAGCGCCCCGGCGAGGTCGCCCACATCATCGAAGATTTTTTCCACCCGCTGAGGTCGCGCCGAGAGAGGGAGGCGGCATAGTGGAGGAGAAAGCTAAAGGATTGGCTGAAACGAGCCGATGAAAGGATGGGCCAGAATAAACCGGATGCCAAGGAGTTGAAAACCCGATTGCCCTGAAACGGGGATGGGGGCCGTGGAATCCCGCGGACCTCGATTCCCCGTGATGGATTACGCGATTTCTCCTGCAGGGCGATCCCTGCAGGGAGAAATCGACTTTGAAGCAAAGGGAGGAAACATTTATGGCAAAGGCAAAGAAGGGTGATTCACTGAATTGTGAGGTGTGCGGTCTGGTGACGGTCGTCGACAAGGCGTGCGGCTGCGCCGATACGGCGGAAGTCATCTGCTGCGGAAAGCCCATGGTCGTCAAGAAGAAGGTGGCCAAGAAGGCGGCTAAGAAACCGGCCAAGAAGGCTGTGAAGAAGGCCAAACCAGCCGCCAAGAAACCGGCCAAGAAGGCCAAGCCGGCCGCCAAGAAGCCGGCCAAGAAGGCCAAACCGGCTGCCAAGAAGCCGGCCAAGAAGGCCGTGAAGAAGGCCAAACCGGCCGCCAAGAAGCCGGCGCCGAAGAAGTAATCCTGTTTCCTGCCAGGATGGAAACGTTCACCGGGGGCCCGTCCCCGGGACGGGCTCCCCGGCGAACGGCATCCAGGAGAGGACAGGAGGGATGGGGATAGGTGACGCAAAATGGGGGCGATGAACTCGGCCGGAATGAGGAATACCGTGCCTGAAGGGTATACAACGGCTGAAAACCGGTGGTGCGAAAAACACGGTTACTTCATCGATGTGGATGCCTGCCGGGCGAGGGCCCTCCAGAAGCGCTCCTGCGGGATCTGCCTCGCCCGCTGGCGGCAATTGCCCCTCCCCTTCCCGGAGCCCCTTTAGATCCCTTCGGGACGGTCGTCCCGGAAGGCCCAGCCGTCCGGTCTCCCGCGGCGGTGAGGGGGTATTGTTCCCTTGGCTCCCGGCTGCCCGCCGTGAGCCCCACTCCGGTTGCCCCTGCAGCACCCGGTCTCGCAGCCGGGAAGCCTCAGCCGCGGGGAATTGCTCCGCTCAAGGATTTGCCGGCTTGCAGATCACTTCCTGGACCTTGAGGTCGAAGAGGTGGGCGCTGGTGGCCGGCTTCAGGACAAGGGCCGTATCCGCCCCTTTCCCAGTGCCACCGATGGAGATGATGGCCTCGTCGGTCCGGACGAGGCCGGCATCGGCGGCCATCAGAGCGATCTCGACGGCCACCTTCGTCCCCTGCCCGAAGAGCCGCAGGGTGTAAGCCATCACCTCGTCAACCTGATAGGTGCCGAGCTTGTTTCTCACGGCCCGTCCGACACCTCCGAAGGCGTGGGCACAGGTCAGCACCTCCACCCCGTCGGCCAGGAGCCTGCGGCGGTCCTCTTCTTT
Source organism: Deltaproteobacteria bacterium (assembly GCA_021372415.1). Lineage (GTDB taxonomy): Bacteria > Desulfobacterota > Syntrophia > Syntrophales > UBA5619 > JAKAFS01. Next base: position 37,200 of record JAJFUM010000179.1, read on the forward strand.
CAGCTCCAGTTCGTCCGGCCCCGCGTACCCCATCGCATGGGTTACGGCAACGATCTTCATTCCTGGAAGACGTTTGAGCGTCTCAAAGGCCGTCCGGCCGCTGCACGTGGCCAGGACCAAGCGGCCGATGGCCAGTTCCTTCGCCCGTCGGCCTACGGCTTCGAGAACGGCACCCGTATTGGCGGGACCCGGCTTGGGGAAATAACGACAGGGGACCTCGAATAGAGGGCTTGCTCGCATCCTGTCTGACCTCCTTTCTGAATGGAAGACTTTCCGATGAGAAGATGTCCCGTCTCCGTGAGGATCGCCCCGCGGGCCCCAGCTTCAGCTCAGGCAAACCGGCGCGACATCCTCTGTATCATAAGAAGCGGGAGGATCCCTGTCAACCTCAATCGCAGGGGGGTGGTGTCCCCGCCTGGGCCGGAGGACCGGCTTCAGGCCCAAGGTGACAAACTGAGGCACTGCCGGCAGGGGATCGGCCTTCGTCGGCAGGCAAAAAATATTATTTGACAAACGGGCATGAATCGTTAAGTTAGTCGAAATTCAACGGGGCGTCACGGGAGTCCCAAAAGGAGACCAACATGTTTTCCGTATCTGAAAAGGCTAGTGAGATGATTAAGGAATTCCTTAAGAATCGCACGGAATCCCCCTCCATCAGGGTACTGATGCAGGAGGGTGGCTGATCGGGGCCCTCACTGGGCATGGCTCTGGATGAGTCAAAACAGAACGACGAGATTTTCGAGGACCGGGGGATCACCTACCTGGTCGAAAAGGACCTCTTTGAAAAGGTCAAACCCATCGAAATCGATTTTATCACCACGCCACGGGGGTCGGGGTTCAAGCTGACCTCAAGTCTGAAGCAGGAAAGCGCCTGCGGCTCCTCCTGCAGTTGCTGAACTTACGCCCCGGAAACCCCATCGGTTTCCGGGGCTTTTTCTTCGCCGTGTCTCATGAGGGAAGATCCCGCCCAAAGAGAGCGCAATCGCGCAGACGCCCTGATCCTCTCGGGGTGTTACGCCGAGGCCATCCCAATTTACCGCTGGCTTGCCGAGACCTTTCCCGAAGAGGAGTCGCACCTGCTGGCCCTCGCCTGGGCCCTCCACGACGGCGGCTGTCATGAGGAGGCCGTCGCCTGCTTCGAGCGCCTCTTCGAGGGGGAAGTCGCCAGGAAAGTCTTCACGGGGTTCGCTTATGACGAGCTCGTCCGCATTTATCGGGCAAGACAGGATTGGAAAGCCCTGATCCTTCTCTGCGAGCGGGCCGCCGCGGCCCAGTCCGATGATGTCGGTCTCCAGCAGACCCTCGGCGAGGCCTATCTGGCGGCCGGAAAGACCGGAGAAGCCCTGCAGGTGTTTGAATCCCTGGCCCGTCTGGAACCGGAGAGCCCGGAAAGCTGGTGCGCGCTGGGCATCGCCCGGCTGGCCACCGGGGACCCCGGAGGGGCCGAATCGGCCTGTCTGAGGGCTGCCGAGATCGAACCGGCGGACGCCCCCGCCTTCTTCGACCGTCTGGCCGAGGGATGCCTCCGTTACGACCATCCTGAGCGGGCCAAGGCGGCCCTCGATCATGGCCTGGCCCTCGACCCCGGCCAGCCGGCTCGGTGGATGGCCCTCGCCGAAGCCCTGGTCCGCCTGGAAAGGACCGCTGAAGCGGCGGAGGCCTGCGAGAAGGCAGGCTCCCTTAACCCCGCAACAGCGGGAAGCTGCTGGCACCACCTGGGCAACCTCCTGACGAAGGAGGGGTTCCATCCCCAAGCCGCGGAAGCCTTCACCAGGGCCGCCCTGGCCGAACCGGACAATCCCCGCTACCTCCTGCGCCTAGCCGCATCCTACACGGCACAGGGCCGGATCGAATCCGCCGCGGACGTCCTCCGCCGGGCAGAGGCGCTGATCGGCCATTCATAATAATCCTTGACAGATAGAACCTTTTCCCTTATTTATTAAACGCCACAGCACCTCGGCTCTTCTTTCAATCCATCCTCCACGCACCTTTGGGGATCTTTTTATTTGCATCTCGATATTTGAAACATTGTTCCGCATTGCGGAATTATGGCGTCAAGAAATCCAGGAAGGTTCCAGAAGGAAAGGGGGGCTTCAGAAAAACGTCCCATTCACCGGTTAACAGAAAGGAGGGTTCCAGATGAAAAGGTTTATCGGGGTTGTGGCATGGGTACTGGTATCTTGCATGTTCTGTATTGCCCAGGCCCAGGGGGGGTATGTCGAGCCGACGAGCGACCAGTACCGGAAGGTGATCGACAACAAGCAGGTCGATCTGTACACGATCAAGAACAGCAAGGGGATGGTGGTGAAGATCACCAATTACGGCGCCAAGATCGAACAGATCCTGGTCCCCGACAAGAAAGGCGTCTTCGCCGATGTCGTTCAGGGTTATGAAAGCATCGACAAGGCCGTCGGCGGCCAGGGATCGATGGGGGCTTTCGTCGGCCGCTACGCGAATCGGATCGGCAAGGCGAAATTCACGCTGGACGGAAAAGAATACCAATTGGCCAAGAACAACGGCGAGAACAGTCTCCACGGCGGGCAGAAGGGATCGCGGTTCTGCGTCTTCGATGCCCATCAGATCAACGACTCCATGGTCGAGATGTCCTATACGTACAGGGACGGTGAAGAGAATTATCCCGGCACCTTGGCCACGCGCGTGCTTTACGAGGTCACCCCTGACAACGAACTGGTGGTCGACTATCAGGCCTTTGCCGTCGACAAGAACACGGTGGCCAATTTCACCACGCACTCCTTCTTCAACCTGTCGGGAGACCTCGGCAGCGTGATCCTCGACCACGTGATCAAGGTCAACGCAAGCCATGTGCTGGAGATCGACGGCACGCTCATCCCCACGGGCGTCCTGAGGCCGGTGGCCGGCACCGTGATGGATTTCCAGCCGCCGATTTCCTTCGGCGCCCGCATCAAGTCCGATTACGATCTCCTCAAATACGCCAACGGCTACGACCACCACTATGTCCTCGACAAGTTGACCCCGAATGAACTGTCGTTCGCGGCCAGCGCCTACGAACCCAAATCCGGCCGCTACATGGAGGTGTGGACGACCGAACCCGGCATGCAGCTCCATACGGGCAACAACCTCGAAGGGAAGGCCCCGCGGGATGTGGGCAAAGGGGCCACGTTCATCTTCCGCTCCGGCTTCAACATGGAGCCCTCCCGCTTCCCCGATTCTCCGAACAAGCCGGATTTCCCCACGACGGTCATCCAGGCCGGGCAGTGGTTCTCCGGAAGGACGGTCTATAAGTTCTCCGCGAAATAGCGCATGCGCTTCTCTTGGGGCACCGGGCCCACCCGGCGCCCCAAGGGGATTCAAGCCCGGCCCGCCCGGGATCGAGGGGATCGGCAAAGCCCCGGTACCGGGCGGGGCCGGAGGGAAAACCACCACCGTCTTGCCCGCCATCCGAGCAAAGGCCGGGGAATTCGCTTGACACCCCGGAGGGGCCTTCCTATACTCCTTTGCCGGGGTGGACCCGACCCAACAAGGCCTGCCCGCTGGGGAAAGCCCCATCGCCTGGAGGCGCCATGAAGATCATCAAGAGCGAAGCGCTCTGCCGGATCGTCAACCCGACGCCCGGCCAGCCCCACCGGCCAGAGATCCGGCTCGACGGGGACGGCTTCAAGCGTCTCGGGGCGATGTTCGGCCTCCTGGCCCCCCATACGCAGGTCCCGTACCACTACCATCGGGACCGGGAGTCGATCCTGATCCCTCTGAGCGGCGAGGCCATCGAGATCATCGAGGGGCAGGAGACCGTCATCCGGCCCGGCGACATCCTGGTGATCCCCGCCGGGGAGAAGCACGCCACTGCCAACCGCTCCGACGGGGAATTCCGTTTCCTGGAGTTCTTCACCTGCCCGCCCCTGTCGGCGGATTTCGTGCAGGTCGATTAGAGGAGATCATGGCCTTCATCCGCGCCGAGGCCCCGCAGATCTTCGCCGCATAGCCTCTCGGAAAATCGGAATAAGTCCGTCCCGGATCGTCACCACAGCGGCGTCCCCTCTAATCCAACGGGATCTCGCATATTCAATACCCAGCCCCTATGCTGACGATATCCGCGTCCCTATGGCGCGCCCGACCGCAACCGCCCACTTTGCAGGCAGGGGTGCCCGCGAGATTTGCCGTGGCTCGCTTCTTGGTGGTTTTTTTGCCGGATGTCCTCTTGTCAAGATGGCGTTCTCGGCCATCCGCCTTCTGGCCTGAGCGCAGCCCCAAAAACCGGAGGGCCGGGTCCGATCTTTCGGACCCGGCCCTCCAATAGAAGGATCCGGTTTTGCGTTTCAGACTGCTCGCTGGGAAAGTCACTTCCTCCTGTGGTGCACGCTCAGGCCTTACCTCCCTTCTGCAGCGACTCCCGGAAGACATGGTAGAAGGCCCGGTGGTCG
>JAJFUM010000244.1 GCA_021372415.1 Deltaproteobacteria bacterium
GAGGCCACCTGTCCCGCACTCTCGCTCAGACCGGTAACGACGCGATTGATGGGCTCGGTCAGCTTCCGGGCGGCGATCAGGATGATCGCCGCGGTGAGGACCAGAAAGATGAGCCCCGAAAGGGCGATGAAGAGGGTGAGCGCGTTGGTGATGGCCGCCAGTTCACTGTGGTTCTGGACGACGCCGATGCTCCACCCGGTCATCTCGACTGGGGCGAACCCCGCATGCCGCGTTTCACCCTGGAAGAAGTAGTCCAGGTTCCCGGTCTTCTGGGCGATCATCTGGTTGCCGAGCTCCTTGAGCTCTTCCTTGGCCAGGAAGTTCAGGCTGAGGAGAAAGTCCTTGTTGGGATGGACGATGATCGTGCCCGCCTTGTCCACCATGTAGGCGTAGCCGGTCTTCCCCACCTTGACGCTGTTGATCTGCTCGGTCAGGAAACCGATCTTGATCAGGTTGAGTATCGCGCCATGGTACTGCCCCTGGCTATCAATGATCGGGGCGCAGACCTGAAAGATGATGTTTCCCGTCCGCTTCGATCTGACGGGGCTTCCAATGCCGATCTTTCCGGTAGTCTTGGCAATCTTCACGGCCTCCCGTTCGGAGGCGTTGATCCCTTTGTTGACGCCGCCCTCTCCGTCGGCAAAAACCACCCCATCGGGGCCCAGGAGGGTAAATCCTTCGTAGTTCTCGCCGATTCTCTTCTGGACCCGCGACAGGTAGGCGCTGGCCGCCTCGATCTCAGGACCGGCGGAGGCAACCCCTCCCTGCCCGACCTTTCTGGCTGCATCGACGACGCTTTTTTCAACCGCCATGCTCGATGCCAAGCTCATCTCTTCCTTCAGAAAGATCTGAACCGTTCCGGTGAGGCTCTTGGCGATCTGAACGGTCTGCCCTCCATAGATATCCTTGATAGACGTGGACGACTTCCAGGCCGCGAACAGGCCGATCACGACGATCGGCACCAGGACCAGGACCATCCCCCCGACGATCATCTTGGAACGCAAGGTTTGACTTTTCATATTACCCTCCTTTTCAACATCTGGGATACTTAGCGAACCGTATGCCGTACAACGCCCCCCTTGGGGAGAACCGCCCGAACAGGAACCGGCTGCAGGCCCAAACAACCGGGGCAAACAGTTTGTCTTGATTCGACCGCAACCCGGAGAGCTTCAACGTCAGGTGAAGAAAGGGCGCTTCAGAGAGGGGAATGGGAAAACAAGCCTCTCAACAGCGTAAGCGGTCTATCATCAATAGTGCAACGGGAATGCCAAGAGGATGGACCAGGTGACGGGTATCGGATAACTATCTAATTTTCCTTGCATCAAAAAGAGAAGGCCCTTTTCGGGTCCGGCCGGACCCGACGAAAACGGCGGGATTCCGGCCGCCGTTCATCCATTTCGGCCGGACAACGTCCATCAAGACCGGATTTAAGTCCGACAAAACCGGACAAAAGATTGAAATAATCTCGAAAAGGCGGGGCCCCTTGAATATCCGTGCTATCCTGCTATAATAGAACAAGACAAGGAAAGGAGAGGCAAGTTATGAAAACCTCTTTGTGGAAAACCCTGACGTTCGGCCTGGCCAGCCTCCTGGTCCTCCTACCGGCCGTAGGTCTCGCGCTCACCCCCGAGCAGGTGATCGCCCTCAAGAAGGCCGGGGTCAGCGACGCGACGATCCAGCTCATGATCCAGCAGGAGGAGAATACCCGAAAGGCCCCCGAGGACACCATCGGTCGCCGGGAGATCAAGGACAGCCAGGGGAA
>JAJFUM010000279.1 GCA_021372415.1 Deltaproteobacteria bacterium
CCGGCCGCTGTCATCCCACCGGACGCCGAATTTGGTCGCAATGACTACATCGTGGCGGCGGCTGTCCAGGGCTTTTGAGAGGATTTCCTCCGAATGGCCGAACCCGTATACATCGGCCGTATCAAAGAAATTGACGCCCAGATCGAGTGCCTTCCGGATGGCCCGGGTGGATTCCCCGTCATCCACCGCACCGTAGCCGTGGCCGCCGATTGCCCAGCAGCCGAACCCGATTCGGGAGACGCTCAGGTCTGTCCGGCCTAGCTTTCTGAATTCCATAGCGACCGTATCTTCAGCATGCGGCACAGCGTGAGGTAAAGAATTTTCATGTCAGTCCGAAAAGACGGATTCCTGGCATATTGGATGCGAAGCCTGTTTTTTTCGGGTTCGACCTCACGGAGGTATTTTTCATCGACATCCTCGTTGCCGAGGATCGCGTCCAGATGAATGAAATGAATGGAGGCGTAGTCTGTTAGGCCCGGCCTGACGGACAGGATGATTTGCTCCTCGGGAGTGTAGATCCGGGTGTAACGTTCCACCTGCGGCCGCGGTCCGACGAAGCTCATCTCCCCGAGAACGATATTAATCAGCTGCGGAAGCTCATCGAATTTATACTTGCGCAGAAATTGACCGACCCTCGTAATCCGCGGATCATTCAATGCCGTGGACGGGCCGCCACTGCTTTCTGCGTCGGGGACCATGGTCCGGAACTTGTAAATGCGAAACGGCTTTCCATGACGTCCCGTGCGGACTCCGCGATAGAAGATGGGTCCGGGGGAATCCCACTTGATCAGGACGGCCAGGATGAGTAGAAGAGGGGAGAATACGATCAGGGCAAACACGCCAAAAAAGAGGTCGAAGCAGCGCTTGAGCATCGAATCGCCTTACTTAACGGGTTTGCTGAGTTCGAATATCATCTGCCAGGCCATCAGCCGGATCCCCGGGACCTTCAGGATGACATCGTCCATACGATCCAGGATGGAAAGCGCGCCGTTGAAGAAAGAAGTCCCTCGGAATGCAACCCCGAGGATCGAAAAGAGGTGAAAATAGCTCACATCAACGGCCCCGAAACAAGACCGGGCAAGGTTTACCTCCCTCAGGGTAAGGATGTGATCGGCTTCCCAGTCTGTGCGCAGATGAGGTGTCCACTTTCTGTAGAGCGTAATCACGGGATTGTACCCAAGAGCCTCCATGCAGAGGATCTTACCCTCGGGCTTGAGCACCCGAGCCAGCTGGGGATAAGCCAGCTTGATATCCAGATGGTGCAGTACGCCGCTGCACACGATGATGTCGAACGTATTGCTCTCGAATTCGAGGTTTTCCGCGTCCATGACGCGAAAGGAGGAAGTGTTTCCATAACCGCAGTCACTCAGCAGTCTTTCGGCCGTTTGCACGGACTCTGCGGAGATGTCGATGCCGTGGACAAACGCTCCACATCGGGCCATTTGCAGAGACACTCCGCCCAAGCCGCAGCAATAATCGAGAGCCGTCCTGCCGGGACAGTTCCGGTTCAGCCAGTCCGACAGGTACTCGCTGCTTCTGCGCGTGATGGAGTACCATTTCTTGTTCGAATATTTCTTACGGAAAGCCTCTTCATCGAGGACTTGACGGTCCCGTTCCCGCTGGTTGTGAAAGGCAATCTCTTTTTCTTTCCGTGTTTCCATCGTTCTGGTTCTCCCTTCAGGTCAGCCGGGACTTATGCGGCGTTGTCCCGTGCGCGTGCGTGATCGGAGGGTTCTTTGCCGGGAGAGGCCTCGCGAGATCCCTCCTCGGGCGTCCATCCGAGTTGCTTGTAGATTTCCAACAGGGGGGCCTCTTCGAGCTGCCATCCGAAATGGCGCTGTGATTCGGCGACCCCTTTCTTTTTCTCCCCGAGGGCACCCCACGTGATACTCTGTATCAACTCGTGGGCGTCCCGCTCGCGCGGTTTGCATTTCCATCCGCAGTCAAACCGGTCTACGAGCCGACCCATCTCGTAGAGATCGCTGATCAGCACCGGCAGGGAAGCATTGAGGTACTCCCAGATTTTGTTCGGCAGGCAGTAATAATGATTCAAGCAGGTGTTCTTGATAAGATGGATTCCGATGTCTGCGCCGCATGTATAGGGAAGCAGCTCGTCCGGAGGGACGGCGGGCTGGTAATGGATGTTCTCATGTCGGGCCGCGTATTCGGTGACGGCAGCGGTCCTGTTGCCGAATCCCATGAAAACGATGTGCTTCGACCGGTCCAGTCGCGCGAAGATGCGGAGCAGGAGATCCACTCCGCGCTCTTCGCTGATGGTGCCATGGTAGAGAAAAACCATTTCGTGATCCGCGATTCCATACCTGTCGCGCAGCAGCCGGGTCGGCGCCGGGAGTGAGGAAGGACGATACGGAACGTTCCTGATCACGTGGACTCGGTTCAACGAATAGGTGTCGCGGTACCACTGTGCGATCGACTCGCTGACGACGCTTACTTCATCGACGTATCGTATCAGTTTCTTTTCCACGAATTTGGATAGGAACTGCCGGATTCCTGTGCAGCCGTCCGTTTCGGTCTCCAGTTCATGGGTGTCATAAATCAGCTTGGCCCCGTGCCTGGACTTCAGGTAGACGCAGAGGGGCAGGACGGCGAGGGAATGGCTGTTGATGCAATCGATCTTCCGACCGGCCAGGAACCTTCGGATGCGCCAAGACCAGAGAAGCGTCTTGGCGATCTTCCAGAACATTCCCGATTGCCGTTCAAGCGGTGCCCTGCTGATCCGGACAACCTGTCTTGTCTCGTCCAGGGATTCGACGATCGGCAACCCCTCTTCCCATGTGGCCATGATATGGATTTGGTCGAAGACGCCGAAATGCGACAACGTGCCGGTGATCTTGAGCATTCGGCTCTCGTTCCGGAAAGGCGAAGGATAGATATGGATATCCACCCGAGGTGATGCTCCGCTCTGAGCTTTTGGTTTCCGAGTCATCGCCGATGGGGGTCGTTTCATGGAGTCGATGTCAGCGCCGATGGCTTGACCGCCCGCTTCACCAAGCGGATCACCCACGGCATCTTCCGGAAGACAAATGCGTTCGAGGGGTAATCCGCATAGCCCTTTTTCGGCAACCGCATGATGTCCTCGAATTCCTTCCGCGTCAGCCTCATTTTTTTTAGAAAGAACGAATAGTCTTCCTCAAGCATGTCCGGGTCGTACAGCGGCTTCTCCATCTCTCTCAGCGCTTCGTCCCTAGTCATCTGACCCGAGCAGATCAAGGATGAGTAATGCGGCAGCCGCTTGTCCATGTTGAACTTCACGGGCAGATAGTACGCCTGGAAAAAGCGGGTGAAAATCGATTCGTAATGCTTCCCGCCGTAATCCCTCCAGTTGAGGTCCCGCTGGATGAACGCCTTGGCCTCTTTTTTTTCATAGCGGACGTAGTTCAGGATTGGCACGTACTTGATCTGGCGAATCGCAACGTAGTAAAAGTACCGCAGCAGGGAGCAGCGGGGCAGGGATTTCATCGGCAGCGAACCGAATCTCCCGTGAATCGACGTGAGGTGCTTGAGGTCCCTGTAGTCGTACATCCAGCTTGCGGGCATGATCGCCTCGGTCGCGACATTGCCTCCGCTGATGACGTACTTGATTCGGTGTTTCGCCGCGGTCTGAAACAGGATCGCCATGATGGCATGATCCGTGACGACCTCGATATTGGCGACGGATGCCCGGAAGAAGGCCAGCTGGATATCGCGGAATTCCTCCCAGTCGATGACATACGTGAAAAGATCGATACCGAGCACCTTCAGGGTGTGCTCGATGTTGTGAACTGCGAGCTCGGCGTCCCAACCATTGTCCAGATGCACGGCCAGCGGGCGCAACCCCAGCTGATGCACCA
>JAJFUM010000380.1 GCA_021372415.1 Deltaproteobacteria bacterium
CCGTCCGCCCTGGCGGGAATGGACCATCCGGAACCGCTTGGGCTCGAGCCGGCCGGCCCTCATTCTCACGAGCAGTTCGACCGCCCGGCTGGCCGGCCAGATCGCGAAGGCCCGTCCCCCCTCCCTGAGCAGATGGGCGGCTGCCGCGAGGAAATCCCCGACCGTTCCGGTGATCTCATGGCGGGCCGAGGCCCTGGCCGGATCGGGGTTCATCCGGCCCGATCTGAGCCGGCGGTAGGGGGGATTGAAAAGGGCGGCATCGAAGGATCGGGGAGAGGCAATGGCCTCTGGCCGGCGGATGTCCCCGAGCCGGATCTCCACCCGGCCATCGAGGCCATTGATCCGGACGCTGCGGCCGGCCATCTCGACGCATTCCTCCCGGATATCGACCCCCAGGACCCTTGCCAGGGGGTCCTTCAGGGCGACGATCATGGCCAGGACGCCGCTCCCCGTCCCCAGATCGACCCACGACGCCCCTTTGCCGGCGGCGGCGAAGTGGGCCAGGAGCAGGGCGTCGATGGAGAAGCGGTAGCCGGACTTTTTCTGCAGGACCTTCAGGCGCCCCCCGAGGATCTCGTCGAGCGTCTCGTCGTCCCTCAAGAGGGGTTCCCCGTCCATGGTCATCCCAGAAGATGCACGAACAGGCCGCTCAGGAGCTTGGGCTCGAACCAGGTGGACTTCGGCGGCATGACCTGCCCCGAGTCGGCCACGGCCATCATCTGGTCGAGCGCGGGGGGATACAGGGAAAAGGCCGCGGCGAAGCCTCCTCCGTCGACGAGCCGTTCCAGCCCTTCCATACCCCGGATGCCGCCGACAAATTCGATCCTGGGGTCCCTGCGGGGATCGCCGATCCCCAGGACCGGGCCGAGCAGGTGCTCCTGGAGGATCGATACGTCCAGGGCGGCAACGGGATCCAGGTCCCGCAGGATCTCCTCCCGGGCCGTCAGGCGGCGCCATGCGCCTCCCAGGTACATCCCGAAGTCGTGGACCCTCTCCGGGGACTTTCCGGCGAACCCCTCCGAAACTTGGAAGCGTTCGCCGATCCGCTGCAGAAAAGCCTCGGGCGTCAGGCCGTTCAGGTCCCGGACGGCGCGGTTGTAATCCATGATCCTGAGCTGATCCTGGGGGAAGAGGACGGCCATCATGATCCGGTGCGCGCCGTCGGAGGCCGGCCCCCGGGACTCCCTGAGACGGCAGACCGCGGCCGCGGCCGCGGCCCGGTGGTGGCCGTCGGCGATGTAGAGGACCTCCACGGAGGCGAATCCCTCCGCCACCTGCCGGACGTCATCCGCCCCGGCGATCCGCCAGACGGTATGGCCCACCCCGTCCGCGGCCCGGAAATCCACCTCGGGCGGCCCGGCCGCGATCCGGTCGGCCAGGCGGTTGATCGCCTCCCGGCCCCGGTAGGCCATGAAGACCGGCCCGGTCTGCGCCCCCACCGTATCGATGTGGGTGATCCGCTCCCGCTCCTTGTCCGCCCGGGTGAGCTCGTGGCGCTTGATCTTTCCGGACTCGTATTCGGCGATGCTGACGCCCGCCACGATTCCCGACTGGAGGCGGTCCCCCATCCGCTGCCGGTAGAGGTAGAACTGGGGGGCCTCGTCGCGCACCAGGATTCTCCCCCGGACCATGGCCTCAAGGTTGGTCCTGGCCATCTCGTAGATCCGGCGGTCGTCCACCCCCGACGCGTCGGGGACGTCGATCTCCGATTTTTCCACATGGAGGAAACTCAGCGGGTTCCCTTTGACCCACTGCCTGGCCTCCTCAACATTGAGGACATCGTAGGGCGGGGCCGCGACCCGATCGGCCACGGACTTCGAGGGCCTGAGCGCACGGAACGGAACGACCAGCGACATGACGACCTCCTCTCCCGGAAAGCCCCGGTTCCCGTCCGGGGACCTTCATTTTTTCCTTGAAAATTCCTAACACACCGGCCTATGGAAAGCAACGCGAAAGGGCTGGCCGGTAGTGACTCAGTTTGCCCTGTGTCGTAGGATGGATTTGGGGGCGCGATTGGAAGATTTTTCGGGGCCTCCTAGCGGTCGAAGCGCAGCGGCTGCAGCGGCAACTGTCTGAGCGCCGTCAGGCGCGAGTTTTTGCCGGTGCAGCGGAACGAGACGCTGCAGGGTCGAAAAAGATTCATGAGCGCAGATGAAGCCCAGATTCAGGCCCGACCAGTCCTTTCGCGTTGCTTTCCATAGGCCGGTGTGTTAGGAATTTTCAAGGAAAAAATGAAGGTCC
>JAJFUM010000295.1 GCA_021372415.1 Deltaproteobacteria bacterium
AAGGCTCTTCTGGGGGACCGGAATCACTGGGTACGAAAACTGCCGGGAGGATTGCTGCAGAATATCATCAGCCACGGCATTGGCAAGATCGTCGAGTACCTGCCGGGCGAAAACATAACCGTACATGCGCAAGGATTCACCAGTCATTTCCTCGAAAGCATCGGAGAAACGGACATCATCGATGAACTGCGAGTTATCCTTGCCGACGATCATCGAATCACAGCGTATTTCACCTTTTCGTCACAGATAAGCCCGGCCCTTCATCAGTTCAGGGTTCACGGTCCGAAGAACTCGCTGATCGCGGATCATGAGCACCAGACACTGATCAAAGTGCCCAAAACCGGCTATAAGAGCTATCTGAATCAGTTCATCCCGCCCTTTAGGGATGCAAGGCAGTATTATTCCAGCGGCCTGCGCAATATCCGCAGATTCCTCGGAAACGAGTTCCATGCCGAGTCCGGGATACATTGTCTGATTCGGTTATTCTACAGTTCTCTTGCCGAGAATACTCCGCTCCCCATCCCTTATCGGGACATTCTTCGAACGTCGCAGATCATTGACGAGATCTTTCATCAGATCGGTTGCGGAAAGGCATGAAGGACCATTCGGACTCCCGGTATGCGTTGCTGAAATCCTTCGCTCGGTCGCGGAACTGGCGCCGACCCCAGGGCGGGTTGTCGCGTTCCTCGTCCCTCGGAATCCCCGGCGTGGTCCATGGGTGCCACCCGTCAACGAGAGCGGGTGTTTCCCCCGTTACATGGGTCACGAAAAGGCGGCGTTCAGTTCGCGCCTGCCTCATGTTCATCATGCGTGGATCATAGGTCGGACGGATGCCCCCAATACTTGCACTCATCCTCTGTACGGTCTTCGTGCTTATTCTGCTGTGGCTCGATTGGCAAGAGTCACCCGAAGTGTCCCCGGTATCCTGGATACCGACCGTGTGGCTGCTTTACACCGCCAGCAAGCCCATGGGCCTCTGGTTCTATACGCCCGGTGCAGATACGGAATCCGGAAGTCCATTAGACCAGATCTTCATGATCTCACTCTTCTGCCTGGGTCTTTTGATACTGGCCTGGAGAAAATGGGACTGGCAGGAAACCATTTATGAGCACCCATGGCTGGTTGTGCTGATCGTCTATATGCTCCTCAGTATCGTCTGGTCAGACATCCCCTTCGTTTCGTTTAAACGTTGGATCCGTGAACTGCTTGCGTTCGCGATGGCGTCTGTCGTGCTCACGGAACAGAATCCGCGTCAGACGGTCATCAGCATCTTCAGAAGGTCAGCCTATATCCTGATTCCTTTTTCGCTGCTTTTGATTAAATATTTTCCCTTTTATGGCGTCCAGTACGGACGGTGGAGCGGCTCCCAGTCATGGGTCGGCGTCACGACACAAAAAAACGGTCTCGGGCGCTTGTGCCTCATCGCTTCGTTTTATCTCGTCTGGATGCTGGTCGGCAGATGGCGGAAGCGGGATATTTTCTGGGGCAGCTATCAGACTTATGCCGACATCATCGTCCTTTCGCTGGCGGTTTTCCTCCTGCTCGGACCGGGAGGCGCATACTCCGCCACGGCAGTCGCCGCGTTGGCTTCGGGATTGCTTGTTTACGTCGGACTTCTGTGGATGAGATCGCGGAAAACGGGATTGGAGGCGAACACCGTTACGGCGCTCCTCGCATGCATTGTGATCATTGGTACGGTGACGGTTTTTGTTGGTGGAGCCACAGTGGGGGCCTTCACCTCGACCCTGGGTCGGGACGACACATTGACGGGACGGACTGATGTGTGGGATTCTTTGATCCCGACGGTCTCGAACCAGCCGATTCTGGGGGCCGGCTTCGGGGGCTTTTGGTCGCCCCGTACTCGTGCGAAATACGAAATCAGCGAAGGTCACAGCGGGTATCTGGATGTGATTCTGGACATCGGATTCGTTGGTCTGTTTCTCGTCTCGATCTTTCTGCTGTCCTCATGTCTGAGGGCGTATCGAGAACTGGATCGCGATTTTGATTGGGCCGCACTATGGCTCTGTTACCTGTTCATGGTTGCGATCCACAATATCACCGAGTCATCGCTCAATTCGCTGACGAGTCATCTGACGGCGGTTCTTCTTTTTCTGGCGATAGCTTATGCTCCGGATTCTCCGGCCCTGCCTCATGATGAAATAGGAAAATGAATTGCCGCACGCAAGGCGCCGCGTAAAAAACAGGCGGCTGGAATGCTGAGAGGGTATGCTCCTGACTGGAAGAAAGAACAAAGATCGCGTTCTCACGTGCATGCGGATCCGCGTCCGCCGACTGCGGTGAGAAACTATCCGGATACCTGGCGCAAAGGTAAATGTTGATACGCAGGCAGGATATCGGCGTTTTGCTGTTTTACTACCTGGGATATTCCAGAACCAGAAACCTGCTGCTGCGTCTCAAGCATCAGCCTGTCGCCAGATTTGTGACGTATCACGACCTTCCCCCTGAGGTCGTGGGACAATTTCGGGCGCATCTGCATTTCCTGAGACGAAACACGAATGTTGTCAGTCTCGACGACTTTTTGGGAGGCAGATTGACTTCCGGGAAAATGAATGTCGTCATCACGTTCGATGACGGCTATAAGAGTTGGGTCAGAGTAGCGGTGCCGATGTTGCTGGAACTGGGACTGCCTGCCACTTTTTTCGTATCGTCAGGGTTCGTCGGCCTTACGGCGGAAGGGGAAACTGAATTCGTGCGGTCCAAACTGCTTTCCCAACCCGACGACAGCGGCAAACTCACCGGAGGCTTGGGCATCGAAGACCTGAAGCAGATCGTTCAAAGTGGCTTTACGGTTGGTGGCCATACCGTAAACCATTGTGATCTGGCGGAGCAGGGAGACGAGGATCGACTACGATACGAAATTGCGGAAGACAAGAGAAGGCTTGAGCAGATCACGGGTAAGCCGGTGGCGTACTTTGCATACCCGACCGGAAAGTACGTAAACCCGAAGATCCGCCTCGCCGATGTCCTGAAGGAATCGGGCTATAAAGGGGCGGTGACGACGGTATCCGGCTTTAACCGTGCCGGGACCAATCCGTTCTTTCTGCATAGGGAGCTAACGGACGCATCGATGCAGGAGCGGGTGTTTCGGGCCAGGGTGCTCGGCAATTATGATGCGGTCCGGTCCCTGAAGCGGGGGATGCGCAGGGTATTTCACCAGCGGTGAGGGCGTGGTGTTGCCGACTCGGCCTTTGCCGCCCGTGATGACAGTGTCGTAAGGACTGTAACCTCGATTCACTCATTTGTTTGATTCCGGTATTCCAAATCGGACTCCAGGAGGACGTTCAGGCATGTACGAGAACCTTCAGCATCGTCGCCAATTTATTCTGGCTGCAGCACCGGTAACGCCCCCTGCGGGTTGGAATGAGTTGAAGCTCGATGATTACTTCCTCTACACGCATCCGGATCTCTTGGTGACCGAAGTGACTTGCCGGGAAAAGAGCCTCGTCCTGTTGGGGCACATCTTCGACTCGGCGGAACCTGAAAAGAAAAACGTCGACATCGTGAAGGACATTCTGACCCGGACGGACGGCATGGGCGGGTTTTTCTCGAGTCTGAAACAGTATGCAGGAAATTACGCGTTGCTCTACAAAGATGATCGGGAAATCTTGATCGTGCAGGATGCCCTTGCCTTAAAGCAGATTTATTACTGCACGGTGGATAACCGGGTTGTGTGCGGATCCCAGCCGAACCTG
>JAJFUM010000302.1 GCA_021372415.1 Deltaproteobacteria bacterium
GTACCTCTGGCCCCTGATGGTCACCAACTCGGAGGAGATGCGGGTCGTTGTCACGGGAATTGCGGCCACTGTCCCCACGGGGACCCAGCCGCCGGAGTGGAACCTCGTCATGGCGGCAGCGATGATGGCGCTTCTGCCGCCGGTCCTGGTGGTGATCCTTCTGCAGCGGTGGTTCGTCCACGGCCTGATCGAGCCGGAGAAGTAGGATCGGGGCCGCTCGAACCCTTCACAGGGACCGACCCGGGACAGGGGAAATATGAAAGGACCTTTCAATATCGTTCGATGGGCCGCCTGGACGATCATCCTGTTGAGCGGCCTCTGGGGAGGGACCATGACGGCTGATGCTGGAGAGAAGAGAGACGCTGCGACGCAGGACGCCTGGCAGGGGAGATACGCAGTCTTCGTCACGGCGCACCGGGGATTCTCAGGTGCGGCCCCGGAGAACACCCTGGCCGCCTTCCGGGCGGCGGTCGAGGCGGGTGCCGACATGATCGAGCTTGACGTCCACCTCACCCGGGACATGGAGGTCGTGGTGATCCACGACGATGTCCTGGGGCGGACCGCCAACGGAAAGGGGGACGTGGCCGAGAAGTCCCTTGCCGAGCTCAAGGCCCTGGATGCCGGGGGCTGGTTCGATCCCCGTTTCGCCGGGGAGAGGATCCCGACCCTGGCCGAAGTCCTGGAGGTGGCGCGGGGCCCGATCCTGGTCAACATCGAGCTCAAGAAAGGGAAGAAGGCCTTCCCCTACACAATGGCGGAGCTGGCCGAGAAGACCCTCGCCGTCGTCGAGAAGGCGGGGATGCTCCAGCAGGTCCTCTTCTCCTCCTTCGATCCGGCGGCCATCGACCGGATCCGGGAACTCGATGCCCGTCTCCCGATCGGCCTCATCACCCAGAGGCCCTGGGCCACCCCCGAGGAGGCGGGCAACGGGAAGGCCTACCCGACGATCAACTCCCTCTTCAAGAACCTGACTGCCGAAAACGTCCGCCGCGCCCATGAGGCCCGCATCCAGGTCCACGCCTGGACCGCGGACACCCCAGATGAGATGGAGAAGGTGCTCGCCCTGGGCGTCGACGGGATCATCACCAACCACCCCGACCGCCTGATCGGGATACTGAAGGGAAGGACCGAGAGATAGCCATAGGGGAACAGCCTATCCTCGAACACCCTAAACGGAACGTTCGCTGAAAAGAAAAAGTAAGGAGAAAGGTGCATGAGTTGGACAACCTGGCTGGAAACGGTGCCCCTGGACACGGGCGACGAAACGATAAGGCAACTCTATCAGAACACACGCAGCATGGCGACCGGCCAGCCGCCCGACCTCGTCCGGCTCACCAGCCTGACCCCGTCGGTCGCAGGACTCCTCTACGACCTCCAGCGAACCATCTATCAGGAGGCCAGGGGCCTGAGCCTCCGGGAGAAGGAGATCGCCGCCCTGGTGGTTTCGGTCTTCAACGGCTGCGTTCATTGAACGGCCAGCCATCTGGAGGCCCTCGGTCGAGCGGCCAGAGATCAGAAATTTGCGGAACAGGTCAAAGAGGATTTCACCAAGGCCGACCTCACGGCCCGGGAACGGCGGATCGCCGACTTCGCGGCCAAGGTGACCCGGGCAGCAAACGCCTGCAGCCCCGCCGACGTCCAGGGGCTCCGGGAGGCAGGCCTGAGCGACAGGGACATCCTGGGCCTGGTGGAGATCATCGCCTACTACAACCTGAGCACCCGGATCTTCGAGTCGCTCAGCACGGTGGACCCTTGACGGCTTCAGAGATCCGAAAAAAGCTGCAGAAGATGGGCGATCAGGAAAGAGCCGCTGTCTTCCGGCGGTTCTTCAAGACCGGCCCCGGGGAATACGGCCATGGAGACCGGTTCGTGGGTCTGTGCGTCCCCGAGGTCCGGAGGCTGGAACGGGAGCACCAGGCCCTTCCCCTTTCGGAGACCGCCCGGCTCCTCCGGGACCCGATCCACGAGGCGCGGCTCCTGGCCCTCCTCATCCTGATCGGCGCCTACGCCAAAGGGAATGACGACCTGCGGGATCGGATCTACGCCCTCTATCTCCGGAACACCCGGTTCATCAACAACTGGGACCTGGTCGACGCCTCGGCCGAGCACATCGTGGGCCCCCACCTGAGGGACCGCAGCCGGGCTCCCCTCTACACCTTGGCCGCCTCCAGTCTCCTCTGGGACCGGAGGATCGCCGTAATGGCCACCTTCCACTATATCAAACGCGGAGAATTCGCCGAGACGCTGGGGATCGCCGAGCGGCTCCTGGGGGACCGGGAGGACCTGATCCACAAGGCCATGGGCTGGATGCTCCGAGAGATCGGCAAAAGGGACCGGTCGGCCGAAGAGGCGTTCCTCCGGGATCATTACCGGATCATGCCCCGGACCATGCTCCGGTACGCGATCGAGAAGTTTCCCGAGCCGCTCCGGCTGGCGTATCTGAGGGGCGAAGTCTAGAGACCGATCGCCGGCGGATCGGGATGCGCATCTCGGTCTGCCGCCAGTGAAACGATCCGGTACAAGCCGGCTTGACTCGCAAGCCGGCTTGTCTTATGGATGCATCGATCAGAGCCCGGTTTTTGAGCGGTTTCCCATTGTCGGCGCCGTTCCCGGCGCCGCATCATAGGGAGGTCAACCATGCGTGAAGGATTCTTGATGATCGATGGCCACAGGATCTGGTATTCGGTCTACGGGGAGGCGAAAAGGGGCACGCCGCTCCTGGTCCTGCACGGCGGCCCCGGGTTCCTGAGCATGCCGGAGGTGGTGCGGGACCTGGCATCGGACCGGCCGGTCTACTTTTACGATCAGTACGGCAGCGGCCGACGCGACCGGGCTCAAGACCGGGCCGACTATACGGTGAAAGGCTACGTCCGCGAACTGGGCGAGGTCCGGCGAAAACTCGGCCTGGACAGGGTTTATCTGATGGGCTTTTCCTGGGGGACGGCCCTGGCCTGTGCCTACATGCTGGACCGGAATCCCGCAGGCGTGGAGGGGCTCATCCTCTGCGGGCCCTACCTCAGCACGGCCCGCTGGGATGCCGACCAGCGGGCGAACATCGCCCGGATGTCCGAGGAGGTCCGCAGGGCCATCGAGGAAGGCGAACGGAAGGCCGACTACGGCGATCCCTACCAGGCGGCCATGATGGAATATTACCGGAGACACGTCTGCCGGCTTGACCCCTGGCCGGACAGCCTCCAGAAGGCCCTCTCCCGTCTCAACCCAGACGTCTATCAGACCCTCTGGGGCCCCAGCGAGTTCACCATCACCGGGACATTGAGGGGTCTGGACCTCCTGCCCGATCTGCACCGGATCAGCCAGCCGGTCCTGCTGGTGTGCGGCGATGCGGACGAGGCCGGCGTGAAGACCGTCAAGGACTACCAGATGGCCTTTCCCGATGCGCGGATGGCGGTCATCCCCCACGCCTCCCACCTCCACCAGATCGAACAGCCGAGGATCTTCAAGGCGGTGGTGAGGGGTTTCTTAAGGCAGGATGGGGACTAGATTTTACTTGCACCCGCCGCCGTTCCATATTATGAAGTATCAACGCAGTAGTCGGCCGGGACGGGGGCGTTACGAAACCCGTTCCGCGAGGGACGCCGCGGATCTTTAAGACAGAAAAGTGGCGGCGAATTTTGAAACGATCATCAAGTAGATGTTGGGTAGGGCTCCTGGCGGCATGGCTCCTTGGAGCGTCATTCTTTCTCATTCCTTGCGTGCAGTTCGCATCGGCCGGTACCGATAAGGGAGAGGGGCGCCCGGCATGGGACGAGGGGGTTGCCTACCTGCTGACCTCGCTCAAGACCCGGGACGCTGCCTTCGACGCAAGGAAGGTCACAGGGCTGCTGGATTTCGTCGCCTCGGACAAGGGAGGGGACGCCAATCTGACCCCGGGCAAGCGTGAGAATGCGACCGGGGCCTACTTCTTCGCCGATGTCAAAGCGCCCCTGGCCAAGGTCATCCGGTACGCTTACAACCCCAGAATCCCGGCCGCCATCACCCTCCCATCGGTCATCCGCCTCTGCGGCTGGCAGGTCAAACCGCCTTCCCCGTTCGGCGAGCTCGCCGAGAAGATCGGAAACGTGAAAGAGCCGCTCCTGATGCGGGGGGTCGAGTACGAGGAGATCACCCCGGACCTGACCACTGGCGCCTACTACCGCTACGACATGGACCGGCTGATGGTCCTGATGAACCACCGAGGCAGGGACTTCTTCATCTCCGTCACCCGGCAGAAAAAACCCTCCACCGTGGGACACAAGGGGGCCATCATCGGCCCGGACACGGACTGGACCTACTTCTACTCCGGAGAGAAGGGACTGAGCAAGACCGGCCTGGGTTGGGTCAACTCCTACATGTACGACGCCTTTTCGGTCGCCATCTTCTTCGAACCCGTTCCAGGCCAGCCCAGGACCCGCTGCACGACTTTCAAGTGGCTCAACGCCGGCTGGGGCGGGATCAACATGGTCAAAAGGGAAAACATCCTGGAGGGGTGCCGGCGTTTTGCCTCCGGCTTCAAGAAGATCCTGGAATCGCCGCAGCTTCCCGAGGCCGAACAGCTGATCGACCTCTACGCCCGGATCAGGGCCCTGTCCGACCAGGACCTGACCGCCAAACTCCAGCCGATCATCGGGGCCCTGAAGCGGCTCTCCCGGACGGACCCCGCCCTCTCTCGGAGCGATTTCCAGGAGTTGATCGAGAGCGGCGAGTACCTCAACACCATGGGCCGGACGGAGCGGGAGCATCTGCTCATGTCCGAATCGATGAAGCTCTCGATCGGCAAGCCTTCCCTGCTCGACAAGGCCCTCTGACCTCCCGGCGGAGCCGGCAGCGGCCCACCGGACCCTGGGACGTCACCCCGCCGCCAGGATATCGCCTACCCATCCGGATATTGCCCTCCGGTTCTCCATTCCAGTTGACAGCAACACCCGGGAAAACTATACTGCATCGAGAAAGTGATCCGCCGGGTCCCGCGACACGGGGCACGGGCGACCCGACGAAAGCGTTCCAAACCCCCACGGGAATCACCCTCTATGGATAGACAGGGACAGGCATCGAAGGGCCGAACGTTCGTCCAGCGCATGTACCCTCCCCGCATCGTGGGGCTGGGGCTGGGGTTCTTCTGCGTGGCCTCGGTCTTCTACCAGCAGCCGACCCCCTGGTTTGTCTGGCTCCTTCTGATCTTCAACGGCTTCCTCTGGCCCCACGTCGCCTATCTCACCGCGAAAGGAACCCCTCATCCCTACCAAGCCGAAAAGCGGAACCTGCTCATCGATTCCTTCTTCGGCGGGTTCTGGGTCCCCCTCATGTCCTTCAACGCCCTGCCGAGCGCCATGGTCCTGTGCATGATGGGTATGGACAACATCGCCGCCGGGGGACTTGGCTTTTTCGCCCGGGGCGCGGCCATGCAGCTGGCAGGAGCCGCGCTGGCAGCCTGCTTCACGGGCCTGCACTTCCACATCGAGTCCAACACGATCCATGTACTGGCCTGCCTGCCGATGCTGGCGATTTTTCCCCTGAGCATCGGCATGATCACCTATCGCCTCGCCGCGAGGCTCAGCCAGCAGAGGCAATCGACCGAGACTGTCAACCAGGAACTCAAGGACACCAACGAACGCCTGACCAAGGCCTATGAATTGATGCGTGCACAGAGGGATCAGCTCCTCAAGCACCGCGGCACGGAGGAGATTGCCATTGTCGTGGATCAGTCGGGGACCATCCTGGAGGCCACGGAACAGGTTTCCATGTGTACGGGCAAACCCCGCAACGAATTGATCGGCTCGAACCTCTCGGCGTTGCTGGACGAGTCCTGCCGGGAGGATTTCAGGCGGGAACTCAAGAACGCCTGGGTGGGGATGGTCCGGGATTTTTCCGTCTCCCTGATCCTGCCCCAGAACGGACGGGAGCGGTTCGAGGTGAAGATGACGCGCATCACCTCGAACTCCCGGCGGGCATTGTTGGTCATCTTGCGGTGACATGAAACCACATTTCCGGATCAACCGCCTTCTGAAGCCGGGGCCGTACCGCATGGAGGAGGTCTTCGCGGACATCCGCTTCTGTCCCGTTCTCGGGGAGATCTTCGCCGACGAGCGGGAAATCGACCGAGTCGTCTCCGAAATCACCGTGTCCATCTCGGACAAGCCCCACGTGATGTTCGTGGACAACCACGACGGCACCATCACCATCGGCATGGCCTACCTGCAGGAGGCTTCGGACGAGTTCCTCTATCTGGATATCATCCACGAGCTCTGCCACGTCAAGCAGCATCTGCAGGGCCTCGACCTTTACGACCGGAGCAAATCCTACGTGGACAGGGAAACGGAGATTGAGGCCTACCGGATCACCGTTCGGGAGGCCCACCGGATCGGCCTGAACGACGAGGAGATCTGCCATTACCTCCAGGTCCCCTGGATCAGTCCCGAGGAGCACCGGCGGCTCGCCACCAGGATGGGTGTCGAGAACGGCCTGCGGGCCGAGGGAGATTCGTCATGAATGCCGTCATGGACCGGGACATCTGCTGCCAGAACTTCAAGGGAATGATCGCCTATATCCGCAACCACTACGGGGAAGAGGGGGTCCGGGGCCTCCTCGAGGGACTGACAAACAACCCGCGGTTCCGCATCCGAGACAAATTCGACCCCTCGGTCGTCCATCTGGTCCAGGAAAGCCACCTGACCGACCCGGCATACTGGGTATCCAACGAATTCTCCCTGGCCATGTTCGAGAACATCTACAAGGTCGTCCCGACCCCGAACCCACTTATCGAGGTGGGAATCGGCGCTGTCCGCGAGAGCCTCTCCCAGCAAATTCTCTTCGCCGCCAAACTCATGGGGCCCGGCAACACAGCCAAGCAGGTCACAAGAATCAACGCCCGTTTCAACAAGACCAAGGACGTCACGCTGATCGAATTGGCCAACGGGGCCATGAGCTTCCAGCTGAAGTACCGGCCGGGCTTCCGGGTGACCAAGAACGTCTGCCACTGGAACCTCGGAATCTACACAGAGATCGCCCGCCTGACCGGGGCGGCGAACGTGGTGGTCCGGGAGACCGAGTGCGTCGTAGACGGCCATGACCGCTGCGTCTTTCGGCTCACATGGGACCCGGCGTCCCTGTACAGGCGCCTGGTCCAGGGAGTGAACAACCGCCTCACCCGCTGGCTGGTCCGGGACCTGATCGAGGAGTACGAGACGACGGTCCGCGAGCGGGACCAGCTCATCGACCGGCTCATCCGTTCCGAGCAGAAGTACCGGACCCTCTTTGAGGATTCGCTGGACGCCATGAGCCTGACCACGGCCGGGAAGATCGTCGACGTCAACCCGGCCTGGCTGAAGCTCCACGGCTATACCCACAAAGAGCAGGTCCTCGGGATGGACGTGATCAACGTCGTCCACCCGGAGGACCGCCATCTGCTGTCGGGACGTCGCCAGAGGTGGCCGGGGGTCGAGAACCGGTTCTACCAGCTCCGGGACCTTCGGCTCGATGGCTCCTTCATGGAGGTAGAGCTCTATTCCTTCCAGATCGTCGTCCGAGGGGAGACTTCCCTTTTGACCACGGTTCGCGACATCACCGAGCTCAAGCGGACCCAGGAGGCCCAGCGTCAGCTCGAACTGAAGATCAAGCGCGCCGAGAAGATGGAGGCCCTGGGGACGCTGGCCGGCGGTGTGGCCCACGACCTCAACAACATCCTCTCGGGCATCGTCGGCTATCCCGATCTCCTGCTCATGCAGCTCCCGCATGAACAGGAAGAGCTGAGGAATTCCATCCAGACGATCAAGGAAAGCGGCCTCAAGGCGGCCGCCATCGTCCAGGACCTCCTCACCCTGGCCCGCCGCGGGGTCTCTGCGAACCGGATCGTCAACCTCAACCGCATCGTCGAGGAGTACCTCTCAAGTCCGGAATATGAGAAACTGCGGACCCACTACCCCCACGCCAAGGTGGAAACCCGGCTCTCCCCCGATCTGCTGAACGTCTCGGGCTCTCCGGTCCACCTGGTCAAAACGGTGATGAACCTGGTGACCAACGCCGCCGAGGCGATGCCGGCCGGGGGAACCATCTCCATCGTCACGGGAAATGTCTACGTCGATCGCCCCATCACGGGATACGACGAGATCCGGGAGGGAGATTATGTGGTGCTGAGCATCGCGGACACGGGGGTGGGCATCGCGCCGGAGGACCGGGAGAAGATCTTCGAGCCCTTCTACACCAAGAAGGTGATGGGACGTAGCGGCACCGGTCTGGGGATGGCCGTGGTCTGGGGGACCGTGAAGGACCACAGCGGTTACATCAACCTCGAGAGCGGACAGGGGCAAGGGACCCGCTTCACGATCTACCTTCCGGCGACGTCCCGGGAGGCCTTTGCCGAGGCAGCGACCATTGACCTGCAGTCCCTCCGGGGCCGCGGGGAGAAGGTGCTCGTCGTGGACGACATCGCCGAACAGCGGGATTTGGCCAGGGGGATGCTGGCCTATCTGGGTTACGAGGCACATGTCGCCACCAGCGGCGAGCATGCCTTGACTCTCCTGGGCGAGCATGCCTGCGACTTGGTCCTTCTGGACATGATCATGGATCCCGGGCTGGACGGGCTGGACACCTACCGGAAGATCCTCAAGACGCATCCCGGCCAGAAGGCCCTCATTGCCAGCGGCTACTCGGAGACCGACCGCGTCCGGGAGGCCCAGCGCCTTGGGGCGGGGATATACCTCAAGAAACCATACACCCTCGAGGCGCTGGCGGTCGCCGTTCGGGAAGAACTGGACCGCTGAGCCCTCCCAAACAACCACGGCCCCATATCCCAGGTTGATTTATCGTGGAATTCCTGCCATCATGGACTCGAAGCGGCCGTCCCGACGGGGTCCGCTTCCCATTGCCAGGACGGGGCATGGGTCTGCCCGTCAGACTCCACGCGCCACCTCGAGCGGCTTTCGACCCCCTGCCCCGGTCGCGCCCTGGACATGGATGGTCTATCTGCACAGGAGACCCTTTCATGGAAGAAACGCCAGAGTCGCTCACCGCCCAATTGGCCTCCCTTCGGAACCAGAACGCCGCCCTCAAGAGCGAGAACGCCACCCTCAAAAAGATCAGCGAAGAGTACCGACGGCTGTTGGACCGCTCGCCGACCATGATCTTCCGCATATCCCTCCCGGAGGGACGGTATGAATACGTCAGCCCGGGGGCCCTGCAGGTCACGGGATATCCCCGGGAGGAGATCCTCACCCAGCCGCTCTTCATCCAGAAGGTTATTCACCCGTCCTTCGCCTCCTATCTGAGCCAGAAGTGGGAAGACATTCTGAGCGGCCGGGTGGATCCTTTTTACGAATACATGATCGTGGACCGTGAAGGCAACGCCCGCTGGCTCCATCAGCTTAACATCCTGATTCGGAACGAGGCGGGGAGTCCTGCGGCCCTGGAAGCGATTGTCACGGACATCACCACCCGCAAGCGGGCCGAAGAGGAAGCCAACAAGAACAGCCTGTTTCTGTCCGAACTGATCGAGCACAGCGGCGCCGTCATCTGCATCAAGGACCGGGAAGGACGCTACGAACGGATCAACCGCAAATGGGAAGAGGTGACGGGGCTCGACCGCCGGCTCGCCCTGGGAAAGACGGACCAGGAACTCTTCCCGGGACCGATCGGCGAGCAATTCCGCCGGAATGACCTGGAGGTCCTGGATTCGGGAAAGACCTTGGAAAAGGAGGAGGTCCTCAAGACTGCAGGCGCAATGCGGCACTTCATTTCCATCAAGTTCCCCCTGC
>JAJFUM010000307.1 GCA_021372415.1 Deltaproteobacteria bacterium
GGAGGTGTTCTGGGGGGAAAAGAGTGCAAGGATATCCAACCCTCGCGCCAAAGCCTCGATGTTGTAGCGCGAAGCCCTCTTTTTGGGTTCGGTGTTGGCAGGTTTCATTTAATAAAACCGACTTTTATATTGTGAAACACTTGCTAGCACCGTCCGCCGCAGGTTGTCAAGAACAATATTTCGGCAGGGATCATCTCCCCGGTTGACAGGACGGGCCGTCGCTGATAAAAGATAAATGAAGTTATAGTCTTCCCCTAATGAAATCCGAAAGATGGCGAAAACGCATCGGGACATGACGCCCCTCGTCCTCTCCGTCCTCCTGATCCTGGGGATCGTGGCCCTGACCTATCTGAGGCACGGGCAGGGGAGGGGGGTATGGGCGGGGTTCCCCCTGGATGGGGATCTCCTCTTTGCCGGCCTGTACATCGCCTGGATCTTGGTCGAGGAAAGGATGCTGTTCGGGATCGCGGGTTATTCCGATTTCGCAGGGACACGGAAGCGATTGATCCCTGCTATTTGGTGAAAGGGCCTTCACCGACAACGGCATGGATTGATCGAGAGATCTGAAAAATGGGCACGGTCCTCATTGTTCAAGGGGAGGGATTGATGAAGCCAATCGACGAAATGCGCGAGGTCCTGAAGGACCCCGCCGGCTATGTCCAGAAGCTCAAGGCGGCCGACGGCAGGAAGGTCGTCGGGACCTTCTGCTCCTACGCCCCGGAGGAGATCATCCTTGCCGCCGGGGCGCACCCCCTGCGGCTCTTCGGTTCGGGGGAGAATATCCACCAGGCCGAGGCGCACCTGCAGTCCTACTGCTGCTCCCTGGTCCGGGGCGCCCTGGAGGACGCCTTGGCGGGCCGGCTCGCCTTCCTGGACGGGATCGTCTTCCCCCACACCTGCGACTCGATCCAGCGGCTCTCGGACGTCTGGCGGCTGAACGTTCCGGGGACCTTCCACATCGACGTGATCCTTCCGGTGAAGCTGGACACGGAGGGCTCGCGGGCCTATTTCCTTGACGTACTCAACCGGCTCCGCCGGGAACTGGGGGAGAAACTCGGGGTCACGATCACCGACGAGAGGCTCAGGTCCGCGATCGGGACCTACAACCGGATCCGCGCCGCTCTGATGCAGATCTGTGACTTGAGGGGAGAGCGGCCGGAGATCCTCAAGGGGAGCGATTTTTTCACCTTGGTCCGGGCAGCGATGGTCATGGACCGGCCCCGCGTCGTGGATCTCCTGGAAGGGATTGCCGCGGAGATGAAGAAGCGAAGTGTCTCGATGGCAGCGGCCTGGCCGAAGAAGCGGATCGTCCTTTCCGGGGGGATCTGCAATTACCCGGATGTCTACACGATCGTCGAGGAGGCGGGCGGCGATGTCGTCGGAGACGACCTCTGCACCGGCTCGCGCTATTACAGCGGCTTGATCGACGAGACGGCCGAGCCGATCGCTGCGATCGCCGACCGCTACCTGGAGCGGGTCGCCTGCCCGGCCAAGCACAAGGGCCTCTCCGAGCGAGCGGACCATCTCGTCCGTCTGGTCCATCAGAAGCGGGCTGCAGGGGTGATCTTCTTCCTGCTCAAATTCTGCGACCCCCATGCCTTCGACTACCCGTACCTTCGGGAGGCCCTGGAGCGGGAGAAGATCCCCTCGATGCTCCTGGAGGTGGAGGACCGGCTTCCGGCCGACGGCCAACTCCGGACGCGTTTCGAGGCCTTCATCGAGATGATATGACGTGAAAGATGGACTTCATGGACGCGCATGAATCTTTTTCAGAAGAAGGCCGAGATCTTGGGGTGACGCGGAAATCGCGCTGCATGAAGCCCCTCTTCAAAGTACGGCAGGTGTAATCAGTGTAACCAGAATGAGGAGTGGATGATGGCGGAAAAAGACGAGGCGAAGGAAAAGCGGAAGATCAAGTCGGTCGGCAAGATGAAGGAGATCATGACGACCTACTACATCGAGGCCAAAACCGCCGAGCAGACCGGCAAAAAGGTCGCCTGGATCACGAGCGGCGGTCCCGTGGAGCCCCTGATCGCCATGGACGTCATCCCCGTCTACCCTGAGAACCACGGTGCGATGATCGGGGCCTCCAAGATGGGCGTGGACCTTTGCCAGAAGGCCGAGGCCATGGGCTACTCGAGCGACCTGTGCTCCTACGCCCGCTCGGACATCTCCTGCGCGACCGTGAACGGCGGGCCGATCGGCGGCCTCCCGAAGCCCGACATGCTCGTCTGCTGCAACAACATCTGCGGGACGGTCCTCAAGTGGTACGAGGTCCAGGCCCGCTACTTCAAGGTCCCGCTCTTCATCCTCGACACCCCCTTCTGCCACACCGGGTTCTCCGAGGAGGCGAAGCGCTACGTGAAGGGCCAGATCAAGGAGTACATCGCCTTTTTGGAGAAGGCTTGCGGGAAGCCCTTTGACTACGACAGGATCCAGTCGGTGGGGCGGCTCTCCGTGGAGGGCCAGCGCCTCTGGCAGGCGATTCTCGACACGGCGGCCAACCGGCCCGCCCCGCTCTCGGCCTTCGACGCCTTCTTCCACCTGGCCCTGATCGTGACCCTTAGGGGGACCCAGATCGCCGTCGATTACTACAAGGGGCTCCTGGCTGAGATGCAGGAACGCGTGGCCCAGGGGATCGGCGCCGTCGCCGACGAGAAATACCGCCTCCTCTGGGACAACCTCCCCGTGTGGTTCAGGACCAAGTGGCTCTCCGAGAAGTTCGCCTCCCAGGGGTCCTGCCTGGTCGCCGACACCTACACCTCGGCCTGGTGCGGGACCCTCAAGTACGCCGACGAGAACGACTTCCTCGGGACCATGGCCGAGTGCTATACCCGGATCTATCTCAATATCGGTGTGGACGAGATGGCCCGGCAGGTGATGGCGATGGTGGACAAGTACAGCGCCGATGGTCTGGTCATGCACTCCAACCGGAGTTGCAAGCCTTACTCCCTGGGCCAGTACGACATCCAGCGGATCGTGGGGAAGCAGAAGGGGATCCCGACGCTCATGATCGAAGCGGACATGGTGGACGAGCGGAGCTTCTCCGAAGGCCAGGTCGAGACGCGGATCGACGCCTTCATCGAGGTCCTCAAGGGAAGGAAAGGGTGAGCGTTCGGTCACCGCGGGAATTCGGAACGGTTCCGCTTCACAGTTATTTTGCGGATCTTTCCGATAAAGCAAGTGTACGGAAAAGAAGAAAGACCATGAGATAAAGCGCCGCGCTGGCGATCAGGGCCTCCGTAAAACCGAAGCGGATCGCGATCGCGATGGTCAAGGTTGATCCCAGGACGGATCCGAGACCGTTCACCCCCCACATCCAGGGAATCGAGGAGGCCATTCTGATCTCCTGCAGAAATCTGATGCCCAACGGAAAGGGGATACCCATGCAAAAGCCAAGGGGCAGCAGCAGCGCCACCGAGATGCCGATTCGCACCGTGAAGGAAAGGCCGAGGAGTTGCTTGAGAATTTGGGGAAGCGCGACGGCGTATCCCAGGACGACCAGAGCAACCCCCAGGGCCGCCAGCGCAATGCCCCGGATCGTCTGCGTTGGGGTCGTCACTCGTTTGCTCCATAAGCTGCCCATGCCGGCGCCCCCCAGAAGGGAAGACAGTAAAACGGCCATGGAGAGAACCGGTCGGCCAAGGAAAAGCGAAAACCTTTGGATCAGGGAAATTTCGGTGAGCATGAAGCCGATGCCCAGCATGGAAAAAAGTAGGACGGCTCTGAAGAGAAGCCCCGGCGGATGCGGGCGGTTTCCATGCAGGGATACGGCGCCGTTCCTTTTCATAAAAAGAGGAACCGCCGCGATCAGCAGAAGCAGAAAAGACGAGGTCCACAGGACAAGGGAAACGGACTTCGGCAGCCCTCTCTCAAAATTGTAGAAGAAGGGGTTGTTGTCCGAAACAGGATTGATGTTGTATCCCCGCTGGCCGACCATTTCCTGTATCCCCGCGGCTGTTGTCCATCCCTTTCCCAGTGACGTCAACACCGGATTGAGCGGTGCATTGAGATGGGGGAAAAAGGATATCCCGGGACTGTAACCCAAATCGTGCATGGCTCGGTAGAGAACGGTCGTCTCCTGTTGATCCAGGGGCTTTTTCTTGAGAACGAAGACCAGGTAGTCCTCTGAGCCGGTGATGTAAATGTGGCTCATGGCTTCTTGCTCGTCCATGCCCCTTGCCTTGAAAACCGCCAGGGAAAGCGAGAGCAGGCGCAAGGCCTCGATGTCGTCGTGTGCGACAACCAGCAGACGGCCTTCTCCGCTCAAATGATCCAAATAATCGGCAATGGCGTCCGTTGTAAAAAGAAAATTTTCCGTCAGGGCAAAGCCTTCCAGGCTCCTGCTGGTGTTGGTGACGGGCAGGCTGAGCATGATCAGATCATGCTTTTCTGCACTGCGCTTGAAGAAGTGCCTCCCTTCCTCCACGATGACCTGAACGTTCTTCAGGTCCCGGTAAATCCCCCCATTGAAGCCGGCATGACTGCGGACCATGTCGACCAGATCCCCGTTGACCTCAACGGCGGTGATGTTCTTTACGCCTCCCATCAGCGCCAGCAGGATGTCCCTGCCGCCGCCCGGCCCGATGATCAGGGCGTCGTCCTTTTCCTCCTCGCGCAGCGAAAGAAAGGGGAAATATCCCGGAAAGGTCGTCTTCAACCCTTCAATGACGGGACCGGGGTTGCCTGCGCTCCCGGTAAACCGGTACATCGGGGAGCCGGCCGTGCCGTCCAGGTAGATGTCCATCTGATCCGGGTAATCGGACAGTCTGACCAGGTCCGTTCGACCGAAGGCGCTCCAGCGGGTTTCGACGATCCGGCCGCGCAGGGAAGGGCCGTAGAGAACGTCGTGGATTTCCTTCGAAGGATTCTTGCCGATCGGGACGTCCGGCCGATAAAGGCCGGTCCGTTCAGCCCCGAACAGGAAAACCGCGACCAGAAAACCCAGCAGGGGGAGAACCCACTTCTTCAGACCGGGTGGTCCCAGGGACGCCAATACAAGGGCGGCGCAGGAGGAGAAGGCCCCCAGCAAAAAGACCGTCGAGACGACACCGAACTCATTTAAGAATATCAGGCATCCGAAAGAGCCGCACGCCGCGCCGACCAGATCGAAACCGTAAATTTTAGCGCTTTCGGCTGGAAATTCCCGGTAGAACAAAGCCAGAAGAACCCCGGCAAGGGAAAAGGGGATGAGAAATAGAAGGCTGTATGAAAGGATGTTATCCAGCGACCCAAACGCAGAACTCACGTGCAGGCCAAGGATGACGGAAAGGGAAACGGCCAGGGAAAGGACGGCGGCCCAGAAGGAAAAATTTCCGGAGAGCTTTTTCAGGCAACCGTTTGAGTGCAAGAGATAGAGGAAGACGCCCCCGCCGCCCAATCCCAGAAGGGCGACGGCCAGAACGGCAAACGCGAAGTGGTAGGACAGCAGCACCGACAGGAGGCGGGACAGGGCGATTTCAAAAGCGATCAGGCTGAAAGAAACGAGGAATATTCCCGCCTGCAGTAGGCGCAGACCCTGCATAAAGGCCCTCTCGTCGGATCCCTTTCTGTAAAAGCCGGCACATGGGATCCTCGTCGGGCCGTCGCATCCGGGGAGACGGCGGACCGACGAGGATCCGGAGAAGGCCGTTCCGTTCTATCCGCCTAGCGGATGAAACTGGGCAGATAGGTGACCAGGTTCGGGAAGACGCCACAGAAGCCCAGCCCGATGCACTGGATCAGGACGAACGGGATGACCGCGTAGTAAATATCGACCAGCCGGACACTCTTCGGAACGGTCGTCTTCATATAGAACAGGGCGTATCCGAAAGGAGGCGAAAGGAACGACGTCTGCAGGTTGACTGCGATCATGATCAGGAACCACAGCTTGTCGAAGCCCAGCCCCGTGGCAATGGGTACGAAGATAGGGAGCGTGATGTAGAGGATTGCGATCCAGTCGATCAAGAAACCGAGGATGAAGATGATGACCATCATGATGAAGAAGACGCCCCATCTCCCGAAACCTTCGAATTTCATGACGAGATCCGTTACGACATCCCCCCCGCCCAGTCCGAGGAAGACGCCGGTGAAGATGGAGGCGCAGAAGAGGATGGCCATGACCATGCAGGTGGTCCTGGCCGCCGACCAGATGCAGTTCGCGAGCAGTTTCCACGTGAATCTGCCGTAAATGATGACCAGCAGGAACGCGACCAAGCAGCCGACGCCGGCCGCTTCGGTCGCCGTCGCCAGGCCGGTCCAAACTGTCCCCAGGACGCCGAATATCAGGGCCAGCGGCGGCACGAGGTTTTTCAAAAGCAAAAACGCCTTTTGGCGCACCGTCAAGGCAGACCTCTCCGCAAGGGGGAGTGCGGGACCCATGTGCGGTCGCATCCAGGTGAGGACCAGAACGTAACTAAAAAACAACGTCGTCAAGACCAGACCCGGAATGAAGG
>JAJFUM010000310.1 GCA_021372415.1 Deltaproteobacteria bacterium
GATCGAAGACGTGGTGGGAACCATGGGCTTTGCCCCGGTCGTTCCCAAGCAGGTGCCGTTTACGGAACCACCTGAGAAGGAGCAGCTTCGCATCATACGCGAGGAGATCGACCCGAAGAAAATGTACATGGGGGGTTAAGAAAGAAGGGCCGTTGTGTCCATCAGGAAGGAAAAAATTTTATGCCGTATGTTGTGAACAGTGATTGCGTTCTTTGTGGGGCTTGCGTTTCGGGGTGTGAATGCGGGGCGATAACCGAGGGCGATACCCAGTGTCATATCGATCCCGATATCTGCATCGAATGCGGCACCTGTGAGGCCAACTGTCCCTCCCAGGCAATCAGCTTCGTGGATGATACGAAAGCGGCGGACTAGCTTCTGCCCAAGCGAAGCGAGAAACGAAAAGGAGTTACCGGACATTCTTCAGGAGCAACGGATACATTGCCGACGGTTCGTCTGGGTCGTCGGCAATGTCCTTCGTCAAGGCGGTTAGAGCCGTGTAGTGCTTATAGTCATGAACGTATTTGAAGGCCAAGGGGGATAATATGGATCGTTTATCCGGCATTTTTCAAAAGGCGAGTAAAGGGCTCGCCGTTGTTGCAGGCATTGCACTGACGTTTATGATGCTGTTGACCGTCATGGATGTCACCCTGAGGGCGATCGGCATGCCCTTCAGGGGAACCTATGAAGTGGTTAGCTTGGCTTTGGGCCTTGTCATCGGGTTTTCCATTCCCCTGGTTTCGCTGAAAAAGCAACATGTCTACATGGATATAGTGGTGGAAAGCCTTTCCCCGCGGAACAAGGCGATCATGAACACCATTACCAGGATCATGAACATTATCCTTTTTGTGCTGATCGGATGCGCACTCTTCATTATCGGCAATGAATATCGGATTTCGGGGGAAACTTCCCCGACCATCAAACTGCCCTTCTACCCGATGGCTTACGGCGTAGGGATCTGCTGTTTCATCGAATGCTTCGTTTTTATCTTCGAGATCGTCAAGGGTTGGAGGGAAAGCCATGAATGAGACGACCATCTGCATCCTGGCACTGGTTTTGCTCCTGGCGCTTTTCTTGACCGGCATCGAGCTCGGTTTTGCAATGGCCCTGATCGGATTCGCCGGTTTTGCCTATCTGAACGGTTTTCAGGCGGCCATGAATCTGTTGGGGGGGGACGTTTTCGAGTCCCTTACCAATTATGGGTATACGGTTTTCCCTCTCTTCATGCTGATGGGGCAGATCGGCCTGAACGCGGGGATCGCAGAGCGGC
This sequence comes from Deltaproteobacteria bacterium, assembly GCA_021372415.1. GTDB lineage: Bacteria > Desulfobacterota > Syntrophia > Syntrophales > UBA5619 > JAKAFS01. The sequence continues at coordinate 1,268 of JAJFUM010000310.1, forward strand.
TCTACGGTTCGGCAAACAAGTTCATCGGCCATATCCCCGGGGGACTGGCGATGGCGACGGTCATCGGCGCGGCCAGCTTCAAAGCCATCTGCGGTTCCTCCACGGCGACCGCGGCGACCTTTGCCAGCGTCGCGATCCCGGAGATGGACCGCTACAATTATGACAAACGGCTCTCGACGGGGATCGTGGCAACGGTGGGGACCCTGGGCTGCATGATCCCCCCCAGCGTGGTCCTCATTCTCTACGGGATCATCACCGAGCAGTCCATCGGCAAGCTCTTCCTTGCCGGAATCATCCCGGGGCTGCTCATCTCGCTTTTCTTCATATTCATCATCTATGGGTGGGCGAAGATGGATCCGAAGATTGCCCCCCTGTCGGAGCGGTCCACATGGAAGGCCCGGATCCGGACACTGCCCGAGATCGTGTGGGTCCTGATCGTTTTTTGCCTGGTCGTCGGCGGGATCATGACGGGCTATTTCACCCCTTCGGAGGCGGCGGGCGTCGGTTGTTTTGCCCTGCTGATCCTGTCGGTGACGAGACGGGACATGACCTTCAAGACCTACATCAAATCGGTGGCGGAGACTCTCAATATCGCCGGGATGATCCTGATGATCATTGCCGGATCGGCCATCCTTGGGCATTTCATGGCCGTCACCAATGTCCCCCAGAAACTGGCCGACTGGGTCATTACGCTGCCTCTGAACCGGTACATGATCCTGGTCATCATCTGTCTCATCTATGAACTCGGCGGATCTTTCATTGATGACATGCCCTTCATGGTCCTGGCGACGCCCATCTTCTTCCCGGCTGTTCTCAAACTCGGTTTCGATCCGATATGGTTCGGGATCCTCATCGCCATCATCGTCGCCATCGGGGTCGTGATTCCACCCGTGGCGGTATGCGTGTTCGTCGTCAAGAACATCACCGGGGTGCCGATCGGCCAGATATACAAGGGGGTAACCCCCTTCCTGCTCTCTCTGTTCCTCGTCTGGGCGTTGTTGTTCTTTCTCCCGGGACTTGCCCTTTGGCTCCCCTCGCTTTTCTATACGTCATGAGCCATTGTTGCATGTCGGTCAGGACGGATTTCCTGTTCCGGCTGTTCTCGGGGAGGGCGGTGATTGACAAAAAGGAGCATCATTCAAGGTCGATAATACAAACGAAAGACAGGGCAACTGGGTTATCTGAAAGCAGACAAACAACAGGAGGAGGTATCAAAATGAGGAAAAGAGCATTAGGGATCATGGGGATGGTTTTGTCCGTGCTTTTTATTTCTTCTTTTGCCAATGCCGCAGATGTCATAAAGCTCAAGTTTGCCAGTTATTTTCCGCCGATGCATCAGCATTCGGTGATCATGGATGAATTCACCAAGCGACTGAACAAGGACCTGGCAGGCAAGGTGGAGATTTCCTACCACGGCGGCGGCACCCTTCTGTCGGCGCCCAAAATGGCCGCTGGACTGACCACGGGAATTGCGGACATCGGCCTCTCCCATGTGGGCTACACGCGGGAACGTTTCCCGGTGATGGAGATCTTCGGTCTTCCGATCGCCTGCCCCAGCCCCTGGATCGGCCTTCATGTTGCGAACGATTTCTATGCCAAGTTCAAGCCGAAAGAGTGGAACGATTATCACCCCCTCATGTTCACCACCAGCGCCACCACCATCATCCATACCGTCAAGAAACCGGTCCACAAGCTCGAAGACATGAAGGGTTTGAAGATCCGGGCGACCGGAAGGCTTGCCGATCTTACCCAGGCCCTCGGGGCCACTCCTGTTCCGATCGGAATGCCCGACATGTATGAATCCCTCAGGAAGGGCGTGGTCGACGGGACCATGTCCAACATGGAGACCTTGAAGGGCTGGAAAACGGGGGAGGTGATCAAATATGCAACGACCTCATGGAAGGTCGGAAGCTGCGATACCTTCTATGTGGTCATGAGCAAGAAGAAATGGGACAGCCTGCCCGCCGATGTCCAGAAGGTCATTTCGAGCGTCACGGAAGAGTACAAGGAGAAGTGGGCGGTTCTCTGGAACGATATTGATATCGAGGGGCTTGATTTCTTCAAAAAGCAGGGTGGCCAGGTCATTGCGCTGAGCGATGCGGAGATCGCCAGATGGACCAAGGCTGCCGAGCCCGTCATCGCGGGCTTCAAGAAGGATCTTGTGAGCAAGGGCTACCAGGACAGCGAGGTTGACAGCTGGTTGAGCTACATCAAGGAACGGATCGAATACTGGAAGGGTCAAGAGAAGGCGAAGAAGATCGCGACCGTTTACACCTATTAACCGTTAAAGCCTGCAGCCCCCTCGCAGGCGAAGGGGGCTGCAGGCTGCACCCTGGCTTTTGGGAACAGTTGATCCCCCTGCGATTGCCGTCTTCTGATCCGCCGCAGGGAACCTC
>JAJFUM010000316.1 GCA_021372415.1 Deltaproteobacteria bacterium
CGTCGATGGGTGCGGGCTGCAGGGATTGATTGGAACAGGCCGGAATTGGATTGCCTGTGATTGTCGCGAATCGTGGTTATTCAGGGTCGCGGCATAGAAACGGAATTTTAGTCTATCACAGAGGAGCAACCTATGGCGGGAACCAACAAGAATAAAAACAAGGCCTATCAGATCATCAGGGATGGAATCATCAGCGGCACCATCAGGGCCGGAGAATCGGTTACGGAGAAATGGTTCTGCGATTACGCCGGCGGGATGAGCAGAACGCCCATCAGAGAAGCCTTGATTCAACTGCAGGGGGAGAACCTCATCACGATCATCGACAACAAAGGGGTTATCATTAATGAAATAAGCCCGTTGGATATCAAGGAGATCTTCCAGCTGCGGATGTTGATCGAGCCCTTCATCGCCAGCGACAGTGTCGACTCCATCGATAGAGACAAAGTGCAAAAATACAAGGACCAGCTTGATACCGTATTGCAATATGAAGATCCGCTTGAGGGAATGACCGAATGCGGCATGGTCTCCGAAGATCTCAATGCCATCCATTCCATCATCTACAGCGCCTCGGCCAATGGACGCATAATCCATATCCTCAGAAACCTGCAAAGTCAAATCATGTGGGTGATCAAGAGGGTCGAACGGGTCCCCGGCCGTGTTCTGAAAACCATCAGCGAACACAGGGAAATCGCCGACGCCATCCTCAAGGGGAATGGCAAGCTTGCCGGCAGGAAGATGAAGGCTCACTTGGAAAGCACCATGAACGATATGCTCAATCACAATAATTACAGCAAAATATTTTGATTCATGACGGTCTGCGATGTCGTGGCGGCAAAGAGGGGAAAGTGGCGTAACGGCCAATCGGCGAAAGGAAATACCGCTGTTCAGCCGTTGGCGCTCATGGGTTTGGATCGGGCGTATGCAACGGAACCAGAGATACGCTTAAGGATAACGGAATAGGGAGAAATATTATGAAAGTGGCCTTGAAGTACCATCCGGACGATAATGTCGTGACTGCTCTGGAACCGCTGGAACCCGGAGATAGGATAGCCGTAGACGGCAAAACCTTGGATTTCGAGATTCAGGGTTCAATCCCCGTCGGTCATAAAATAGCCACCAAAGCCGTCGCGGCCAATGACTACATCGTCAAATTCGGTCAGCCCATCGGAAAAGCGAGTTCTGCCATCAAGGAAGGCCAGCACGTCCATACCCATAACGTCGCGGACCTGATTACCAACTGGAGGGAACACCACAAGCACGAATATGAAAGCAAGGCCGTGGCCGAACTTCCTGACCTATACCGGTGCGATGCCATGCCCAAGCTCTGGGGATACAGGCGCAAGTCCGGCAAGGTAGGGTTCAGAAATCATCTGCTGGTCTTGTCCGCGGTCATCTGCGCCAACCAGGTGGTACAAAAAATAGGAGAAAAATATCCCGAAGTCATTGCGTTGACCCACGGTACCGGCTGCGTCATTCTCGATAACGAGACGGAACTCAACAGGATAACCTTCCTGTCCATGGCCCGGAACCCGAACGTGGGGGCCGTTATTTTCGTGGGTCTGGGGTGTGAGCACACGAGCACGGAGTGGCTGGCCGAGCAAATGGCGGGAGAGAAGCCCGTGACCTTTGTCAATATCCAGGATGAAGGCTCCAGCGCCGATGCGGTGAACAGGGTTTCCGGGATCATCGAAGAGATGATGCCGAATCTGAAAAAAGAAGAACGGACGGAGGTTTCCGCCGGAGATTTGATCTTAGGTACGAAGTGCGGAGGCTCGGATTGGACGTCTTCCGTTGTTTCCAACCCCGCCATCGGGTTCGCCTCCGATATGGTGGTCAAGGCGGGCGGCACGTCGCTTCTGGGAGAGACCCAGGGATGGTTTGGCGCCGAAAGCGTGTTGATCAGGCGTGCCAGAAAGAAGGCCACAGCCGATAAGATTCTTCAATTATTGAACAATATCTATGACAAGGCCATCGCCAGCGGCCGGCGGATCGAGGAAGGCAACCCCAGTCCGGGCAATAAAAAGGGCGGGATCACCACCCTGAACGAAAAAGCCCTGGGCAACGTCAAAAAGGGCGGCACGGCGCCGGTCGAAGGGGCCTTGAATTTCGGTGAGAAGCCGGAAGGCAAGGGTTTGTATGTCCTCGACAACCCTTCCCTGGATCCCATTTCGGTTTTGGGGCTGACCTGTTCCGATGCGCAAGTGGTATGCTTCAGCACCGGCAGGGGCACCCCCACCGGAACGCCCCTGGCTCCTGTCATCAAGATATCGGCATCCCCCAACACCTGCCGCACTTTTTCAGCCCATCTCGATATTGATTTGTCCGGCGTGATTACAGGCCAATTGAGCATCGAAGAGGCGGGGAGGCTGGTGTTCAGGGAAATCATCGAGGTAGCCAATGGCAAATTGACAAAGTCCGAACAGTTCGGACATCGCGAATTTACCATGCCGCTGCTCATGGGTACGATGTAGCGTTTCAAGGGAACCGTACGCTTTTTGAGGAGAAGCGGCAGGTCCCTGACACTCTCGTGGATGAAAGCAATTCTTTTCAGGAGAAAGAGGAGGTACACAATGAACATGACATCGCGGATTGCACGCCTGGTTTGTTGCGCAGTTTTCCTTTTTTGCATGGCTGAGGCGGTCTTTGCCCAGGAATATCCCACCAAACCGATTCGCTTCGTCGTTCCCTATCCGCCCGGCGGCAGCAGCGACATCATGGCGCGGATCCTCGGGCAGAAGTTCACCGAGAGCTGGGGACAGTCGGTGATTATCGACAACCGCCCCGGCGCGAGCGCAATCATCGGAACGGATCTCGTCGCCAAGGCCCCGCCCGACGGCTATACGCTATTATGGGCGGGCAGCGGCCCCTTTGCCGTCAATTCCAGTTTGTTCACCAAACTTCAGTACGACCCCATTAAAGACTTCACCCACGTCATATGGGTCGTCAAATTGCCGATGCTGCTCCTGGCCCATCCGTCGCTTCCGGCCTCTTCCGTGAAAGAACTCATCACCCTGATGAAGTCCAAGCGCGAAGGGCTCCCCTATGGTTCCATCGGCGTCGGCTCGCCGTCGCACCTGGCGATGGAGCTGTTCAAGGGCATGGCCAAGGTCGATCAGCTGACCCACGTGCCTTACAGCGGCAGCGGCACGGCGCACACCGCCCTGCTGGGTGGGCAGGGTGCATTGGTCATGTTCGACTCCGTTCTTTCGTCCATATCGCACGTGAAGGCCGGCAAGGAGAAAGCGATCGCCTTGAGTACCGCCGGCCAGCGCCTGTCCGCGCTGCCCGACGTCCCGACCGTGGCGGAGTCCGGATTGCCCGGCTTCGATGCCTCCACCTGGGGCGGGGTCGCTGTTCCGGCCGGCGTGCCGCAGGGCATCGTCAAGAAGTTGAACGGCGAAATCGCGAAGATCCTCAAGATGCCCGATGTCCAGGCGAAGCTTGCGGCGCAAGGGGCCTTGCCCGTTGGAGGTACGCCGCAGGAGTTTACCGCCTTCATCAAATCCGAAACAGCCAAGTGGGGCAAGGTCATCCGGGATGCCAATGTGAAGCCTGAATAAGAGCGGCGTGGCCGGTTACGGCGACGCTGAACACGGGTCAGCAGGGAATCCCCCCTTCCCTGCTGACCCGGTGGATCGGATGGGTGCGACGAAGGGTTCAGGCGCCGTGCCGTTCGGATGACGGGGGGGGCGGTTTCCCCTTACCGCTTGACCGCCGCAGAAAGCGGGGCTGAGCGATGCAGAAGCGAGATCGACTGGGAGGAGTTAGCGAGCATGTTGCCAAGAGTGCATGTGAAGAGTCCAAAGGACTTCTGGGCGGGATTGATGTTCATCGCCTTCGGCCTGTTCTTTCTGTTTGCCGCGTCCAACTACCGGATGGGCACTGCCATGCGCATGGGGCCGGCGTATTTCCCGAGCATACTCGGCGGTCTGATGGCCGTTCTTGGCGCCGTCATCCTTTTGCAGTCCCTGGTTGTCAAAGGGGGAAAAGTTCCCCCGATCTCTTTCCGGCCGCTCTTTCTGGTCAGCCTGTCGCTGCTTCTGTTCGGTTACCTCATTCAACCCATCGGAATGGCCCTGGCGCTGATACTGCTCGTGGTCGTCGCCGCCTCCGCCGGGCATGAGTTCAAGCTTAAGGAAGTGCTCATCATGGCCGTTGTGGCGACCTTCTTCTCCATTCTGATCTTTGTGAAGCTCCTCGGCCTGCCTTACCAGCTTTGGCCGGGCTTCCTGGGTTGAGGTGAACGCGATGGATATCCCATTCCTGCACAACCTGATTCTCGGCTTCGGCGTCGCGCTCAGCGGCATGAACCTTCTGTTTTGCTTCGTGGGCGTCCTGCTGGGCACGCTGATCGGCGTTCTTCCCGGGATCGGCCCGGTTGCGACGATTGCGATGCTGCTGCCGGTGACCTTCACCCTTTCTCCGAACGCCGCGCTGATCATGCTTGCCGGGATCTATTACGGCGCACAGTACGGCGGCTCGACAACGGCGATCCTGGTCAATCTTCCGGGCGAGCCGGCCTCCGTGGTCACCTGCCTGGACGGGTACCAGATGGCGCGCCAGGGCCGGGGAGGGCCGGCGCTCGCGACGGCGGCGATCGGCTCTTTCGTCGCCGGCTGCATGTCTACCCTGGTCGTGGCGATGTTCGCCCCGCCGCTGGCCGAAGTCGCACTGAAGTTCGCCCCGGCCGATTACTTCTCGCTGATGGTGCTCGGTCTGGTGGCGGCCATCGTGCTGGCGCGCGGCTCGCTGCTCAAGGCCATCTCCATGGTCCTGCTCGGCCTGCTGCTGGGCCTGATCGGAACGGACATCAACTCGGGCGCGCAGCGCTTCGCATTCGGCATAACGGAACTCAACGATGGGGTCGGCTTTGTCAACCTGGTGATGGGCCTGTTCGGCGTTGCGGAGGTCGTCGTCAACGTCGAACTCAAGGAGGCGCGCCAGGTATTCACCAGCAAGGTGGGGAGCATGATGCCGTCGAAGGAGGATTTCAGGCGCATGTGGAAGCCCATCCTCCGCGGTACAGTCATGGGTTCGGCCCTCGGCATCCTTCCCGGGGGCGGGGCGCTGCTGGCCTCGTTCGGAGCCTACACGCTGGAGAAGAAGGTATCCAAACATGGCGGCGAGTTCGGCAGCGGCGCGATCGAAGGCGTGGCGGCACCGGAGTCGGCCAACAATGCCGGCGCCCAGACCTCGTTCATTCCCCTGCTTACACTGGGCATCCCGTCGAACGCCACGATGGCGCTGATGATCGGCGCGATGATGATCCAGGGCATTGCTCCCGGGCCGCAGGTGATGAACGAGAGGCCGGATCTGTTCTGGGGCCTGATCACCTCGATGTGGCTCGGGAACCTGATGCTTGTGATCCTGAACCTGCCGCTGATCGGACTGTGGATCAGGCTGCTTGCCGTGCCCTATCGCATCCTCTTCCCC
>JAJFUM010000324.1 GCA_021372415.1 Deltaproteobacteria bacterium
CGGTTTTCCGGTCTGTCTTTCTTTCCCGTGAAAGAAGGTGTACAGGACCGCCAGGAGCAGCAGGACCGTTGCGCTGATCAGCAGATAAAATGCCATGACTCCCCCGGGATAGGTCTGCCGCGTCTTGACTCGCACCTCCCATCGGCGGGACTGGTTTGAGTCAGTCTTGCTGGATCCGTACGGGCGGACAACCCCTACTTCCACCGGTCGACACATACCGATACGTGACAATGGGTTAAATTACAAGCAATATTAAGGGATGTTCCGGAGCATGGCCGCTCGGACCACGGGCTTGACAGCGGATAGGCTTGTCATTATAATTACATACCTGTGGTGTCTTTTTGCTCTCCTTGTGGATCGCCCATTGGAGCCGATCAGGATTCGGACGGCTGATTCCCAGGGCCTGGCACAGAGCAGACCGCCGTCAGTTCCCGGAGGGAGTGACGCCGGGACCGGACCTCGGACGATATCTACGGGTCACCGGATGGAGTGGGGTGCCTGACAGGATCTGTCGGAGGATGGAGACGCACATCAAATGCATCATGAAACGCCAAATGGAGGTGACCCATGGTGGAGAGATCGCGGATCAGATTCAATCCAGTAACAGGGGAAATCGAAGTCGAGGGGTCGGAGGCCTTTGTCAAGACTTACTTCCGTAAGCTTCAACAGCAGCTTGCCGATGAAGGGTCGGCGGGGGCTCGACCGGCGAGGAAGGCGGCCAGGGCAGCCATCGAGGCGAAATCCAAGGCGGGGGGCGTTAAGAACAAGGGCAGAAAGGGGACCTTTTCGGACAGGGTCGTCACGCTCATCCGGCAGAGTCCGGAGGGGATGACGACTTCCACGCTGAAGGCCAAAACAGGCCTCACCGAGAAGCAGATCTGGGGCATCATCTACCAGGCGGAAAAACAGGGAAAGATCAAGAAAACGAAACGGGGCCTTTACCTGGCGGCATAGGAATGCCGAAGACCGGCCCCGTTCGGATCCTCATTCGAGTTCCGCGTATAGCTTTTCGACCATCTCCATGATATTGCTGGCCGTCATGATCGGGCGGCCGACGACAATCAGGTCGGCTTCGGTCCTGACGGCTTCCTTGACGGATGCGATCCGGACCTGATCGTTACGCTCCCGGTACCAGGACGGCCTGATTCCCGTGCAGATCTTCTTGACGGGATTGTCTTGGATGAAGTTGAGGTCTTTGACGGAACCGAGGATATACTCGTAGTTGTTCATCAGGGCGATGTCCGAAAATGCCCGGACGATCTCTTCATGGGTCTTGTCGTAGATCCACTTGATCTCGAGATCGGTGAAGGAAGTCAGGGCCGTCACCCCGGCGATATATTTGACCAGAGCCGGGTCCTTCGGCCGGTAATTCGACGAGCAGTGGACCGTGACGATGTCGGCCCCCGCGCCAGCCAGCTTGGTGATGCTGTTTTCCATGGTGGAAGGGATGTCATGGAGTTTGACATCGACCATGATCCCCAATTTGTATTCGTTCTTCAGGGATGAGATGATCTTGGTGACGTCCCCGCTGTAGATCATGTCGCCGATCTTGATCCCCCAGATCATCTTTTTTTCGTATGCCTTCGACAGGGTGTCGAAATATCCTTTTCCCTTCGCCTCGCTGTAGGTGAGGCCATCCACTGCCACGATCAGTTGGGTCATTGGATCCTCCTTAGTATCCATGGGTTTGGATCGTCTCCTCTGTACCATCGGCTCAGACCACAGGGCCGATGAAGGAACGGCGGTCATCATCGGCAGTATAGGGTTCGATCTTACGGATGTCAACGGATTTGGCTGGAAAACGGGATTGGTGATCGGACCCTTTATCCGGGCAGGAATCGGTTGGCGAACTTGACGATCCGATGGGACAGGGGAAGGGAGGAACGGATGGCCCCCAGGGCCTCGCGGGCCGCCTCTTCCCCTTTGCCAATTAGGTCGCCCGCCCGGCTGTAGTCCATCCAGTGGAGCCCGCCCACCTTGGGGCGGATGACCACATCCGCATCCCTCAGTTCCTCTTCCTCGAGCGTGTTGGCCGTGATTTCCCCGGCCCTGTAGAAGATGGCCTGCGCTGTTTCCACCTCCGGAGGTGGCAGCTCCCGATCCACCGTGACCGCGATGACGACATCGGCCCCCGCCTCCCGGGTGGCACGGACAGGGACCAAGCTGGTGATGCCCCCGTCCGCCAGGAGCCACTGGCCCTGACGGACAGGTTCCACTGCGCCCGGGACGGCGCAGCTTGCCAGGACGGCCGTGCGCAGGGAGCCTTCCGAAAAGATGATTTTCCCCCCTGTGATCAGGTCCGTCGCCACGGCCCGGAAGGGGATGCGGGTCTGGCGGATGTCCAGATCGGGGATGAAATAGTGGATCAGGGAGCTGAAGTCGTCGCTGGGCAGGACTGCAGGACTAAAAAAGGTCCTGAGGAAATAATAACGGCTGGTCAGGAGGTCCCGGGTCCTGGCCAGGAGGGATTTCTTCCCGGCGGATAAGGCCGCGCCAATTGATTTAAGCGTGGAGGCGTTGAATTCGGGGCTCCTGAGGTAGGCCTCCACCTTCGCCTGGATCTCGGCGGGCGACTGTCCGCTTGCATAGGCCCCTCCGATCAGGGAACCGGCGCTGGTTCCCACGATGATATCAACGTCGATCCGCTCCTGCTCCAGGAGCTTGAGGACGCCGATGTGAGAAAACCCGCGGACGCCGCCTCCGCCCAAGGCCAAGCCGACTTTCTGATTATTCCATTTCATGCCGCGGTTGACCCCTCTTCCCGCTCTGGGCCTCTTGTTTCAGGTCCTCCAGGGATTGCAGGGG
>JAJFUM010000332.1 GCA_021372415.1 Deltaproteobacteria bacterium
TCAGGGCGGTTCGGGACGATGAGACGGCGGCAGCCATCCTCGGCAAGAATCCCTTTGCCTACCGGATGGGGGCTTTCGTGATCGGTTCCGCTTTCGCCGGACTGGCCGGGGTGCTCTGGGCCCATTTCATCACCTTTATCAGTCCCGGGGATTTTACCCTCACCGAAACGATCCTGGTGCTCCTGATCGTGGTCCTGGGCGGCAAGGGCACCCTGTGGGGACCGGTCGCAGGGGCGGTGGTCCTGATCTTTTTTCAGGAATCCGTCCGCTTCCTGAGGTTGCCCCCTGAATGGAGCGGCATTCTGGGACCGCTGCAGCAGATGGTCTTCGGTCTGCTGTTGGTCATCCTGATGATCTTCCGGCCTGAAGGGTTGATCCGGGAACAAGGGGGGGGGAACCGTTGATCGAGATTAAGAACGTTACGAAATCCTTCGGGGGGACGCGGGCGGTCTCCGATTGTTCCCTCAGCCTCGCGGGGCTCAAGATCGCCGGACTGATCGGTCCCAACGGCAGCGGCAAGACAACGCTCTTCAACCTCATCACCGGTCTGATCCGTCCGGACTGCGGCGAGATCACCCTCCAGGGGCAGCGGATCGACGGCCGTATGCCACACCAACTGGCGGGCCTGGGCCTGATCCGGACCTTCCAGCTCTCCCGTGTCTTTCCCCGCCTGACCGTTATGGACAACATGCTCCTGGCTCCCCAGGGGCAGACAGGGGAACGTTTATGGTCCCTCTTGTTCCGCTTTCCCCAGGTCCGCAAGGAAGAGGCGGAGCATTGGGAGAAGGCCTGCGAACTTCTGGACATACTGGGGATCCTTCACCTCCAGGAGCAATCTGCAGGCACTCTGTCCTATGGCCAACAGAAGCTTCTGGAACTGGGCCGCGCCGTCATGGCGGAACCGCAGATGATCCTCCTGGACGAACCCACAGCAGGGATCAATCCCCGCCTCATCCAGACGATGATCGACATGATCCTGAAGATGCGGGCGCGTGGACAGAGTTTCTTCATCATCGAACACAACATGGACGTGGTGGTCGAGCTCTGCGAGCGGATCTTTGTCCTCGATCACGGGGAAAAGATCGCCGCAGGATCGCCCCGGGAGATCCAGAACGACCCCCGGGTCATCGAGGCCTATTTGGGATGAACGGCATCGAGGGCAGGGACATCTATGCCGGCTACGGGAAGATCGAGGTCCTCCACGGAGCCTCGATACGGGCCGGGCAGGGAGAGATCGTCTGCATCATTGGTCCGAACGGTTCCGGGAAGTCGACCCTCCTCAAGTCGCTCTTCGGGCTGATCATGCCGCGCAAAGGGGCAGTCCTCTTCGATGGACGGGAGGTGACGCACCTCACCCCTGAGGAGAAGGTCCGTTCCGGCATCGCCTTCGTCCCCCAGGGGAGGAATGTCTTTGCATCCCTCACGGTCCGGGAGAATTTGGAGATGGGAGGGACTCCTCTGGACAATGAACGGGAGGTGCGCCAGGCGATCGACGAAGTCTTGGAGGCCTATCCCCTCCTGAAGGACAAGCTGCGTGACCAGGCGGGAAACCTCTCCGGAGGGGAAAAGCAGCTTCTGGCCCTCGCCCGGGCCGACATGATCCAACCCAAAGTGATCTTGATGGACGAGCCCTCGATTGGCCTGGCGCCGAGGATGATCGAAGAGGTCTATGAACAGATCCTGACGATCAATGCCAAACGGGGCGTCACTTTCCTGATCGTTGAACAGAACGCCCGCAAGGCCCTGAGCACGGCCCATCGGGGTTATGTCCTCGATCTCGGCGTCACCTGTATCGAAGACACCGGCGCCGGCCTCATCGACAACGAACAAGTCAAGAAACTCTACCTGGGCGGGTAAAAAACGCGGAAGCCCAGCCCGGACAAGCGAGGTCTTCCGGAGGGACCGGGCCGGGTACATGGGGCCGCCGTCCCTCCGGCAGAGTTTGCATTGACAAGGCCGGAAGCGTTGCCTATACTTTTCTCATATAGATCGAGATCTCAGGTGCACAACGGAGCCGACGGCGGCAGGCGAGGCAAACATGGGGGATCGGGTTAACAATCGGACTGTAGGAAAGAAGGGCCGCAGCGTCTGGCTGTCCAGGGCGATCCCTGTGGCAGCGGCCCTCCTGTGCACCGTCGTTCCCGCGTTCGCCCAGGGTTTCCCCGCGCTCCGGCTGGAGCCCGGCGTGTCCTCCTATCCCCTGGGGCCCCACCTCCAGATCTATGAGGATGTCAGCAGGACCCTGTCGCTGGAACAGGTCCAGGCTCCGGAGGTCCGGGAAAAGTTCATCCCGAATCCGGATGCCGGCGCAGAGATCCATTTCGGATACAGCCGGTCGGCATACTGGATGAAGTTCTCCCTGGCCAACGACGGACAGGGCGGGGACGCGTGGCTTCTGCATCTGGCCAATCCGCTCGTGGATGAGGCGGACCTCTACTGGAAAGGCCTGAAGGGCCCTGTCAGGGTGGTGCGCACCGGGGACCGCAAACCCTTTTCAGAGCGGCCTCTGGTCCACAGGGACTTCGTCTTTCCCCTCGATCTGCCGCCGGGAGAGACGCGCGAGTTCTTCCTGAGGATCCAGACCGACGGGCCCGTCTCTCTTCCCCTGACCATCCTTTCCCGCGAGGCCTTCCAGATCTCCGAGCAGCATGCCCTGCTCCTGATGGGGGGATATTATGGCCTGGCCCTGTCTATGGCCGTCTTGAGCCTGTGGCTCTTCTTTTCCATCCGGGATCGGGTCTGCCTCTTCTTCATGTTGTGGATCCTCCCCACCGTGGCTGTCCAGGCCACGATGAGCGGGATCGCCTATCAGTACTTCTGGCCGGGCTCTCCCTGGTGGGAGCGCAAGGCGATGCCCTTCGCGATGGGCCTGGCCGTGGTTGGGATGACCTTGTTTGCCCTGGAGTTCATGAAGCGCTCCACGCCCCACCGTTTCCTGTGCCGGGCGCTCAAGGGTTGCGGGGCGGCCGGGTTCCTGTTCATGCTGGGTGTCTTTCTGACGCCCAATCCGCTGGCCCTGAAACTGATGTCGGCCCTTTCGCAGGTTTCGATCGTTGTGGTCCTCCTGACGGCAGCCATGGGGTGGCTCTCGGGTTTCAGGCCCTCGCGCTTGTTTACCGTGGGCTGGGTCGTTCTTCTGTTGGGGACCTTTGTCGGGATTGGCCGCAGTTGGGGGTGGCTGCCGGTCGACTTCTGGACCCTGTACGGAAACCAGGTCGGCTCGGCTGCGGCGATCGTGCTCCTCTCCTTCTCCCTGACCGAGCGGGTGCGGGCCATCGACCGGGAACGCATCACCCTCAGGGATGGCCGGCAGGTCTATCGCCGGCTGGCGATCACCGATGGCCTTACCGGCCTCTACAACCGGGGATTCCTCGATGAGAGCCTGCCGAGGGAGACTGCCCGGGCAAAAGAAAGCGGCCATGACCTGTCGCTGCTGTTTCTGGAGGTGGACAACTTCAAGTCATTCAACGATGCCTACAGCCAATCCATGGGGGATGTGGTCCTACAGCGGCTCAGCGAGGTGATCCGGGAGAATATCCGGGAGGCGGACTCTCCCTTCCGGTACGGGGACGAAGAGTTCATCGTCCTTCTGCCGGGAACGAACCTCGCCGGAGGATTCCATGTGGCCGAGCGCATCCGCCTGTACTTCCAGTCCATCGTCTTTCGTTCCGAGGGGGATAAGTCGGTGATCTCCTCGGTGAGCGTCGGTCTGACCTCCTACAAACCCGGTGAAACCCCCAGCGATTTGCTGACGAGGGTGGACAAGGCCCTCCATCAGGCCAAGCAGGAGGGGAGGAACCGGACGGCCGTGGTCGACCCGTAGGCGGGTACGATGTCCCTCGGCGATCAGGCGACCCTGAAAGATCGCTGTCAGAAGCCGAGGATTTTGTAGCACCGTCGGCAGGGAAGGGGCGGGGCGGGGATGGGGGCGGCCGCCGCGCGTTCCATCTGGCTCAGATCGATCATCGGGCCCTCGAAATCTCGAAACCGCTCTTTCCTCCTTGCAAAGCACTTCCTGAAATCGGAATAGGCCTCACTCTGCCAGATCGCTTCGAACCCCTCCCTGAAGACGTTCCCGAAGGTGACCCTGTCGGTGGGGTAAGCTTCTCCCTGGAAGATGTGGGTGAAGGGCCTGGAGATGGGTGGGTTGAGGTATACGCAGGGGGAGAGGTCTCCCTGGACCGAGATGTAGAGGTTGCGCAGGGGATCCTCCGAGCAGACCGCCACGTCGCAGGGTGTCATGGCTGGCCGTGTAAGACGGATCCCTCCCGCCTTGGCCAGGTGTTCCCCTTCGGCCAGGTAGGCCTCGTATTCCGGATGGGTGCTGTCCGCAAAGGCCTTCTGTTCGTCCTGCCAGGCGCTGGTCACCAGGGCGAGCTGGATCAGGATCACCTCCTCGATCTTCAGCTCTTTGGCCAGCCGGATGAGTTGCGGGACTTCATGGATATTGCTCCTGAGCAGGAGGTAGACGATGTGCAGCCGGGGGGTTGTCCGGCCCAGACGGGTCTTGGCTTCCTGGAACATCCGGATATGGCCGGTCAACTCCGTGAGATCGGAATGGACGCGGATGGCGTCGTGCGTCTGCGGGGTTGCCCCGTTGAGGGAAAAGCCGATGAAGTCCGGTCCGGCGTCGACCAGGTCGTTGATGTAGGCCTCGTTCAGGGTCTTGCCGCTGGTGACGAAGCCGACCCGGGAGCCCGCCTCGTGGACCAGACGGATGCAGGGGATCAGTTGCGGATGGAGCAGCGATTCTCCCCATCCCTCCAGGACCACGGCCTCCGCGTCCCTGAAATGGGGGGCGAGCTTCTGGAAATCGTCAAAGGCCATGTCCTGCCGTGCCTCGCTGGGGTGCCCCTCCCGGCAACACATCCGGCAGCGGAGCGGGCAGCGGGTGGTGAGCTCGATCTGCCAGGCCAGGAACGGCTTGACCAGCCGGCGGGAGAACCATCTCTTCCAGAAGGGGGGCTTCATCGGTTTTGCCATCTGCGTACGAGCAACTCGAAAAGGGACGGTGGCCGGTTCTCGAACCCCAGCGACTCGTGGTTCAGAAACGCATGGCCCCCCCATTTTCGCTTGAAGTGGGTAACGCCCTCGTTGATCCCAAGCCCCAGATTTATCTT
>JAJFUM010000368.1 GCA_021372415.1 Deltaproteobacteria bacterium
GCAACCCTCGGCAGGGTCTCCTCCAGTTCATCGCGCCGGAGGCCCCCTTTGGCCGCCGCAACGACAAGGGCCCCTTCCGTGGGATCGCCGATGATCCCCCAGGGGGCCTCCCCCGTTTGCCCTTCCACTTCCACGAGATCAGCGTCGTTGCACAGTAAACCGCCCGTCAGAAGGAGCGATAGGTCCGGCTCCTGCCGGACGTCCAGGGGCTTGCCGTCGCGGCTGAATTGCCCGAGGGGCGCGTAGCCGTCGCCGGTCACGCTGAATCCCTTTCCCCCGGCCCACCCCTGGAGGACCGTCATCTTGTTCTGGGTCAGCGTGCCGGTCTTGTCGGTACAAACCACCGTGGTGGAACCCAGGGTCTCCACGGCGGGAAGCTTCCGGATCAGGGCGTGGCGCCGGATCATCTGCTGCATCCCCAGGGCCAGGCAGATCGTCACGATCGCCGGGAGCCCCTCCGGAACCGCGGCGATGGCCAGGCTCACGGCGGTCATGAACAGGCCGATAATGTCGCGCTTTTCGGCAGTGAGGTAGGGCCACATGCCCCTGTCGACCAGCAGGGCCAGTTCCGTGTCCCGAAAGAGGCCGTAGACAAAGACGAAGGCGCAGATCGCCAGGCAGGCCGTTCCGAGGACCTTTCCGAGGTGGGCCAGCTTCCTCTGGAGCGGCGTGTCTTCCGCCTCGTAGGACTGGAGCATCTCGGCGATGAGGCCGATCTGGGTGTCCATCCCGGTCCCCGTCACGATCCCCCGGCCCCGTCCGTAGGTGACGGTCGTGCCCATAAAAGCCAAGTTGATCCGGTCGCCCAGGGGAATATCTTTCTCCAGGACCTGTGCCGCGTTCTTCTCGACGGGCAGGGACTCGCCGGTCAGGGAGGCTTCCTCGACCTTGAGATTCACGCTTTCGATCAGGCGCATGTCCGCGGGGACGTGGTTTCCCGCTTCCAGAAGGACCACATCGCCTGTCACCAGTTCCCGGGCGGGCACCGCCTGCGGCTGTCCGTCACGGATAACCTGGGTGTTGGGGGCGGCCATCTTCTTGAGGGCGGCGATCGCCTCCTCGGCCTTGGACTCCTGGACCACCCCCAGGACCGAATTCAGGACGATGATGACCGTGATGGCGATGGCGTCCGTATACTCGCCCAAAAGGACCGTGATGAATGCGGCGGCGATCAGAATGAGCACGAGGAAGTTGTTGAACTGCTCGAAGAGAAGACGGAAGAACCCGGGACGGGGTTTTTCCGCCAGTTCGTTGGGGCCGTTCGTTTCGAAGCGTGCCTGCGCTTCTGGACGGCTCAGCCCTGCCTCCAGGTGAGACCGAAGCTCGTCGGCCACCTCAGCGGCGGTTTTGCCGTGGGCATCCTTTTCCAGCATGACGGCTCTCCTTAAAGCCCCCTATGGTCCAATCCCTTGCCGTTTTGTCCGGTGAGAAACGGCTTCCGGCCCGGATCTACGGAAAAGCCCTGTAGTTTATTAGGTCATAAAAAAGGCCCAAAGTCCATAGGCCGTGGCTTGAAATCCTTAATTCCCGCGGTATCCCGGGATCGGGCCCGCCTTTCCCCTTCACCCGAGGTCCGTGCTGCACCGTTCTGTGCCCTTTGCCGGAAACCGATTTGCGGCTTGAAATCAGGAAGGGGTTTGCGATATATTTGTTTCATAAAGGCGTTTGTTTCGTTTTTCCCATCCGCCGGACTACCGGCTTAAAGGAAATCGCCCCATGAAACAGCCTCCCCAGGATCGGCGCACCTACGACACCTTCCACATGGGTCGCTCCGGTATGGACCTCTACAGCAACGACGTGGGGGCCCCCTTTGTCCAGATCAAGAGTTTTGCCGCCTACGTGGGCGGATCCCCCACCAACATGAGCGTGGGCTGCCGCCGGCTGGGATTGAAGTCGGCGCTCCTGACCGCCTTCGGCCAGGATCCCGTCGGCGATTTCGTGGCCCACTTCCTGACCGAAGAAGGGGTGGACATCCGTTTCTGCCCCAGGAAACCCGGCCGGCATACGAGCGCGGTCGTTCTGGGAATCGAGCCGCCCGACCGGTTCCCGCTGGTCTTCTATCGGGACAACTGCGCCGACATCGCCCTGGACATCGACGACGTCCTGGCCGCCCCCCTTGCGGATTGCCGGGTCTTCCAGTTCGCCGGCACGAACCTGAGCCGGGAACCGAGCCGGAGCGCCACGCTGTATGCCACCGAATTCGCAAGGAAATCCGGTGCAGCCGTCGTTTTCGATCTCGACTTCCGCCCCGACCAGTGGCACGACCCGCGCGCATTCGGCACGGCGGTCCGTTCAGTCCTGCATGGCGTGGACATCGTCATGGGGACCGAGGACGAGATCAACGCCGCGATGCTGACCGATCCCGGCGCAATCCGGCTGACCCATTCCCAGGTCAGCGACGCCCGGGTGAGCGGGGACACGACCGGACACGCCTCAGCCCTGATGGAGGAAGGGCCGGAGGTCGTTGTGGAGAAGCGCGGCGAACACGGCTGCCGGATCCACCGGCGCGGCGCCGCAGCAGTGGACGTGCCGGGATTTCCGGTGGAGGTCCAGAACATCCTTGGCGCCGGCGATGCCTTCGGGGCGGGGTTCCTCTACGGCTACGTCAAGGGATGGGACCTCCGGAAGGCCGCGCGCCTGGGCAACGCCTGCGGCGCCATGGTGGTGACCCGCCACGGCTGTTCCATCTCCATGCCCTTCTGGGACGAGGTGACGGCCTTCGCGGAGGCGCGGGGAGGGCTCTGATCGCACATGTTCCGCGAGTGGGCCGGGGAAAGTCCTCCCCGGGATCCACGGCCATTTTCCTGCGGCCTGCCGCGGGCAAGGGGAGTGAAACATGGGAAACGATCTTCTGAAGCGCTTCGATCTGAGCGGAAAGGTGGCCGCCATCACCGGCGGCGGCGGGGAGCTCTGCGGGACCATGGCCCTGGCCCTGGGTTCGGCGGGGGTGAAGGTGGCCGTCCTCGATATCAGCCGGGAAAAGGCCGAGGCCCGGGCGCAGGCGGTCATGGCCGCAGGCGGCGCCGCGTTGGCCGTTGCCTGCGACGTCCTGGACACGGCGCAACTCAAGGCCTGCTACGACCGGATCCTGGGCCTCTGGGGCCCGCCCGATTTTCTGATCAACGGCGCCGGCGGAAACGACCCCCGGGGGAGCACCGATCTCGAATTCCACCCGCCGTCCGACACGGACAGGCCGGAGGCCAAATCCTTCTTCGATCTGGACCCTGCGGGGTTCCGTCATGTCTTTGACCTCAACTTCATGGGGACGTTCCTGACCACCCGGGTCTTCGGCGCCGGAATGGTCGCCCGGGGCAGTGGGGCCATCGTCAACATCTCCTCCATGAGCGCCTTTATGCCCCTGACCAAGGTGGCGGCCTATTCGGCCGCCAAGGCGGCAGTGAGCAACTTCACCCGCTGGCTGGCCGTCCATTTCGCCCATACGGGCGTGCGCGTGAACGCCCTGGCCCCGGGGTTTTTCATGACCGAGCAGCTGCGGTTCCTCCACATCGACGCCAAGACGGGTCAGTTGACGCCCCGGGCCAGGCAGGTGATCGACCACACCCCCATGGGGCGTTACGGCGTGGCGGACGACCTGATCGGCGCCCTGGTCTGGCTCCTCTCCGACGCCGCCGCCTTCGTGACGGGCGTGGTGGTGCCGATCGACGGGGGGTTCTCGTCCTACTCCATATAAAAGGAAAATACCGTGGCCAACGTGATCCTGAAGAATCTGGTGAAGAAGTTCAAATCGGTGACGGCGGTCGACGACCTGTCGATCGAGATCCAGAACCGGGAATTCGCCGTCCTGGTCGGCCCCTCGGGATGCGGCAAGACCACGGCCCTGAGGATGATCGCAGGCCTGGAGACGGTTACCTCGGGCGAGATCTACATCGGCGACACCCTGGTCAACGAGATCCCCTCCAAGGACCGGGACATCGCCATGGTCTTCCAGAACTACGCCCTCTACCCGCACATGAACGTCCGGGAGAACCTGGGCTTCGGGCTGATGATCCGAAAATTCTCCAAGGCCGAGATCGAGCAGCGGGTCCAGGAGGCGGCCGACATCCTGGGCATCCAGGAGCTCCTGGAGAGGAAGCCCAAGGAGCTCTCGGGAGGCCAGCGGCAGCGCGTGGCCGTGGGGAGGGCCATCGTCCGAAAGCCCAAGGTCTTCCTCTTCGACGAGCCCCTCTCCAACCTCGACGCCAAGCTCCGGGTGGCCATGCGGGCCGAGATCAGCAAGCTCCATCGGCGCCTGGGGGCGACGATCATCTACGTGACCCACGACCAGGTGGAGGCCATGACCATGGCCGACCGGATCTTCATCATGAACCAGGGGACCCTCCAGCAGTCCGGCAGGCCCCTGGACATCTACCGGCAGCCGGCCAACCGTTTCGTCGCCGGCTTCATCGGCTCGCCGGCCATGAACTTCATCGACACGACCCTCCTCAAGGAGGGGGAAGCCTATATCCTAGACGGCGGAAGCTTCAGGCTCCGTCTGCCCGAGGCCTTCCATCCCGCAATCGAATCCTACTGCGGGCGGCCGGTCGTCTTCGGCGTCCGGCCCGAGGATGTGATGCTCTACGATCCCGCCATGGGACCGTCCGAGGGGAATACGCTCAACGTTCGGGCAGATGTCGTGGAGACGCTGGGATTCGAGATCTTCGCCTACCTGACCTGCGGGCCCCATGCCCTGGTCGCCCGGATGGAGGTCCCCAAGCGTCCGATCGAGGTGGGGCAGAGCTTCGAGCTGGCCCTGAAGATGCCTCAGACCCATCTCTTCGACCGGGAGACATCCAGAACCATTGTCTAGCGAAAAAAGGTCCCGGCAGGCGTCATGACCGGGGAAGGACAGAGGCGATCCGCTCGATCAGGACAGCGGAGGATGGACGGATCAAAAGATCCATGAACTTTTCACGAGGAGGCATCATATGAAAAGAGGATGGGTATTGGTTGGGTTGGTAACCGTGCTGTGCGTCACAATGGCGTCGGCAACCGCCTTTGCCGCCGTCAACTGGAAGCAGTGCCAGGGCACGGAGATCCGTTTTCTCATGAACAAACACCCCTTCACCAGCTACATCGAACCCCGGATCCCCGAGTTCGAAAAGATGACCGGGATCAAAGTCGTCATGGAGGCCTTTCCGGAGGATCAGTACCGGAACAAGAGGACCATCGAGCTCAATGCCGGCGGCAAGGTGGATGGCTACATGATCATGCCGGGACAGGACGAGCTCTTCTACTGGAAGGCGAGATGGCTCGAACCCCTGAACGGCTTCATCAACGACAACTCCCTGACCGAGGCGGACTGGGACCAGAAGGACTTCTTCCAGAGCTTCACCAAGGCCTCCACGGTGGAGGGCAACCAGATCGGCGTCGTGATCAACGCCGAAACGTCGCTGCTGGCCTACCGCAAGGACCTCTTCACGAAGTTCAAGCAGAAGGTCCCCGCCACGATGAAAGAGCTCGAACAGGTGGCCAAGTTTTTCCACGGCAAGGAGGTGGACGGCAAGCAGCTCGTCGGGATCACCCTGCGCGGCAAGGGGGCGGCAGCCACCTCCCAGTGGGTGGACTTTCTCTACACCTTCGGCGGCTCCTGGACGAACGCCCAGGGCAAGTCGAACTTCGCCTCCTCCGAGGACATCGCCTCCTTCCGGTTCTACGGCGACCTCCTGAGGCTCTACGGTCCCAAGGGCGGCTCAATGCTCCACTGGGCGGAGAGCACCTCCGTGTTCATGGAGGGGAAGGCGGCCATGATCTATGACGCCAACGTCTTCAAGGCCCTCTACGAGAACCCGAAGGAGTCCAAGGTCGCCGGCAAGGTGGGCTACGCCGTGATCCCCGCCGGACCCGGCGGCAAACGGCTCCCCCACGTCTCCAACTGGAGCCTCTCGGTCAGCAGGACCAGCACCCCCGAACGGCAGAAGGCGGCCTGGCTCTTCGTCCAGTGGGCCACCAACAAGGCCAACTGCCTGGGCGCCCTGATGGCCGGCGTCCCCTCGGGGCGGGCCTCCTCCTGGAACTCGCCGGTGTACAAGTCCAAGGACCAGAACCGCGACTGGACGGCAGCCACGATGAAGTCCTTCGAGATCGGGCAGCCCCAGTGGAACCCGCCGGTCATCAACGTCCCCGAGATCCGGGACATCACCGGCCAGGTGATCGTGGACGCGATCGAGGGCAAGGACGTCATCGCCTCGGCCAAGAAGGCGGCCGACCTGATGGACCGGAAGATGGAGCGGTAACAGCACCCCCATCCTGACCCTGCCCCATGGGGCAGGGTCAGGATGGGGACAAACCCGGTTATCCCGAAGAACGTTTTTATGGAAAGTATCCCAAAAGCCATCTCCAACTTCGTCGACCGGCGCCAGTCCTTCGTCTTTCCGGCGCCGGCGGTGATCGTCCTGGTCCTGATCGTCGTCCTCCCGATCGCCTTCAACCTCTATCTCACCTTCAACAAATGGACGATCGGCCTGGGGGAGCCGCGCTTCATCGGCCTGGGCAACTTCGTCGAGCTCTTCACCGACGAGCGGGTCTGGAACGGGACGAAGGTGATGGTCTATTTCAGCGGCGTGAGCCTCGCCCTGGAGCTGGCGCTGGGCCTGGCCATCGCCCTCTACTTCAACCGCAACTTCCGGGGGAGCGAGATCGTCCAGGCGATCTACATCATCCCCTTTGCCGCGACGCCCGTGGCCGTGGCCCTGATCTGGCGGATCATGCTCAACCCCGAGATCGGCGTCATCAACTACCTGCTCACCAGCGTCGGCCTCCCGCCGAGCCTCTGGGTCTCGAGCGAAAAGATGGTGATCCCCTCCTTGATCATGGTCGATGTCTGGAAGTGGACGCCCATGATCACCCTGATCGTCCTGGCGGGCCTCAAGTCCCTGCCCGCCGACCCCTACGAGGCGGCCCGGATCGACGGGGCCAGCGCCCTGCAGATCTTCTGGTACATCACCCTGCCCATGATCCGGCCGGTCATGATCGCGGCCCTGATGCTCCGCTCCCTGGACAACCTCAAGGAATTCGACATGATCTACACGATCACCCAGGGCGGGCCGGGGATCGCATCGGAGACGCTGTACCTGTACTCCTACACGGTGGGCTTCAACTTCTTCAAGGCCGGCTACGGCTCGGCCCTGATGGTGGTGGTCTTCCTGATCGTGCTGGTCTTCAACGTGATCATGAACCGCCTGCGGCACGAGTCATCGGCGATTTGACCGATCGGCGCCGGGAACGGCGCCTCATACATATAAGGAAGAGGTTTCTGAGGACATGACCCGAACCCAAATGAAGAACTCCTTCAAGACGGCCCTCTTCTACGCCGGCGCGATCGCCCTGTGCGTGCCGCCCCTGTTCGTCTTCGTCTGGATGATCCTGACGGGCCTCAAGACCGGCGTGCAGAACATCTCCTACCCGCCGGAGTTCATCTTCGTCCCCACGATGGAGAACTTCCGGGCCGTGTTCCAACAGTACAACTTCTTCCGCTACCTTATGAACAGCCTCGTCATCGCGACCCTGGCCACGGGGATCTCCCTGGTCCTGGGCCTGCCGGCGGCCTACTCCATCGCCAAGTACCGGCAGAACAAGATCGGGATCATCATCCTGATCGCCCGGATGACGCCCTTCGTGAGCTACCTTTTGCCCTGGTACATCATCTTCCGCTACCTGCGGCTCATCGACACCTTCACGGCCCTGACGATCACGCACCTGATCATCACGATGCCCATGGTGATCTGGCTCATGGTTTCATTCTTCGAGAGCGTCCCGGGTGAACTGGAGGAGGCGGCGATCATCGACGGCTGCTCCAGGTGGCAGAGCTTCCGGATCATCGTCCTGCCCCTGGTGCGCAACGGCATCGCCACATCGGCGATCATGTCCTTCATCTTCTCCTGGAACCAGTTCCTCTTCTCCCTGATCCTCTCGGGCCCTGCGACCAAGACGGTGCCGGTGGCGGTCTACAACTTCATCTCCTATGGGAAGATCGACTGGGCCGGGATCGGCGCCGCCGCGACCCTGATCGTCCTTCCGGTCTCGGTCTTCGCCTTTTTCGTCCGCAAGTCCATCGTCCAGGGGTTGACGATGGGCGCGCTGAAGGACTGATCTTTGCCTTTGTATAAACAGATTGGTAGGCCTTGATGAGGAGTGCAGATATGTGGGGTTGGATCGCCCAACATGCAGAAATCATTACGGCCATTGCTGCGAGGCGTTTCGTTCGATAAGAAACGGTGCTATCTCTACATCGAAATAGAAAAGACGCTTGAGAAATGGTATCCGAAACCGAAAGGCCGGATGAATAAACATTGACGTCTAGCATTTTACTCCAGCAGGTCTTTGATACTTTAGTGATCATGGTGCTATGATCCAGGAAATAGCAGGGGGAACGAAATGAAATATGGTCTGAATATCCGCAAAGAGGGCGCGCTGGACTTCCTGGCCCTTGGGGCGATCATCCACCGCCTGGATCCGGGGATCGTTCCCTTCCGGAAGGCGTCCGAGTGCCTGATCCACGTGAGCGGCGGGGAGTTCAACTGCGCGGCGAACCTTTCGGATTGCTTCAGGATGAAGACGGGGATCGCCACGGCCATGGTCGATTACCCCATCGGCGATCTGATCGCCGAGCGGGTAAGGGCGATGGGCGTTCAGGCCTTCTACAAGCGATTCGCCCACAACGGCGTCAGCGGCCCGAACATGGCCACGGTCTACAGCGACCGGGGGCAGGGGGTGCGGCCGCCGGTCGTCTTCTACAACCGGGCGAACGAGGCGGCGGCCCTGCTCAAGCCCAGGGACTTCGACTGGAAGACAATCTTCGGCGGTGGCGTCCGCTGGTTCCACAGCGGCGGCATCTTTGCCTCGCTCTCGGAGACGACGGGCGAGCTCATCATCGAGGGGATGAAGGCCGCCCGGAAGGCCGGGGCCGTGGTCTCCTTCGACCTCAACTACCGGGCCAAGCTCTGGAACCTCTGGGGCGGCCCCGGACGGGCCCAGGCCGTGATCCGGCGGATCGTCGAAAACGTGGACGTCCTGGTCGGAAACGAGGAGGACCTCCAGATGGGCCTCGGCATCCCGGGCCCCAAGGTCGCGGCCAAATCCAAGCTCGACCCCTCCGCCTTCGTCGGGATGATCGACAAGGTGGTGAAGAAGTTCCCGAAGGTCACGGTCGTCGCGACGACGCTCCGGGAGGTCCATTCGACGAACCGGCACTCCTGGGCGGCGGTGGCCTGGATTGATGGGCAGGCCTACGCGTCCCCCGCCTGCGAGCTTGACGTCTACGACCGGGTCGGCGGCGGGGACGGGTTCGCCTCCGGCCTCTTCTACGGCCTGCTCGCCGGGGAAACACCCCAGGAATCCGTCAATATAGGCTGGGCCCACGGGGCGCTCCTGACGACCTTCCCGGGCGACACCACGATGGCGACCCTGGATCAGGTGCGGGCCTTCGCCCAGGGCGGCTCGGCCCGGATCCAGCGATAGGGGAGAAACCGCCCCCGGCCTCAAACCCCATGGGATCATTCAATAAGTTTTCGAGGTATGTCATGAAGCAGCAGGACATCGGCCTGATCGGCCTGGCGGTGATGGGACAGAACCTGGTCCTCAACATGGAACGGAACGGCTTTAGCGTCGCAGTCTACAACCGGACGGCCTCGACGACCAAGGCCTTCGTGGAGGGGCCCGCAGCAGGAAAGAAGATCGCGGCGGCCTACGGCATCGAGGAGTTCCTCGCCTCCCTGAAAAAGCCCCGGACGATCATGACCATGGTCCAGGCGGGCCCGCCGGTGGACGCCGTGCTCGCGCAGTTGAGGCCCCATCTGGAGCCCGGGGATCTGGTGATGGACGGGGGCAACTCCCACTTCCCCGACACGGAGCGCCGCTTCAAGGAGATGGAGGCCCTGGGGATCCCCTTTCTGGGCGTCGGCGTCTCCGGGGGAGAGGAGGGCGCCCTCTGGGGGCCGAGCATCATGCCCGGAGGTCCCAAGGAGGCCTACGCCCGCATCGAGCCGCTCCTCAAGGCAATCGCCGCCAAGGTGAAGGGCGAGCCCTGCGTCACCTGGATCGGTCCCCGTGGCTCCGGCCACTTCGTCAAGATGGTCCACAACGCCATCGAGTACGGGGACATGCAGCTCATCGCCGAGGCCTACGACCTCCTCCACCGCGGCCTGGACCTCTCGGCGGAGGAGCTCCATGAAATCTTCGCCCGGTGGAACGAGGGGAAGCTCTCTTCCTATCTCATCGAGATCACGGCGAAAATATTCACATGCCGGGACGAGCAGACGGGAAAGCCCCTGGTCGATCTGATCCTGGATCAGGCCGGGCAGAAGGGGACCGGCCGCTGGACCGTCCAGGCGGCCCCGGAGATGGGGGTCCCGATCCCGACGATCGACGCTGCGGTCTCGGCCCGGTGCCTCTCGGCTTACAAGGAGGAGCGCCTGACAGCCGCCAAGGCCTTCCCGATCGCCCCGCGCCGCTACCGGGGAAACCGGGAGTCCTTCATCGACGCCGTGGGGGAGGCCCTCTACGTGGCCAAGATCTGTTCCTATGCCCAGGGCATGGCCCTCCTGAGACGGGCCAGCGGGGATTTCGACTACCGGCTGGACTACGGCCAGATCGCCCGGATCTGGCGGGGCGGGTGCATCATCCGGGCCCGGTTCCTGGACGATGTCCGGCTGGCCTTCCGGGAAAACCCGGACCTGGCCAACCTCCTGATGGCGCCCTTCTTCCGGGACGAGGTCATGGGCCGCCACAAGGCCCTGCGCGAGGCGGTCAGGACCGCCGCGGAGCTCGGCATCCCGGCTCCGGGGATGAGCGCATCGCTGGCCTACTTCGATGCCTACCGGAGCGGGCGCCTCCCGGCCAACCTGATCCAGGCCCAGCGGGACTTCTTCGGGGCCCACACCTACCGGCGCATCGACCTGGAAGGGGTTTTCCACACCCAATGGCCGGAATAGGGGGACCTCACATGACCGTCACCTTCAGCACGGATTTCAACCGGATCGACTTCGACGCCGTGACGCGATGGCTCGGGGAGATGTTCTGGTCCCTGGGGATCACCCGGGAGGAGGTGGTCTTCGGCGCCAGGAACTCGGCCCTGGTCGTGGGCGGCTTCGACGAATCGGACAACCAGGTGAGTTTCCTGAGGGTCATCTCGGACCGGGTGCGGTTCGCCTACCTTGTGGACGTGATCGTCGCCCCGGAGGTCCGCCGTCAGGGGATCGGCAAGCGGATGGTCCGGTTCGCGCTGGAGGCCCAAGAGCTGTCCTGGGTCCATCAATGGCTCCTGCGCTCCAGGGACGCCCGTGGCGTCTATGCCCGTGTCGGATTCGTCCCCCTCAATGACCCGGAGCACTGGATGCTCATCCAGGCACCCCGCGGCGACCGTTCCGCCTTCAAGGCCCCCGATGAGGAATAGGCCCCCGTGCGGGCCCTGCATGCCCACCCTCAGCCGGGCGCCGGCCAGACTTCAGGTTTAGCCGTGCAGGCCGCCCGGGTCAGTTCGTCGTAGCGCTGGGCGACACTGTGGATCACGTAGTCGAACATGAGGATGGTCCGGTTGATGCTCTCCACCGCCTGATGCATGTCCAGGCTGGTGAGGAACAGGACGTTGAAATCGGCGAAAAGCCAAATGTGCCGGCGCATGAGCGTCAGGGCGTAGATCACCTCCGGCAGGGGAACCCCCGCCCCGTACATCTCCTCGGCGAACTTAAGGAAGAATTTTGTCTCCTCCCGGTACGGCTTTTCGCTGAAGTAGAGGGTCCGCATGTTCCTGAAGAACAGTTCCGCATAGGGAACGTAACGGGACGGATCGAGGGAGTGAAACGAAGGGGTCCGGGGATTGGTGCTGACCGCCCGGCTCCACTGCTCCGAAACCTCCTCGGTGTGATTCTCCAGGACGTCGATGAGCTTGTCGGCAAAGGCCTTCATTGCATCCTCCTTTCCTGTCGGACAACCGACAGCGTTCCGTTGACCAGGAAGAATGACCCGTTTCGCATTTCCCCGCTTTTTTTCGCACGGCAGGCCTATTGGGAATCGGTCCGTGACGGACCTCTTTGATTCTATAATGGGGATTCGAGTCCCCCCTTGTCAAGGGGTTTGGAACCGGAAAGGTCGGTGGGATTGCCTTTTTGGCCGATCCGGTGTATGTCTACCCGCGGCGGTTCAGACGGCCGGCGCAAGGCATCGGCAGGAGAAAGGGGAAAGGGGTTGCAGGAAATTCTGGTCTTGATCGTGATCGGCCTGGCGATCTTCTACCTTCCCCGGGTGATGGGCAGGCGGTCGTCGGTGCCCAAATCCGAATCGACACCCCGGCCCCGGTTGCCGTCCCTTACGGGGCGCATGCGCCTGGCCATCCTGGTCACGCTCCTGTGGATCGCGGCCGCCGCGGCCCTCCTCCGGCCCTGGGAAGGGGGGTGGCTGCCTTTCGCCTGGCTCGGATTGGGACCGGCTGCCGTCCTATGGGGCGCATGCTGGGTCTGGCTCGGATACCGGAAGCATCGGCATTGACACCCCTTTTTATCGCTTGATTTTCCTGGCAACAGGCTTTAAGGTACGCCTGGCAATAAGATTCGTCCAAGATTCCCGCTTTTTGAAGATCCAGCGCCGGCAGAACGCCTCGACAAGGAGATGCCCATGGCATACACTGAGGACGAAGAGCACGAACTGGTTCAAAGGATCGAAAACCACATCATGACCTCCGAAGATTTCGGGATCGATCCCCGGATCTTCGCCATCCTCGACAACACAGACTCCCCAGAGTTGGACATCGCCGGCATCGAAAAGATGATCGATGTCAACCTCGCCCTGCGTTTGAGAAACATGGCCAATTCCGTCTACTACGGGATGCAGCGGCGCGGCAAGGTGAAGAACTTCTACAACGTCATCACCTCCATCGGCATGCAGCCGGCGAAGCTCTTCATCATCGCCATGGCCCTTTTCTCCCGGCTGGGCTCAAGGCACAAGCTCCTCGAAGTGGAGAGTTTCGGGACCTCCATATTCGCCAAGATCATTGCCGAACAGATGGAGATGAGCGTCGGCACCATGGAGCGGTCGGAGATCGGGGGCCTTTTCCTGAACCTCGGCAAGGTAGCCATCGGGATCTTCGAAACAGCGGAGATGGTGGACGTCGAACCCGAATTCATCGAGACGAACCACCGCTTCTTTGCGCTCAAAATCATTGAAAAGTTCATGCTGCCCGACTACCTGAAGGCTCTCGTCGAAGAGGATCGGCTCAGCCTGCAGAAAAAGGTCTTCGCCATCAACGGCATTATCTACCTTGCCCACGCCCTGGTCGAAAAGATGATCCGCGACCACGGCATGATCACGATCAAATCACCCATGCCCGAGGCCGTGGACAATCTCGAGTCCACCATCGGATTGAAGATTTCGGAGTACCTCGATCTGATCGGTCTGGGCAACTACCTGAAGGTCGTCCGCAGCGCCGCCACTTGAGGGGACCCTGCAACCCATATCTCAGGCAATCAGAAGGGACATCAGGCCAAGGATCAGCCAGCGGAAGAACCGGATGACCGGATCCAGCGCCCCCAGGTAGAGAAGCCCGATAATGATGAAGAACCCGTAAGGTTCCAGGCGCGACAAGGTATCCTGGAGTCCCTCGGGCAAGAACCCCATGAGAATCTTCGAACCGTCCAGGGGCGGGATGGGGATCAGGTTGAACGACGCCAGCATGATGTTGATCTGGGCCAGGAAATACAGGAGCGTGGCCAACGACCCTTCCGGCGACGGGGCGAAAAGCTGCAGGAGCAGAACAGCCAAAAAGGCGAAGAGGGTGTTGGCGACGATCCCGGCCGATGAGACCAGGATCAGGCCCAGCCGGGCGTTCCGGACATAACCGAGGTGGACGGGGACCGGCTTGGCCCACCCGAAACCGAAGATAAAGAGCATGGCCGTCCCGATCGGATCAAGATGCTTGAGGGGATTGAGGGTCAGCCGGCCCTGGGATTTGGCCGTGGGATCCCCCATGGCATAGGCCACCCAGCCGTGGGCCAGTTCGTGGACGATGATGGAGTAGAGCAGCGGTACCGCCAGCAGGACAAAGGTCAGCGGGTCGTTGAAGAGAAGCTTGATCAGGCCCATCCGGATTTCCTCCCTGAGATTGTCGGTTCCGGTCGCCTCGCCGCGAAACCGGTTCGTCACAAACAAAGACTACCACAAAACCGCATCGGAGGAACGGAACATTTTCCGTTGACTCCGAAGGAACTTTTCGGCCATATTGGACAGGCCGACGCGGACCGAGAGTCCGGTAAAGGAGGGCCGACGATGGACGTTATCCTGGCGGGACACA
>JAJFUM010000388.1 GCA_021372415.1 Deltaproteobacteria bacterium
GCGTCCGATGCGGACGCCGCCGATGGGGCCGTCAAAGGGGATGCTCGATATATGCAACGCGGCCGAGGCCCCGTTGATGGCCATGACGTCCGGGCTTGACTCCGGGTCGGCCGAGAGCACGTTGGCGACGACCTGCAGTTCGTTGTAGAACCCGTCCGGGAAGAGCGGTCGGATGGGCCGGTCGATGCAACGGGCCGTCAGGATCTCCTGATCCCCGGGCCGGCCTTCGCGCTTGATGAATCCGCCCGGAATGCGCCCCGCGGCATAGGACATCTCCTGATAATCCACCACGAGCGGCAGGAAGTCGATGCCCTTGCGCACGTCCTTCGATATCGTGGCGGTCACCAGGACGACGCTGTCCCCCTGATAGACCAGCACGGACCCGTCCGCCTGTTTGGCGACGGTCCCCACATCAAAAATGAGGGGCTTTTCCTTTCCTTTGGTTTCAATTTTCATATGTCCTACTTCCGGAGGCCCAAGGCCTTGATCAGTTCGCGGTAGCTAACAGTTTCCATGGGAAAGAGCTCGATCCCGATGGAGGAAAAATCGGGTCGGATCTTCTCCAGGACGCGTCTGAGATAGTTGGTCGTGATGAGCGAAGGGGCCTCTCCGGCCAGAAGGAGGATGTGGCGGAACCCGAGCTTCCGTATCGACTTGCCCTCGCTCCTGGCCTCCTCCGGGGTCAGCGTCACCCGGGCAATGCAGTTGGACGCGTTGAAGCCGCAGTAGACGCATCGGTTGGTGCAGACGTTCGAAGAGATACAGCGGCGCGAAAAGGCCCATCACCCTGCCGAAGCGCTGCACGGTCAGTGCGTGCGCCCGCTGGGCGATCTCTTCCAAGAAGGGTTCTGCCGCAGGAGAGAGCAGGCCCATGAGGTCGTCCAGGGAGAGGCTGCGGGCGGACAGGGCCCGCTCCACATCGGCCCGTGTGCAACCCCCGATCTGCTGTGCGACAGCGTGCCAACAGTACGGTCGGATGACGTCGTAGAAGCTCATGTCCCTCACCTCAGGAAACCGGTCAGGGGGCTTGAGGCCTCCGCCCTTTGCCGCGCCCTGCCCAGGCCAGCCCGGTAGGCCTCCCGGCCCGCCTCAACCCCTTTTCTGAACGCCCGGGCCATGGCCACGGGATCCCCGGCCACCGCGACGGCCGTATTGACCAGGACCGCGTCCGCCCCCATCTCCATCGCCTCGGCCGCATGCGATGGCGCCCCCAGACCCGCGTCGACCACAACCGGTACCCGGGCCTTTTCGATGATGAGCTCGATCAACTCGCGGGTCTTCAACCCCCGGTTGGTCCCAATAGGGGCACCCAAGGGCATGACCGTGGCGGTCCCCGCCTCCTCCAGGCGCTTGGCCAGAATCGGGTCGGCGTTGATATAGGGCAGAACCGTAAATCCCTCCCCAACCAGAATCCGGGCGGCCTTAAGGGTCTCCACCGGATCAGGCAGCAGCGTGTAGGGGTCGGGCGTGACCTCCAGCTTCACCCAGGGTTCGCACCCGGCAACCCGTGCCAGCCTCGCCAACCGGACCGCCTCATCGGCGTCCCTGGCTCCGGAGGTGTTGGGCAGGAGAAGATAACGGTCCGCATCCACGGCATCCAGGAGGTCGTCGCCAGCGTCTGTAAAATCCACTCTTCTTACGGCTGCTGTCACGATCTCAGCCCCGGAGGCCGAAAGCGCCTCCTTCATCAGAGTGGAGGAGGAAAATTTCCCGGTCCCGAGAAGAAGCCTCGATCTGAACGATCGGCCCGCGATCACCAGCAGATCGTCTGGTTTGTTGTCCTTTCCATCCATAAAAAAAACCGCCTCCCTTGCA
The DNA here is from genome assembly GCA_021372415.1 of Deltaproteobacteria bacterium. GTDB lineage: Bacteria > Desulfobacterota > Syntrophia > Syntrophales > UBA5619 > JAKAFS01. The sequence goes on from JAJFUM010000388.1 coordinate 1,816, forward strand.
TGGGAAACGGTCGAGAATTAGAAAACTGGTCCTGTTCGTTTCTAACCGTTTCCCTACGCTGGCATTAACCAGATCAGGTAATCAGGGTCTCTTTTCAGCCCGGTCCAGCCGAGCACCCCTAACGGTTGCTGCTTTCCAGCAACGATTGGAACAATACCCCCTGGCGCTGATTTGTCAAGGGGTTTTTCATTCGGGCAGGGAATCGCAGCCGGGCCCTGGCTCACGCGTCGGCAGGTCACGTCGGAGAACAAAAAAAGATTGAATCCCTGTCGACGGACAGGATATGATCACAGCGCGGAGGTGGACGGTCGGTCATGGACGGGACCATTGAGATAGACAAAGAGCGCTACGCGCGCCAGATCCTCTTCCCCGGGATCGGGGAGGCGGGTCAGCGAAGGCTGCTCGGTTCCCGGGCCGTGATCATCGGATGCGGAGCCCTGGGTACCGTGATCGCCAATACCCTGGCCCGGGCGGGCATAGGGAGCATAGCCATCGCCGATCGGGATTTCATTGAGCTCAACAACCTCCAGCGGCAG
>JAJFUM010000400.1 GCA_021372415.1 Deltaproteobacteria bacterium
CTATTGAGGTTTAATCCCTGCTGCTTTCGCGATACGCGCCGCGGCCTCCATCTCGCTGCGCACGAAACGCGCGAAGTCCGGCTGGGTCGAGCTCATCGGCTCGAATCCGAGTTTGGCGAATTCCCCGCGCAAATCAGGAGAGGAAACGGCTCGAGCCACATCGTTCGCAAGCTTGTCCACGACACGGGCAGGGGTGCCGGAAGGGGCCCAAATACCCCACCAGGTGGTCTGCACGAAATCCGTAACACCGGCTTCTGCGATGGTCGGCACCGACGGCAACCCGTCATTGCGCTTGGAGCCGGTCACGCCAAGAGCGATCAGTTTGCCCTCACGAACGGGTTTCAGCGCGATGGCCATCGGCGGAAACCAGTAGGTCGTCTGACCGCTCATCGTGGCGGCATTCGCCTCCGGCCCTCCCTTGTAAGGGACATGGAGGACATCGATGCCGGCCGCCATGTTGAATTTCTCGGCGACGAAATGCGTGCCGCTTCCGCTGCCCGCTGTGCCGTACTTCAGCTGGCCGGGCCGTGCCTTTGCGGCCGCAATCAATGCAGAAACGGATTTCACTCCCGACGACGGGCCGGTGACGAGGACGTAGGGCTGTGAAGCAAGCGGCGCAATATCAATGAAATCCTTCACGGGGTCGTACGGCAGATTCGCGTACAGCACCGGACTCGCCGCATAGGCAGACCCCGTGATCAGCAGGGTGTATCCGTCCTTGGGCGCCTTTGCAGCCGCAACGGTTGCAGCAACAACACCCTCGGCGGTGTGATTCTCCACGACGACGGGTTTGTTCCAGAGTTCAGAGAGCTTCAGGCTGACCGCACGGGCAATGAGATCCGTGGCGCTCCCTGCCGTGAACGGAACGATGACCCGCACCGGTTTTGCCGGGTAGTCCTGGGCGTATGCGCCTGCAGCAAAGCACACGGCGATACAAGAAAACGCAGCGATTTTTGCAATTCTCATGGCTCCCTCCTGATTGCCTGTGTCGATGGCTGTTTCGTTCTGCAACGACGAACTTCTTGACGCTGCCAGGGCCAACGGGAAAAGGCGGGGACGGGCTCCTGAGGGGAAATCCTCTGGAGTCTATTGCACGGGAATCTGCCGGTTACACTCGGGCATATGGCGCTCTGGCGGGTTAAGGAAGGTTGTCCAATTGACGGGGTTTCGGATGAGTCCTACGTATCAAATATGCTTGTTCAGACAGGGGCCGTCAAGTAGAGAGTTGGCGATGGAAGGGGTGAGCTCTTGAAAACGCCAGGGAGGGACTTGCGATCGGAATGGGGCATCCTCAGACGAAGAGCAATGACCCTGTGTTCAGCAAGGCATGCAAAACCTGTCCGGCATGAGACCCATCGTCATGCCGCGTTTCGGTTACGGCCGGCAATCCTCGTGCGCGATGTCGACTGCCGTCACGTTCCGTTGCTTCTCCGGATCCCGCTTTTTCCCCGGACCCTGTCCCCTAGATGAGGTAGAGCCCCTTCTTCTCGGCGATCTCGCCCAGGTCTCCTGCCCGAACCATGGCGACGGCCCGGGGAAGGCCCTCCATGACGTCGCGCGCCGTGATGCCGTCCTCCCCCTTGCCCGCCGCGGCGATGTCCCCGGCGAGGCCATGGATGAACACGCCGGCCCTCACCGCCTCCTGGAGTGGAAGCCCCAGGCCGAACATGGCCC
>JAJFUM010000418.1 GCA_021372415.1 Deltaproteobacteria bacterium
TTCCGTTTCCGTCAAGTTATTCGGCAGGACACGCCTTTTCCGACACCCTTTTTTGACTCCGCTCCTGATTCTGACGACTTGCTTGTGAATCCTGGCCTGACCGGGGGCACCCTGTTGTGCCCGCCTCAGGACGGCCCTGACCAGCCTTACCAGGGATATGATGAATCAGTAGATTCCTCTTGCTTTTACCGGGAACGCTGAAAAAGTGAGTGATCACTTTCCATATAAGTAGTAAATGTTAACTCACGTGTCAAGGGCATTTATAAGGATCGGGCAAGCACTTGAGAGGCCTTCTGCGCCAGCCCCATAAGATAAAAATCGGCATCTCTACTACTACCAATCCGAACGGACGGAAATGATTCTTAACCAGCTATTATTCTTGACAAAAATTAAATAAGGGGTTATGAAAGGGCCTTCCATATTCTCCCATGAAACAGGAGGATTGCAGATGCGTGAGGAATTTATCGAACTCTTGAAGGGCGCGGTGGATATGCATGTCCATTCCACCCCCAGCCTCTTCCCCCGGCTGGTAGACCATGCGGAAGCAGCGGAAGGTGCCAAGGGCTACGGGATGAAGGCCGTGGTGCTCAAAGAGCACCACGGCTATACCTCCGATCGGATGTACTTCGTCCGCAAGCTGGTATCGGGGATCGACGTCTACGGCGGCGTGGTTCTCAACAATGCCGTAGGAGGGATCAACCCCTTCGCCGCCGAGGCCGCCATCGAACTGGGCGCCAGGATCGTCTGGTTCCCGACCCTGTCCGCCAAGAACCATTTGGATCAAATGGGCGGCCCCGCCTTCGGTTCGTCGATGCAGCCGAAGGCCAAGAAGCGGATGGTCGAGAAGCCGATCACGGTCCTGGATGAGAAGGGCCGCCTCAAACCGGAAGTTTACGAGGTCATCGATCTGGTCGCGGCGCACGACATCATGCTGGCGACGGGGCACCTCTCCATTCCCGAGATCCGCCCGCTGGTCAAGGCCGCCAAAAAGAGGGGCGTCAAACGCCTGTACCTGAACCACCCGGAATATATCGTCAACGGGACCGTGGAGGAACAGGTAGAATTGGCGAAGATGGGCGTCTACATCGAACACCTGGCGATCTTCATGTTCGTCATGTGGCCCACGCGAAGCGGGATCGACGGCGTGGTGAAGATGATCAAGGCCGTGGGCCCGGAAAAGACGGTGCTGGCCTCGGATCTGGGCCAGGTGCACAATCCTCCGCCCCATGAAGGGCTGCGGATCTTCCTTCAGGTCCTCCTGGAGAAGGGCATCCCGAAGAAACACCTGAAGAGGATGGTGCAAGACAATCCCTCGTTCCTGCTCAATATCTGAAATGACGATGGGAATTTCCACGGAAGTTTGAGGGGCGGCCGGGAGGGTCTTTTCCCTTCCTGCAGCCTGCGCCCAGAAACCTCGTGTGGGGGTGCTTCAGGGGGCCGGCCGCCCTATTCGTCGAGCATCTTCCGGATGAGCCTGACCAGGACCAGCGGCGAGAAGGGCTTCTGGAGGAAGACGTCTCCCTCCTCCGCAAGGCCCTGTCCGTTGAAGATCTCCTCGGCGTAGCCGCTGATAAAGATCACCTTCACCCGGGAATTCAGTGCCCGGATCGCCTCGCGCGTCTCCTTGCCACTCTTCTTGGGCATGATGCAGTCCAGGATGACCAGAGAGACCCCGTCCGGGTTCTCCGCGAACCGTCTCACCGCTTCTGTCCCGTCAATGGCCTCGATCACGGCATAGCCATACTGGCTAAGGGCCGCCACGGCCATGCCCCTGAGCGCATCGTCGTCCTCGGCGATGAGGACCCTCTCCGTGCCCCCCCGGAGCGGGGCAGCTTCCTCGGCCTTCAGCTCCTCTCCCTCATCAGGCAACGGAGGGACGATCGGCAGGTAGATCTTGAAGGTCGTGCCCGCCCCCTCCTGGCTGTAGACATTGATGTAGCCCCGATGCCTTTTGATGATCCCGAACACCGTGGAGAGGCCGAGGCCCGTCCCCTTCCCCGCCTCTTTGGTGGTAAAAAAGGGATCGAAGATCTTGTCCTTGATATCGTCGGGGATGCCCGGTCCCGTATCACTGACGAACAGGAGGGCGTACGGGCCGACCTCGCCGAATCCGTTGGCGGCGATGAATTGGCGGTCAATCTCCAGCCGGCCCGTCTCGATGACGATACGGCCGTCGGCCCCAATGGCGTCGCGGGCGTTGATGATCAAATTCATCAGGACCTGCTCAATCTGGCCGCGGTCGGCTGTCACGGGCAGTTCCTCGTCCGGGACGATCAGTTTGAGCTCGATGTCCTTCCTGAGCAGGCGGACCAGGAACCGCTCGAAACCCCGGACGGTTCTGTTGAGGTCGATCCTCTCGAGTCGGACGGCCTGCTTCCGGCTGAAGGTCAGCAGGCCCTGGGTCAGAGTCGCGGCCCGGTCGGCCGCCGTCAGGATGAGCTCGATGTTCTGGCGGTTTGGGTCGTCCGGCTTCATCCCCTCACTGGCCAGGGTGGAGAACCCCACGATCGCCGAAAGGATGTTGTTGAAGTCGTGGGCCACCTCTCCGGCGAGAAGGCCGATGGCCTCCATCTTCTGGGCCTGTCGCAGCTGCTCCTCCAGCAGGGCCTTCTCGGCCTGGCTGCGCCTGCGTTCTGTAATGTCCCGGGCGATGCCGGTCGTGCCGGTCACGTTGCCTTCCTTATCGAGGATCGGCGTCTTGATCGTCTCGACCCACGACTCTTTTCCATCCGGTCCGGCGAGCCGCTCTTCCACGCGCTTGCGCGTCTTGGTGCGCATCACCTCCGCGTCGTCATTGCGATATAGCTGAGCGAGGTCTCCGGGCCAGATGTCCGGGTCCGTCTTGCCGACGAGGTCGCGGGGATCGCGGCCGCAGGCCTTTCCGAAGGGGGCGTTCACGGCGGTGAAGCGGCCCTCCCGGTCCTTCAGCCAGGCCACGTCCGGGATGTTGTCGAGGATGGCGCTCATCTGCCCGAGACTGGCCTGCAGGGCTTCCTCGGCCCGCCGGCGTTCCGAGAGCTCTTCCTGCAGCTTCTCCCTGGCCTCCTCCAGGTCCACGAGCTTTTTCTCGAGCTTCCGGAAAAGGGCTTCGTTGTGCTGCCTGAAGAATTCCATCTCATTGCCCAGGGGGGGCTCGGCGCAGGCCGAGTGTTTGGCAAGGACCTCCCGGATCGTCCGGCCAAGATCTTCGATGTCGTCCGGCTTCACCAGGAACCGGTCGGCCCCGAGCTTCAGGGCGAATGCACGGTCTTTGTCCGAGACGTACGTGGCGGTATAGATCACGAAGGGGGTCGCCCGGAGGCACGCATCGGCCCGGACCGCGCTGCAGAGCTGGAACCCGTCCATCTTCGGCATGAGGATGTCGGAGACAACCAGGTCCGCCCCAGGCGATTTCAGCAGCTCCAGGGCCTCCAGGCCGTCGCGGGCGATAAGGGTCTCATAACCCTCCCCTTTGAGGAGGGCATCGAGCATGTACCGGTTCTCATCGTTGTCGGCGACGATCAGGATTCTCATCAGGCTCTCTCCGGTGAATTCGCGCTGTCTCAGGTGTCCGCTGCAGGAGCCGTTCCGGAAAGGGAGCGGCCGAGCTCGGCCATGATCGTTTCCGGGTTGATGGGCTTCTCGATGTAGCCGTTGCATCCAGCCGCCAGAAGACGCTCCCGGTCCCCCGACATGGCGTAGGAGGTGATGGCGATGATCGGGATTGCGGCGCTGGTCCGGTCGGCCCGGATCCGGCGGATCGCCTCAAGGCCGTCGATGCCCGGAAGTTGAATGTCCATCAGGATCAGGTCTGGCTGTTGCTCGGCGGCCATGGCCACGCCCTCCTCTCCGGTCACGGCCTTGATGGCCCGGTGCCCCATCTTTTCGAGGATATAGCACATCAGGTACATGTTCCTCTCGTTGTCTTCCACCACGAGAACGTTTTTCATAAGGTTTCCTTATCCGTTGCGGGCAGGGTCACGGTGAAGACGCTCCCCCTGCCATATTCGCTCTCAGCCGTGATCTGGCCGCCTAAGAGGGCCATGATCTTCTTCGAAAGGTAGAGCCCCAGCCCCGTCCCCTCGTGTTTGGGCATGTCGGCGGAGGTGATCTGGCTGAAGAACTGGAAGAGCCGGCCCATGTCCTCCGGCCGGATCCCCGAGCCGGTGTCCCGCACGGCGATGTGGACGGCGCCGTCCTGCCTTGCCGCGGTCACGCGCACCTCTCCGCGCTCGGTAAACTTGACGGCGTTCCCCACCAGGTTGACCAAGACCTGGCGGAGTCGGCGTTCGTCGGTCCGGACGAGCAGGGTCTCCGGTCCCTCGACGGCAAGGGCGATCCCCTTGCGCATCGCGGCGGGCTGGGAAAGGGCTGCGACCTCGAGAATCAGGGCCTTCAGATCGAAATCAGCCGGGTTGACCTCGATCTTGCCGGCCTCGATCTTGCTCAGGTCAATGATGTCCGTAATCAGGTCCAGCAGGTGCCGCGAGCTCCCCTTGACCATGCCGAGCTGCTTCTTCTGCTCGTCGTTCAAAGGCCCGGGAAGCCCCTGGAGGAGGATGCCGGTGAAGCCGATGATGGAGTTGAGGGGGGTGCGCAGCTCGTGGCTCATGGAGGCGATGAAGAGAGACTTGAGCCGGTCCAGCTCCTTGAGCCTCTCGTTGGCTGCCTCGAGCTCGTTCTTGGCCCGGCTCACTTCGTCCAAAAGGCCTTTAAGGGCCAGTTGCGACCGCTCCAACTCGGCGGTCCGCTCGCGGACCATGTCCTGGAGGTGGAGGCGGTGACGCTCCAGCTCCGCCTCAGTCTTCTTGCGTTCGGTGATGTCGCGGATGATCGTCAGGAGGCACGGCTCGTTCGCCAGATCCAGGTTCTCGCCGGAGACCAGGCCGTCCAGGATCTTTCCCGACTTCGTCCGGTAGCGGGTCTCCATGTCCTGCACCCTTCCGTTCCTCTTCACGGTAGCGGCATAGCCGTCCCGTTCCTCGGCATCGGGCCAGAGCCCCAACTCCTCCACCGTACGGCCGATGGCCTCCTCGCGCGTGTATCCCGTTTCACGGACGAAGACCTCGTTGACCTCGAGCAGACGCCCGTCGGTCTTCCGGGTGATGACAATGGCGTCGGGCGTAGCGTGGAAGGCCTTGAAGAACTTCTCCTCCGAGGCGCGCAGGGCCTGCTCCATCCGCTTGCGTTTCTCCTCCTCCGCGACGATGACCCAGGCCTTGAAGACGAGCAGGGAGAAGAGGATCCCGCCCAGGAAGATCGCGCAGACCACCAGGATCAGCTTGTTCCGGTAGGAGGAGAGGGTCGAGAGGACCTCGCTTTCGGCGGAGGCCACGGCAATGGACCAGAAGGTGTTCCCCAGGCGGATGGGGAGATACACGGCGTGCTTCTTGACGGGGCCGACGACGTCTTTGCCGATCCGGTCGAAGGTGTAGGTGGCGACCCCCTGACGGCCCTGGATCATCTCCCGCACCATGGGCATGATCGAGGGGAACTCCCGGACGTTCTCATAGATCGGCTTCCCGGTGAAACCGGGAACCGGGCTGTAGAGCTGCCTCCCGTCGCGGCTGATCACCCAGGCGTAGCCCGTCGTGCCGATCCGGATGGCCTCCAGGTAGCGCTTCGCCAGCCCCTCGAAGTCGATCACGACGCCGATCGTTCCTTTGAAGCGCTCGCCATCGAAGACCGGCACATGGAGCGCCACGCCGTCGAATCCCTGGACGGCGCGGAAGACGTCGCTCACCACGGGCATGCGGTTCTTCAGGATCTCCCGCACGTGCACCTGGTTCGAGATGTCGCTCCTGATGGAGGGGCTGTGGGGGACGGTATAGAGGATGATGCCCTTCTCGTCCACTCGGGTGATGGACCGGATCTGCCCCAGGTGCGCCTCGAAGAAGAATCCCATGTACCGCTTCCCGGCCGCGTTGTTTTCGACAATCTCCTGCATGCGGGCCAGGGAGATCAGGATGCCGGTCCAGGTCCCGAAGAAATCCTCGATCCCCTGGGCGGCCTGCCGGGCATGGATCAACTGCTGTTCGTTGAGTCTGTCGATGGCGTTCTTCCGGGCCTCGTCGTAGAAGGTGTGGAAGAGAAACACCGCAAGGCCGACGAAAACGGCGATGAGCAGGAAAAGGACCTTCTTTTTCATGTCACGTATCCCGGTGAACCCCAGAGGTTCGCATGCCCGCAAGGGGGCCTGATCGAATCGATGGCCATGGGAACTTCCTGCTTC
>JAJFUM010000421.1 GCA_021372415.1 Deltaproteobacteria bacterium
GCGGCCAGGTAGATCAGGACCGCCCCGAGGGAAAACCGCAAAAGCCCTCTTCCCGCTCCGCCCTCCCTCTGGAACAGGGCGGCCGCGGCGCCGGCGAGGATCGCCGCCGTCGGGACCAGGGAAAGCCAGGCCCCGCTGAGCATCAAGGGGTAGTTCCAGGGGGGCCGGTCGTAGGCCCCCAGGAAGCCGTCCATCCAGAAGGTGGAATAGATCGCGTCCCAGAACCCCTGGCAGGAGGAGAAGACGGGATAGAAGAGGGCCTCGCCGAAACGGTAGAGCTGCGCCGGCGTCCTGAAGCCCGGGTCCTGCCACCACTCGATCCTCCGGGAGGGGTCCCAGCCGCCGATGAAGAAGCGGCCCATCTCGATGTAGTTCCGCAGGTAGTACCACCCGCAGAGGACCAGGGCGACGGCGGCCGCCAGGAACGCAAAGGACATCCAGGACCGGAGGCCCTCCCGGCGCGAGGGGGCCTCCCCCAGGGCGATGCAGGCTGCCGCCGCCAGGAGGGGCGGGACGATCAGGACCGCCGTGACCTTGGTGAGGAGGGCCAGGCCCAGGAGGGCGCCGATCCAGATTTGGCCCCTCCATCCCGGCAGGCCCCCTGCGGCGATCATCCGGAAGGAGGCCAGGACGATCAGGGCCGTCAGGAGGCCCGAGAGGGGTTCGTTCCCCAGGGACTGGGCCATGTAGAGGTTCATGGGCAAGAGCCCCCCCAGCAGGGTCCCCGTGACCTGGAGCCCCTCCCTGTCCGGACAGGCGGTCCTCATGGCCCGGTAGACGACCTCGACCTGGGCCATCCCGCAGACCAGGGGCAGGAGCTTGAGGAGCCGCACGACGGTTTCGCCCTCGAAGAAGGGCGTGAGGAGCCGATAGGCCGCGGCCTCCAGGACGTGGAAGAGCGGGGGCTGGAACATCTGCCACCCCTCTCCGGCCAGGGGGATCCGCCAGGACTCGGCGATGTGCCGGATATAGAGCCAGTGCCCCGTGTTGTCCATCCCCATCCCTAAGGGGAGCTTCCAGAAGTTGTTGGCGGCCATGACGAGCCAGGCCGCGATCAGAAGGTTCCGGACGCCTGCGGCCGAAGGCACGAGCCGGTTCAGCCTTGCCGTCGCAGGGCCGCCGGCGTGATAGCGCAGGAGAAACACGGCCAGGAAAACGAAACCGAAGAGGGGCAGGAGGGATACCGTCGCCCGGTCGGCGCGGGGGAAGGTCCGGGAGAGGGCCGGCGGCGGGATCTCGTCGGCCGGGAGGGCCGGGAGCCAGAGCTTCCCGTCGCGGCTCGCCTCCCAGGAGCGGCCGGTGGCCAGGCCGAGGGGCCTGCAATGGGCCGCCAGGGCCGGGTGGCCGTTGACGTTGGTTACGTCGATCCTGAGCTCCCGAGTCCCATCCCCGGAGAGGGGCGGCAGTTCGACCCGAAAGGTTTCCTTCCAGCGGGACCGGTCCCCGGGCGTGCGGAAGAGGGGCTTTCCGTCCAGGGTGACGACGGCGGACCGCATCGCCCGCAGGGTCAGGACCTCCCCTCCGGCCGTCCGGACGCCCTCAATGCGGACGCGGAAGGCCGTGGTCATCGTTCCAGGCTGGCGGATCGGCAGGCGGGTCGCCTCGGGGTAACGGATCCACCCGTCCCCGGTCAGGAGGGCGATCCCGGGGTCCCTGACCGCCCAGGCAACCGACGCGGCAGCGGCGAGGGCGACCAGTGCGGCCACGATGAGTCCCTTGAACCAGGATCGTCTCTGCACGGCAATCTCCATGGCCATGGCCTATGCGTCCATGACCTCGCGGCCCCGTCCCGATGCCGCCGGCCGCGGCTTTCCGCGCCGGCCGCGCCCGGCCTTCAGGGCTTCACGGAACGGATCAGGAGGACCGCCGCCAGGCAGCGGGGCACGATCCTGGCGTCCAGCCACAGGGGCAGGCAGAAGAGCCCGTTGAGGACGCCGAAGACCGGGACAACGACTTTCCAGAGACCCCGCCGCTGGCAGGCAGGCGCCTGCGGCTCCCCTTCCCCTCCCTGCGGCTTTCCCCTCCCGAGGCACCGCGCCGCCCAGACCGCCAGGATCATCGTCACCTTTTCCAGCGGCCCCAGGACCTTGCGGACCTCCACCGGCTCCAGCCCCGCCTCCCGGAGGCGCGCCTCCATTTCCGGCAACTCGTACCGGCGCAGGTGGCTCACGAAGCGGTCGTCCAGGGCGAAATAGCCGCGCCGGTGGGGGAAGGTCATGACGAGCTCCCCGCCCCGCCTCAGGGCCGCAGCCATCTCCCCGATGGCCAGGCGGTCGTCGGGGATGTGCTCCAGGACCTCCGAGCAGACGACCTGTCCGAAGGCGCCCGGCTTGAAGGGCAGATGCCCGGCATCGGCCGCCACGAAAAGCCCCCCCGGCAGGATCCCCCGCAGGGTTTTCAGGGCCTGGAAGGAGAGTTCCGAATAGACGACCCGGCCCGGCGCCCTCATGATCGGGGACAGGCCGCTTCCCACCTCGAGGACGCGCCCCTCTTCCCTTCCCAGGAGGCATTGGTTGACGGCCCGCCGCCTGAGCCGGTAGTTGTACAGGTGGTTCTTCAGGGCGATGTAGGAGCCGTCGGCGAAGAAATCCTCGAAACGGTTCGTCCTTGTGGCGGGGGCGGGCTCGGGGCCGGGGCCGGAGGCGCTCATCGGGTCACCGGAAGAGTTTCGATCGGATCAGGCCCATCCGGCAGAGCCGGAAGGCCAGGGCCGTGGACAGGCAGCCGAAACCGTAGCGGATGCTTCTGCGCAGGTTGATGGAGGAGGCCTCGGTGAAGTATTTCGTGGGGCAGCTCACCTCGGCGATCGTATAGCCCAGCCAGAGGATCTGGGCCAGCATCTGGTTGTCGAAGACGAAATCGTTGGAATTCTCCTCCAGCCGGAGGCGTTCCAGGAGCTCCCGAGAGAAGGCCCGGTAGCCCGTGTGATACTCCGAGAGCTTGGCCCCGATGAGGAGGTTTTCCGTCAGGGTCAGCAGCCGGTTCGCGACGTACTTCCAGGGGGGCATCCCCCCCTTCAGGGCCTGGCCGCCCAGGATACGCGATCCCAGGACGCAATGGTAGAGCCCGTTCCCGATCATCCCCGCCATGGCGGGGATCAGTTTGGGCGTGTACTGGTAGTCGGGATGGACCATGATGACGATGTCCGCGCCGGCCTCCAGCGCCATCCGGTAGCAGGTCTTCTGGTTGCCCCCGTATCCGCGGTTCTTTTCGTGGACAAAGACCCGAACCGCCGCCAGGCCCGCGGCGATGGCCGGGGTCTGGTCCCGGCTCGCGTCGTCGACGAGGATCACCTCATCGACGATCCCCTGCTCCATCACCTCGTCATAGGTCCGCTGGAGGGTCTTGGCCGCATTGTAGGCCGGCATCACGACGATGACTTTCTTGTCCCTGAACATCGCTGTCCCATATCCTTATCGGTTCTTTCGATCAAGTCTTTTTTGCGGCCCGCCGCCCGCCGGCGGCGGCCCCTGCCCCTGTTCCCGGCGGAGGGTTTCCAGCGCCTGGGCCAGGTGCGTCTTCGCGCCGGCGTGGTTGCGGTCCAGGGCCAGGGCCTGGCGGTATTGCTCCACGGCCTCCCGGGTCTTGCCCTGGCGCGCCAGGACGGCCCCCAGGTTGTCGTAGGCGTTGGCGTAGCGCGGGTTGATCCGGATGGCCTCCCTGTATTGGACGACGGCGCCCTCCCAGTCCCCCTCCACGAAGAGGGCGTGGGCGAGGTTGTTGTGGGCAATGTCATTGACCGGGTTGACCGCCAGGGCCTGCTCGAAGAGGGCGCGGCTCGACCGCCAGTGCTCGAGCTGCCTCTGTGAGAGCACGCCCCAGAAAACGACCGTGACGCAGAGCGCCGCAATCGCCAGGCCCCGGGTCGCCGCGCGCCTCCGGCCTGCCTCGCCGATCCCCCAGGCCGCGAGCCAGACCAGAATAATGAAAAGGCCGATGAAGGGCACGTAGACGTACCGGTCGGCCATCGACTGCCGGCCCACCTGGACCAGGCCGATCACCGGGACCAGGGTCCCCAGATACCAGAGCCACCCCACCGGAAGCCAGGGGGCCTGCCGGGCCTTCCAGAGGGCCAGGAGGGTCATGGCGCCGATCAGGACAGCGGCCAGGACGGTTTGAAGGGGCTTCGGGGCGGCGTAGGGGTAAAAGACGGCCAGATCGAAGGGCCACAGCAACTTGCCGATGTAGAGGAGGTAGGCGTTCAGGGCGTTGGCCACCCGAAGGCCCAGGGGGAAATGGTCCAGGGTCTTGAGGGCGCCGCCCTCGGCGGCGGCCAGGAGGGTCATGACGACGGAGGCTGCCGAGAGGGCCATCAGGGGGACCTTCTCCAGGACCAGGCGGGAGAAGGGTACCGGGGACCCCTTGAAAGCCATCCGCCGGCAGGGCCAGTAGTCCATCAGGAGCAGGAGAAAAGGCATCGTGACGAGCATGGGCTTGACCATCAGGCCCAGGCCATGGCAGGTCGCCACGGGGAGGAGCCGCTTCCAGCCGGGCCTCCGGACATAGAAGGCCCACCCCTGAAGGGCCAGGAGGCCCAGGGCCGTGCTCAGGAGGTTCTTCCGTTCGGCGACCCAGGCCACGGACTCGACGTTCATGGGGTGAACGGCGAAGAGGGCCGCCACGCAGGCGCTCCGCCCCGGCGCCCCGGTCAGGGCGCTCAGGGCGGTGAAGAGCAGCAGGGTGTTGAGGCCGTGGAGGATCAGGTTCGTCAGGTGGTGTCCCCAGGCCTCGGCCCCGAAGAGGGTCCAGTCCAGCATGTGGGAAAGCCAGGTCAGGGGGTGCCAGTTGCTGCTTCCCACGTCCTGAAAGGCCCAGAGGAGGCCTTCCCACGTGAGCCCCGCCTGGACGTGCCGGTTTTCGGTCACGTAGAGGGGATCGTCGAAATTGACGAACCCGAGCCGTACCGCCGGCCAGTAGCAGGCGACGACGATCAGGACCAGCGCCAGCCCGACGGGGACCATCGGAAACCGGCGCGATGTCGGATCGTGAGGGGTCATCGCGTCGTCCGCTCCTTGGCCGCCGCGGGGCCGGGGGCGGTGCCCGGGGAGGCCGGACCGGCGGCGCCTCCCCCTTCGTCCCGCGCCAGGGCCGCCAGGTTCCCCTCGGCGGCGGGATAACCCTCCCTCAGTTCCATGGCCCGCAGGAAATAGGCCCGGGCCGCCTTGAAACGGCCCTCCCGGGCCAGGAGCACCCCCAGGTTGTTGTAGGGATCGGCGAAGGCCGGATCGTCCCGGAGGGCCTCCCGATACTGGGCCGCCGCCTCATGCATCTTCCCCTGCCGGGTCAGGGCCAGCCCCAGGTTGTTGTGGGCCAGGGCGAAGTCGGGCTTGATCCGCAGGGATTCCCGGTAGTGGGCCTCCGCCTGGGCATCGTCCCCCTGCTCCAGAAAGACGTTCCCCATGCCCACCTGGGCGATGTGGTTGTCCCGGGTCACCCGCAGGGCCTGGCCGAAGGCCGCGTCGCTGTCCCGCCAGAAGGGAAGGGCCAGGTGGGTCGTCACGGCCAGGGCCAGGACCCAGGCCGCGCCAGCCGCCGCCACGAGGCGGCCGGCACGGCCCCTGGTCCAATCCGGAACGCCCCAGGCGATGAGGATGAAG
>JAJFUM010000448.1 GCA_021372415.1 Deltaproteobacteria bacterium
AAGCTGTATCGTCCCGTCTCCTCGATCCAGCTCAGGGGAAGCATCCCGACGACCCTGCCGTCCCGCTCGGCCACATGAAATTCCGGCGCATGGTCATAGGCCCCGGCGAAACAAGCCCTGACCGCCCACAAATCGAAGAGACATTCCTGGGGCCAGAGTCTTTCCCACAAATCCCGGCATTTTTCCAGATCCCGGCAGATCGAAATCTTCAGCATTCTTCCAGCTCTTGACGGCCGGCCCTTCGGAGGCTATTTCTGAACAGGATGCCGATTTCTTGGGACGAGGCCCTGTTGCTGCGGCGGGCCTGAGTATAGGGAAGTCGGGGCCGGGATGTCAACGAAAACCGGTTCAGAAGACGGGATCGCACCCGGGTGCCGGGACGCGCGGATTGCTCGGTGATCCGCTCGGTCCTGTACCACCTGTCGGCCTTCCGGATTCACCGTTTCCTCCGGGACCCTGCATGCCTCCTGTTCCTGGAAGCCCGTTCTCCCGTCGGCCCCGGTTCTCGGATCGAGGGTGCGGCTCTTGGGCCTCAGTAGTCGCTGGTCATGATGAACAGGGGCTTGGACTCGAAGCTCTCGTAGTAGGGACGCAGCCGGTCGCAGTTGTAATACTTCTCCACGTCCACGATCTTCTTGATGCTGGTCACCACGTCGATCGGCACGTCGTCGTAACGGCCGTTTCGCAGGCTCACGAGCCGGGCATGGGAGCCGTTCAGGATCAAGTTCAGGGCCAGGTTCCCGAAGGCCATGGGGGCGATTGAGTCGATGGCGTCGGGGTCGCCGCACCGGACCAGGTAGCCCAGTCTCTGGCTGATGACGTTGATCTTCCGGCCGTGGTTGAACTTGGCGGAGATCTCCTTGATCTGGTCGGAGATCTGATCCCCGATCCCGCCGAGTTTCTTGTGGCCGTACTGGTCCTTCTCCTCCTTCTTGAAGACCATCTCCCCCTCCGCGAACGTGGCTCCCTCGGAGATCAGGACGACCGAGTAGCGGCTGGGGTTGGTGAAGCGGTCTTGGACCAGGAGCTCCGTCAGGCGCTCGATGTTGAAGTGGTACTCGGGGATGACGCAGCGGTTGGCCGCCCCGGCCATGGTGGGCAAGAGGGCCGTGAACCCCGCGTAGCGCCCGAAGACCTCCAGGGCCAGGATCCTCTCGTGGGAGCCGGCGGTGGTGCGCAGGCTGTGGGTCATCTCGATGGTCCGGGTGATGCAGGTGCTGAAGCCGATGCAGTAGTCCGTGCCCGGGACGTCGTTGTCCATCGTCTTGGGAATCGCGATGACCTTGACCCCCTGCTTCGAGAGATGGACGCCGTAGCTCAGGGTGTCGTCGCCGCCGATGGCCACCAGATAGTCGATCCCTAGGAAGTCGAGGTTCTTCAGGACCTCCGCCGTGAGGTCGTTGAGGTCGGCCTGATACTGGTCCTTGAGGTGGTCCGGGACGTCGTCCTTGGGGATGTGGCTGGGTCGGGTGCGGGAGGTGTGCAGGAAGGTGCCGCCTGTCCGGCCCGCCCGGTTGACGATTTCCTCGGTGAGAATCTGGAAGCACTCCTCCTGGTGGAGCTTCTTGTCCCGGATGCAGGAGACGATCCCCTTCCAGCCCCTGCGCAGGCCGATCACCTTGAATCCCTCCCGGATCGCCCGGACCGTCACGGCCCGGATTGCCGGGTTGAGGCCTGGGACGTCGCCTCCTCCGGTCAGGATACCGATGGTCCCTTTTTTCCTCTTTACGATTGCCATGTCGAGCCTCCTCATCGCTGGACGGTTGGGAGTGACCTTCTTACGCAAAAGGAACGGCGGCACCGAATTTCGCCGGAGAGACAGGGCCGTGGGAGCGGGCGGTTCCTTTCTTCCATCGATTCCGGTTGTTTGTCAGGTATTTTAGATCGGGATGCCGGGATTTTCAATCTCTGTTTTTTCGGACGGCGGGGTTACAACTCGCACTGGTCGCGATGGTGCTGCCAGTTCTCGAGACAGGGTCTGCGAGTTTCTTGAACCGGCCGATCAAAATCCGCTGATCTTCTATCGGCTTCAATGGGGCAAGCCATGAGCAGATCCTTTCCCCCGGCGGTCTAACGGAAGAGGTAGCGGATGCCCGCGAAGATCCCGTGGGTGCGCAGCGGTGCCCAGGTTTCGGCGACAGCTTCCCCGGCAGGCAGGTTGTTGAGGTACATGGTCCCGGCGTC
>JAJFUM010000451.1 GCA_021372415.1 Deltaproteobacteria bacterium
AGAGGGGCTAGGGTCACGTCACCGGCCCCGGCCGTCATCAAACGTCGGGACAGGAAGTCCTGAAAGGCGGGGTCGTCCCCGGAGGCGGCCCCGACGTAGGCCACGCTCGGCCGCCGAACGCCGGCCAGGCGGAAGACCTCCCGTAAGAGCGGGTCGGGCCCCTTCAGGAGTCTGGTCGAGGGCCCGCCCGCGATGAGGAAGATCGGTGAGCCTGTCTCATCCATGCACCGTCTCCGTCCGTTCCGTCAAGCGTTCCGGCTCGATCGGGAAATCACGCCGCACGAGGAGGAACTTGCCCGACCTCTCTGGCAGAAGCACCCGGACCTCGCCGGCCTCGATGTTCACGCCCCGGCCGAACAGGCCGTGAACCATGTCGGCCGCTGCACGGGCCATCCGGAGGCCGTCGCCATTTTCGCCGATCAAGTCGATCCGCACCCGTTGCGGAGCCGCTTGGACAAGCTGGTACGCCTCCAGGCCGTCGACTTGGGCGAGGGCATCGTCGATCTCGCCGTGCGTCACGAACGTGCCGTCCCCGGCTACACAGAGGCTTTTCATTCGCCCCTCGATCGCCGAGAGGGTCATCCCGAAATTCCTCCCGCAGGGGCAGGGGCCCTGTGCCAGGCGGACGATGTCGCCCATGTCGAAGCGGACCAGCGGAAACCAGCGGTTGCCGAAGGTCGTGGCGAAGATGCGGCCGACCGGGGATTCGGTTCCCCGTGTGAGGGGCGCGAAGTCCACGCGGCAGGATTCGAAATTCTGATGGAGCCTGCCGTGCTCGCACTCCATGAACACGTAGCCGGCCTCAGTGGACCCGTAGGAACTGGCGATCGGCGTCGGGAAGACGCGGCGGATGTCCCTCATCTGCAGGGCCGAGGGGAATTCGTAGGTGAGGACGATGAGCGGCGGCACCCAGACGGCCGCGCCTGTCCTCCAGGCGAACCGGGCCAGGCGCGCCAGAAGCGACGGGTTGGCCTCGAAGACCGCGGGTTGGTAATCGGCCAGCTCTTCCAGGATTCTCTTCTCTTGGGCCGCCGGCCACTCCGCCGGGGTCCCGAACTCGTTGAGGAAGAGGAACCGGCCGAGCATGCGGCTCTGCCGGGGGATAGACCCGTTCTCGGACCTGGGGCCGACGGAGAGAGCGCTGGCAAGGATCGCCTCCCGGTGAGTTCCTGTGGCGACCCGGCTGGCTACGGCGTTGAGCCTCCAGGAGGCGCGCTCGGAGGCGTCCCACCACGCCTGGTTCCAGATGTTGTCGAGGGCCTCGTCCGAGGTCCCGCTGGTGCGTACGAAGCTTACCTCCCCGCTGGCGAGGGCCGCCCGCAAATCCAGCCCTCTCGGGACGAGCCCGTAAGGGAAGTGGTGACGGATGTCGTCCTTGATCAGGACGGGGAGGCTGTGATAGCGGGCGTCGACGCCCTGTCCCGGGCCGGGATCGGAGGGCCTCCAGGATTCATAGAGGGGCGTGTCGCGGAGGGCCCTTTCAAGGGTTTCCAGGCTCCTGCGTTCGTATAAGGCTCCGATGTCTTGCGTCGTGTGGTTTTCCATAATCAAAAATACGACATGCCCAGGGTCCTGTCAAGTTTCCGGCCTCCGGATGACAATCGAACCTGCCGCGCCTTTGAATCGCAGGGCTGGGGCCGGGGCAAAGTACCCCGGCCTTGGATCCCGCCCTTGTCAACTCCCCGGAGATCAGATACTCTGTCGGCCTGATCGCGCGATAGGGAGAAAGGTCGGCATAGATGACAGGGAAAATCGGGGAAGGGAAGGGACTCCTGATCATCCATCCGCCGGCGGCCAAGGCCTGCGAGGCGCCGGGCGGACCGGCCAGGCTCGCCGGGGCGCTGAAGGCCGGCGGCGTGGCCTGCCGGCTCTGGGACGCCAATCTGGAGGGGCAACTGGCCCTCATGGCGTCGGCGGCGCAGGCGGCAAGCGGCGATTCCGATACCTGGACCCGACGCGCGGCCCGGCACCTGGAGGCGAACCTGGCGGCCCTGCGGTCCCCGGAACTGTATGCCCATCGGGACCGCTATGGCCGCGCGGTTCGGGACACCAACCGCCTCCTTTGGGCGGCGGCTCGTCCGTCCGGCGTCCGCCTGAATCTTGCCGATTACGAAGACGGCCGCCTGAACCCCGTTCGGAGCGCTGATCTGCTCGCGGCCGCGGCCGAACCCGCCGCGAATCCGTTTCATGCCTGGTTTGCGGAGCGCCTTCCGGAGATCCTCGCCGAGATGCCCGTTTCGCACGTCGGTCTTTCAATCAACTACCTGAGCCAGGCCCTGACGGCCTTTGCCATGATCGGCCACATCCGGCGCGAGTATCCGTCTCTCAGGATCGTTCTGGGAGGGGGGCTCGTCACCTCCTGGATGCGGCGTCCGGGCTGGAGGGACCCCTTCGGGAGTCTTGCGGACGGGATGATCGATGGCCCGGGCGAGGCCCCGCTCCTGGACCTCTTCGGGAAGGGCCATGCCGGCGGCTTCGACCGGCCCGACTTCGACGGCCTTCCCCTGGCCGGCTACCTGGCCCCGGGGGCGGTCCTGCCCTACAGCGCTTCCAGCGGCTGCTGGTGGCAACGCTGTTCCTTCTGCCCGGAGTTGGCCGAGGGGACCCCCTACCGGCCGGTCCCGCCGGGACAGGCCGTCGAGGACCTCCGGGCCCTGACCGCAAAACTGCGCCCGGCCCTGATCCACCTCCTGGACAATGCCCTGAGCCCGGCCATTTAGAAGGCTCTGGCTGCGGAGCCGCCAGGGGCACCCTGGTACGGCTTTGCCCGGATCACGGAACATCTGGCCGACCGCGATTTCTGCCGGCGGCTTCGGGATAGCGGCTGCGTCATGCTGAAACTGGGCCTGGAATCGGGCGATGAGGGGGTCCTTAAGGCCCTGAAGAAGGGGATCGACCCGGCCCTGGCCGCTACGGTCCTGGAGAACCTTGCCGAGGCCGGGATCGCAACCTATGTCTATCTCCTCTTCGGGACGCCGGCCGAAACAGCCGAGGCGGCCCGCAGGACCCTCGCCTTCACAGAGGCCCATGCCGGCGGGATCGGCTTTCTGAACCTGGCCATTTTCAACCTGCCCGCCTGGGGGCCCGAGACGGACCGGCTCGATACCGGGGCATTCTACGAGGGGGACCTGCCGCTCTACCGCCGCTTCGTC
>JAJFUM010000010.1 GCA_021372415.1 Deltaproteobacteria bacterium
GATCGAGTGACCCCGATTGGACACTCCCTTTCGGGGTTCGGATACGACCGATCCAACCACTCCCCCTGTCCCGTGCAGGGGGAGTGGTTATCCCCTCGTCGCGCCTCTCGGGAATTCCGGGGGGCTGTGACCACCCAATCATGACCTGCGTCATTCCGGAATTCACCCAAAGTCTCCTGTATCCTTTCCCCGATTCCCTCACCGAGACCCCGTTGTGATATCATGGCCCCGTTTCCCCTCCGGTGATCCTCATCGGCAGGGCTGCCATGGGAATCGCTCCGGGAATGGATGGGGGCGGAGACGATCGGTGGGCTCTGTCCTGGGGTCCGACATCATCGTCGGTGGGCTTTCACAAAACCGTTGCCCATGGTAGTATAAGAATCCTAAAAATTTCCGGTTCAACCCAACGGGCTGATGTCCGTCCGCAACCGGTGTGTTTCACGCCATTGGTTTTTACGAAGGAGGAGGAAAGATGACAGGCAGTCTGTGCAGAAGCAGGATCTCCCGAGTGGTCATCTCGGGTATGCTGGCGACGCTTTTTTCCGTTGCCCAGGCCCCGGCGGCCGAGTTCAAGCCGATCAAACCGATCAACGTGGTGGTGCCCTATGCACCAGGTGGCGGCAGTGACGTCTTTGCCCGTGCCATCAGCAACGTTATCAAGAATGAAAAACTCTCTCCAAAAGAGCTGGTGATCACGAACCAGCCCGGTGGAAGCGCCACCATCGGGACAACGGCGGTGGCTCGTTCATCCGGGAACGATCACATGCTGTTGACTTTCATTTCCGGGCAGATCACAGGTCCCCTGATTGTCGGGAAAAATGCGGCGACCTATCGGGAACTGACCCTCGTTGCCAACCTGGCCCTGGATGAGCAGGTGATCGTTGTCAAGACCGATTCCCCTTTCAAGACGATTCAGGATGTGGTCGCGGCGGCCAAGAAGCAGACCCTGTCCATCGGCGGAACAGCCACGGGTCAAGAAGACCAATTGTGCAATCATCTTTTCGAGAAGGCGGCAGGCATCAAGTTGCGCTACTTCTCCTTCAACAGCGGGGGAGAATGTGTCTCTGCCCTTTTGGGGGGGCAGGTCAACATGATTTGGGCCAATCCCAGCGAGTTCAAGTCGCAGTATGAGGCCAAGCTGGTCAAACCGCTCGCCGTGGCCAAAGAGACCCGTATCCCCCTGCTGAAGGATGTCCCCACATTCAAGGAGAGCGGTTACCACTTCGTCTTCCACTTCTTCCGCGGGATCGCAGCTCCACCGAAGATCGCCCCGGAGGTCCTTTCCTACTATGAGACCCTCATGAGACGGGTCAGTGAATTGCCGGCCTGGAAGGACAAGTACCTTGGGCAGCACATGCTGAGCCCGTACTTCCTGGGCAGTAGGGACTTCGGTCAGTTTGTCGCCAAGAACGAGGCCCTCTTTGCGGATGCCCTCAAGGAGCTGGGGCTGCTGAAATAGGCCTGCCAGGAAAGATTCACGTGACACCGGGAGAAGGACCGGTGATCCCGCCGGCCGGGGATCGGCCTAGACCGCCCATTCCCGGCGGAAGAGCTCTTCCATCTGCCGCCGGAACCGCACCGCTTCGTCCTGCTCATCGAAGGCCACGTCGGCCCAATGGACCGTCTGTCCTGCGGCGACGGGCCGTTCGATCCGGACCCCGTGGGCCAGGCCGATGGGCAAGCAGCCCTCAGCGAGCGCCCGGCGTGCCGGCAGGCAAGTCCCGTAGACGGTGAAACCGCCCTCCCCGTCGAGGACTTCCCCGGGAGCGAGATCCCGCTTGGCCGTGGCCGCCACGTCGGCGGTGAAGTCCCGCGCCGTACCGGTCGGCTCGCCGCGGAGGGCCACCGAGGCGACGCTGATCCCCAACTCCAGGCCGATCAGATGGGCCGGCCGGTAAAGGGCCGTGTAACGGCCGCTCTCGTCGGTCACGACGCCGTATTCCCTGAAACAGCGGGCCGAATAGGGGTTCCCGGTCGTGAGGGTGACATAGACCCCCCATCGCAGATCGCGGTACACCGGCCGACCGTCCCGCTCCAGACTGGAGACCACCTCCACCTGTCCCGCTTCCTCCAGGAGACCGCCGTCGGCCCGGGGCTTCAGGATGCGCGGCAGGTCGTCGGCGCCGCAGGGGGGAAAGAGCAGACCATTGGCAGGGGGGAGAAGGCCGGTCGCGTTGGCCACGGCGGCCATCTCGATCGCCGATTTCGTTCCGTCCAGGAAGGAGTTGAACATCTTGGCATTGAAGTCCCCCTTGGCCAGCTGTTCCTCGGTGAAGCCGTAGTGGTTCCAGACGGTTTCGGGCGTCGATTGGTTGTAGGCGGGCAGGTATTTGGTCCCCTTGCCGGCGGCCACCACGGTAAAGCCGCAGGTGCGGGCCCAGTCCACCATCTCGCAGATCAGGGCCGGCTGGTCGCCGTAGGCCAGGGAGTAGACGATCCCCGCGTCCCGGGCCCGCCTGGCCAGGAGCGGACCGGCCAAGGCGTCAGCCTCGACGTTGACCATGATGATCGGCTTCTTGCTGCGGCAGCAGGCCAGGACGTGGGCAATCCCTGCGGAGGGGTTTCCCGTGGCGTCGATGACCACGTCGATGGCCGGGGCCTCGATAAGGGCCTTCGCGTCGTCGGTGATGAAGGTGGCGCCACCGGTCAGGGCATCGTCCAGGGATGCAGCCTTCCCCTGTGACGCCGGCCAGCCGGTCCGTTGGAGGGCGTCCATGGCCCTGGCCGGGGCCAGGTCGGCGATTGCGGCCAGGTGGACCCCGCGGGTGCTCAGGGCCTGGGCCAGGTACATGGAGCCGAATTTTCCCGCCCCGATCAGGCCGATCCGGAGGGGACCCTTGGCATGGTGGTGTTGGGTCATCAGGTGATGGAGATTCATAGGGGTTCACCTCATGGCTGGAGAAGCCGCGCACCGGACAGCGGTGCAGGTCTATTTCAAGGGGGCAAAGGGGAGCCGTGCCTCGGACCAGAGGGCCGCGGCCAGAAGCCGTTCGTCCTGTCCCTGGGCGCCCACGATCTGCAATCCCAAGGGCAATCCCCGGGGCCCCAATCCTGCCGGGATCGTGACGGCCGGGACGCCGCAGAGGCTCCAAATGGAGCAGAAGGCCGGATTCCCCGTCTGGTCCAGCGTGGCCGGCGCCTCTCCCGTCGTGGAAGGCGTAACGATGGCGTCGAAGCCCTCC
>JAJFUM010000127.1 GCA_021372415.1 Deltaproteobacteria bacterium
CAGGGCGAAACAGATGGCCAGGATGGCCAGGGCGACGATCTTTTCAGTCAGGGGATTGAACAGGTGATACCACTCCATACAGGCTCCTTTCCGTGCGATTCCGGCCAATGGGTTCGACAGGAGGTCGTCCGACGGGCGACACCATTCAACCTGTACCTTTCTTGGATATGAAGGCCCAAGACTGTACCTCCATGCGCGCATATAGAGCCGATTCTCAGAAGGATGCAAGCAAAATCTGTATTCGTCGGCGGTCATGCCGTCTCCTGTTTCGTCTTATTATCGACTGGATAGGGGGAACGGGATGCTGATGCCGAGGTCATTGTCCTGGTTTCTTTGATGCCGCCGGGGGATCAAGGGGGATGGTTCAGGGGTGGACCAAAAGGGGGTACAGCAGCCGCGAGCCTGTTCCAGGTGCAGATAGAGGCATGCGGCCAGGCCGCACGTTTCCCCTGGGGGATATGAAAGCCCTTCCTAGGTCCGGTGGTCGAAGACGCGCTTGGCCTTGCGCTCCGTCCGGGGGAGTCCCTGGTAATCGACGATCTCGACGGTTCCGCTGACGAGGGTCTCCTTGCGGATGGCCCGTTCGATCCGGGCGGCGAGGATCTTATCGTCCCCGGGACGCCCTCCCTCCTCGCGCTCCACCTTGATCATCATGTAGTCCTTCCCGTCCCCGTGGTGGTCCAGGTGGATCTGGTATTCACTGGCGATCCCAGACTGCCGGGAGAGGATTTCGTCGATGTGGCTGGGGTAGATGTTCACCCCGCGGACGATGAACATATCGTCGGAGCGTCCGACGATCCGGTCGTGACGGGGGAAGATCGAGCCGCAGGGGCATTCCCCAGGGACCAGGCGGGTCAGGTCGCGGGAGCGGTAGCGGATCAGCGGGGCCCCCTCCTTCCGGAGCGTCGTGTAGACCATCTCGCCTACCTCCCCCTCGGGGACGGGCTCCAGGGTGTCGGGGCTGAGGATCTCCAGGATGTAGTAGTCGGCCCAGTAATGGATCCCCGTGTGGAAGGGGCAGTCGAGGCCGGTCCCCGGGCCGTAGAGCTCGGTGAGTCCCGGGATGTCGAAGATCTGTTCGGCCCCGATGAGGTTCTTGACCTGGTTGCGCAGGGCGTCGCTCGATCGCTCTGCCCCGAAGATCACCTTCTTGACGTGGATTTTCTCCCTAAGGCCCCTCTTGCCGATCTCCTCGGCCAGGAGGAGGGCCATCGAGGCGGTGCAGCACAGGACCGTGGTTCCGAAATCGACGAGAAACTGCAGCTGCATGTCAATGTTTCCCGGTCCCGCAGGGATCGCCAGCGCTCCGAACCGCTCGCAACCGAGCTGGAAGCCGACGCCGGCCGTCCAGACGCCGTAGCCGACGCAGATCTGGACCCGGTCCTCCCGGGTCAGTTCCGCCGTCTCGTAACAGCGTGCGAACATGTCGGCCCAGTCGTCGATGTCCTTGGCCGTGTAGACCATGACCTTCCGCTTGCCTGTCGTCCCCGAGGAGGCGTGCATCCGGACGATCCGGTCCATCGGGACCGCCAGGAGCGGCCAGGGGTAGTTCGCCTGAAGGTCCTGGGCCGTCACGAAGGGGAGGCGCTTCAGATCGTCGAGGCTCCGGATCGACTCCGGCGTGACGCCGGCCTTCTCGAACCTGGACCGGTAGAAGGGCGAACCTTCCCAGGCATGGCGAACGGTCCACTGGAGTCCGGCCAGCTGAAACGCGGCCAACTCCTCCTTTGTCTGGAATGGGGGCATGAAGCGCCTGTCCATGGCTGATCCTTTCCTGTTCGGTCGGTGCCCTTCGCTAACACATCCGGTGGACAAATTCAAGACCGGAGGCCGGCGGCCCAAAAATTA
Source organism: Deltaproteobacteria bacterium (assembly GCA_021372415.1). Lineage (GTDB taxonomy): Bacteria > Desulfobacterota > Syntrophia > Syntrophales > UBA5619 > JAKAFS01. The sequence continues at coordinate 1,849 of JAJFUM010000127.1, forward strand.
CTTGACAATAATATTCGCTTACGTATAATACGGTAAAATCTATTTTGGAAAGGGAATAATGGGATCAAAAGTATCTTCGAAAACGGCCAGGAAGCCCTCGGCGGCGTTGAGCTGCGCCGATCTGGACGTTGAGGACTGCCCCTACTACCTGATCACGCGCGTCTCCCTGGCCACGACCGCCGCCATGAAGAGGGGATTCATCGAGGCGGGGATCGAGTCCATCCGGCCCGCTTACCTCGGTGTCCTGATGAGTCTCTGGCGGGAGGATGGCCTCAAGGTGATCGACCTGGGAAGACGGGCCGGGCTGGAACCCTCGACAATGACCGGCCTTCTGGACCGCATGGAACGGGACGGACTTCTTGAGCGGCGGACCGATCCCGCCGACCGCCGGGTCCTTAAGATCTTTCTCACCAAGAAGGGTTTAGAGGCCCGGGACCCGGCCGTTGCGATCGTCGATCGCACCCTCAACGGGGTCTTTGCCGGTGTCGAGCCTGGCGAGATCGAAACGGTCAAGGCCCTGATGCGCAGGGTCCTGATCAACCTCAGGGAGGAGTAAAGTCGATGAATCGAGCGGATAGCCCGCGGATCGGTTTTGCCTGCGCCTACACCCCCCTGCCCCTGCTTGTTGCGTCGGGATTCGTCCCCTACCGGGTCCTCCCCATGACGGAAGCCC
>JAJFUM010000136.1 GCA_021372415.1 Deltaproteobacteria bacterium
GATATCATCATCGGGACGGGGCCTATGTACGTCAACGGCAGCTCGGTAGGCCAGCTTAAGAATGACGTCGTGCTCAAGCACGCCAAGGAATACTACGAGGAGAAGGCCGGATTTCCCGAAGCCTCGATCCTGAAGATTCCCGTGGCGGAAGAGGGGTCGTTCACCGTCGAACTGCTCGAGGCCAACCTGGACGTTCTGGCTGCCCTTATGCCGGAATACACCATCGCGACCTCTGCGGCAGGGTCTGAGGCGGTCACCGCCGAACTGGTCGGGGCTATTACCTCTACCAGGAAAACGGGTTCGGCCTATCCGAAGTGGACGGACGCCGCGGTCACTGCGCGGCTTGCGACGACCTTGTCGGCGGCAGCGGAAGCGTCGGATACCGTCCTGAACGTGACGGACGCAAGCCCATTCACGGCAGGGGATACCATCACCCTGAAGGTCGGGGCGACGACCGAGAACGCGACGATCGCGGCTCTGGGGGTCGACGAGGCAGCCAACACGCTGACCGTCACGGCCGGGCTTGCCGCTGGCTTCGCGTCTGGGGCTACGGTCATCAACACGGCAGTCGATCTAGTGGAGGGAACGGACTACTACCTCGACAGGATCGACGGAGCGATCTGGAGGGTTTCGACCTCGACAAAGATCGCCGAGAACGACCAGATCGCCCTGTCCTACACCTACACGACCTACACCGGACGCGGCATCACGGGTGGCGGGCTTTCCAACCAGACCTACTACGTCGTCAGGTTCGAGCACACCAGGAGAGACGGCAAGGTCCGCGTCGTGACCCTGTACCGCTGCCAGGTCACCGCCGACCTCGAGATGGCGTTCAAGGCGAAGGAGAGCGCTCCGATCCCCGTGACCATCACCGTTTTCTCCGACTCCACGAGGGCGGCCGGGGACCAGATGTTCAGCATCATGGACCTGACGGTCTAGGCGGAGCGGGGGGGATAGGGAATGCTTGAAATCGTCCGGCCGCCGAAGATCGAGGTCAAGATCTACGGCAAAATACACGAACTCCGCAGGATCTCGGAGGGGGATCTGATCGACCTCCTCCGGATCCTGAAGGGGAAAATCCCTGACCTGGAAGGCCTGGTCAAGCGGGATCCCGAGGCGATGCTGGGGCTGTTCCAGCAGGGGGGAGACGTCATGGATTTCATCCTTCGGCGCTCCTTCCCGACCCACGAGGAATGGGAAGGGATGACAGTCTCCGCGAAGCTCGAGCTTTTCAACGTGGCTTTCACCGAATCGCGGGTCTTGGACATCCTCAAGGATTTTACGAACCTGATCCGGAAAGCGGGGACCGTGATCAGGGAGATCAAGTAGACGCAGCCCGCTTCGTCCTCCTCATGCGCCGGGAATTCGGCGTCGACGAGGAGACCATGTTCGAGAAATGGTCCTACTGGCAGTTCCGGGCATTCCTGGCTGCCGTTCCAAAAGCTCTTGGCACCGATCGAACGCCCGCCGAAGACGATAGGGCAGGCGCCATCGACACGGCGGAGATGGATCTGGAGGACCTG
>JAJFUM010000145.1 GCA_021372415.1 Deltaproteobacteria bacterium
CTAGGAATGGGTCTGCCGATATCGGATGGATGGCCCAGGGTCCGGTCTAGGGGACATCGTGTGCTTTGCCCTCTGTATCGTAGCAGGTCAGCTCTCCAGAAAAGGAGCTCCCGTCGCCCGGGTAAGAGGCCCAGCATTGGCCTTCACAGGCCGAGGCGTACTTCTCGTTGCACTCGTCGGTATATTTGGCGTAATGGGTGTATTTACAATCCGTGCACCCCAGAATCAGATTGAAGCACTGCCCCATCTTGACCTGCCCGGCGCTGCTCTTGGTGCCTCTGTCCTTGATGCAGCGCAGGATCTTGTCCGCACAGTCCGCATGGGCGTCTGGCCCACAAAATCCAAGGACAAAGACCAAAACCAGGATCAGTCCTCCCCATAGTTTTTTCACCGTATGTCTCTTTTCTTTCCTCATATTGCGTTCCTGATTGCTACAAGAGCATGTGGCATGCCATGAAAAAAAATGAGGCGACAGGCCCTCCGGTTGCACCGGCATCCAATTTCCGTGCGCCACCGATCAGAGGGGGCGATCGGGGATGGGAACACGGGATCGTCCCCGTTGCATGCTCACCGATGGCTGGGATCTTGGGTGGCCGGGATGCAGAGGAACGGGGAGCGCGCCCCGGGGATCATAATATCCTATGGAAAATGAATTAATTACGTTGACACACTGGCAGTCCCCTCATATACTGAATTCTCAGCAGAGCCCCATCACGGATGATTTCGGAGTACATCCTATGCTGACCAAATATCTCAACATCTTGGCGGACCACTGCAAGACGAACTTCGAGGAGATGACCAAGACCAAGGTGATGAGGATGATCATCAAGAAAGATGAACGTCCGAACGAGATTTATGCCATCGCCAAGGTCGTCTCTTTTGAGGACATCGATCAAAAGTTGCAGGGGCGCTTCATTCTGGGATTTACCGATGAACACATGGCCGTCCTGGTCGCCTCGGCCATTGCCACCAACTCAGGACTTCCCCCGGTCACGGAAGCGGGGGAGATCGCCTCGGACATCCTGGGGGAATTCATCAATATCATCATCGGCAACGCCATCACGGATTGGGACAAGGTGGGCTTGAAAGTGAAATTTCAGCCCCCCATCTCGCTGGAACTTTCCTCCGTCAAAGAAAAGAGATTGGCCGATACAGAAGCCCAGATGATCATCCTTCAGTTGGAGATCGATCATATCGCCTTCCGGGTGATGACCTCGCTCACCAAGCAGAGCAAGATCAAGGACAAGCGCATCTTGGTCGTCGACGATTCCCACATGATCCGCGGGATGCTTCGGAATTTTTTGACGGAGAATGAGGCCATCGTGGAGACGGCTCCCGACGGGCTGGCCGCAATCGAAAAATTTAAAACCTTTCATCCCGACCTCATCATGATGGATATCAATATGCCGAAATTGGATGGATTGGAGGCCATTGTCCAGATTCAGGCGATCGATCCGAAGGCAAGATTCGTGATCATTTCATCGAGCTCCCGGGACGATGAGGTGATCACCGCAAAGATGCTGAAGGTCCATTCCTATATCATCAAACCATTCAAATGGCCGGATTTATTGCAGATCATCACAAAAACCCTCGATAAGCCCTAGACGGGTCATCCCCGCTGCAACGGGGGAGGGAACGAGGTGGACTCCAACGTTTTTGCGAGGAGATATCCGTACGCCTCGCCGCCGCAGCTGTAACAACGGCCGTCCAGTCTGGACCCTTCAGCTTGCGGTAACCGGAGTGCGTGGCCGGGATTGACATGGGGGATGGCGTAACTCAACAAACCTTTTCTGTCCAATATTCTTAAATCGATCGCCCGAATGACCTAAAGCAGGCCCTCCAGATCGGCGATGCCGTCGAAGACGTGGTCGGGCCGGAGGGTCGAGGCCTCCAGGGTCTTTCGATCCGTGACACCGGACAGGACCAGGGCCGCCTTCATCCCCGCCTCCAGGGCCATCCGGATGTCCGTCTCGATCCGGTCGCCTACGAGGAGGCAGTCGGCGGCCTGGAGCCCCATCACCTCCAGGGCCACCGCCACGGTGATCGGCGACGGCTTCCCCACGACGACCTCGACTTTCCTCAGGGTCACGGCCTCCAGGGCGGCGATGATGCCGGCGCAGTCGGGGAGCTCGCCCCCCTCCACCGGGCAGGTCCGGTCGGGGTTCGTCGCGATGAAGCGGGCCCCCCTCTTGATCGCCTGGAAGGCGATGTTGTACTTGCGGTAGTCGAAGGTCCGATCGAAGGCCGCGACAACGATCTCGATCTCCTCGGGGTTCTCGGTGAGCCTGAAGCCCGCCCGGACCATCTCGGCCACGAAGGGGAGCTCCCCCATGACGAAGACTTTCGCCCCCGGGGCGACCTTTCCCAGGTAGCGGATCAGGACAAAGGTGGAGTTCACCACCTCTTCGGGCGTCGTGGGGACCCCCAGCCGCGTGAGCTTGGCCGCGTAGTCCTCGCGGGTGTAGAGGGGCTTGTTGGAGAGGAAAACGACCTTCTTTCCCCCTTCCCGGAGCCGGCGGATGACCCGCTCCGCGCCGGGGAGGAGGCGCTCGCCCAGATAGACCGTCCCGTCCAGATCGAAGATGAATCCCTGGTACATTTAGCCGAAGACCCCTCCCATCTTGGAGCCGGCCATCCGGTTGATGATGAACAGGCACGCTGCGCCCAGGACGATCAGGATGACCCCCAGGGCGGCGGCCTCGTTGACGGACCCCCCGATATAGAAATTGAAGATCCCCACCGTCATCATCTCGTGCCCCGGGATGACCAGGAGTAGCGTCGCTGAGGCCTCCTGTAGGGCCAGGATGAAAGAGTAAAGCGACCCCACCAGGACTCCCTTCCAGATCAGCGGGAGCGTCACGTCCTTGAAGGTCCGGGGCTTGGTGGCCCCGACGCTTTCGGCCGCTTCCTCGAAGGAGCGGTGGACGATCAGGAGCGAGGCGAAGGTCCCCCGCACCGTATAGGGGAGCCGCCGGACCGCGAGCACGATCGGGATGATGATCCATATGCTGATCAGGGCCGTGGTCATGAAGGGAGCGGGATCCCGGAAGGCCCGCATGTAGGCGATGCCGATCCCGGTCCCCGGCAGGGCCAGGATCAGCGTCGTCAGGGAATCCAAGATGTCGCGGCCCGGGAGCTTGGTCCGGGACATGACCCAGGCCACGGGGACGCCCACGGCGATGCAGATCACCACCGAGATCCCCGAGAAGAGGAGGCTGTTGATGATGAACTTCGGCGTCTCGAAGGCCACCCGCTCGAAGTACTGGAGGGTGTACTTCACCGGGAAGGGGGTCAAGGCCCAGCCCCTCCCGAAGGAATCCAGCGCCAGCCCCAGGTAGGGGATGAAGGCCAGAAGGAGGATGAACCCCATGAAGGCCACCGCCCCCACCTGCGCCAGGGGGGAGAGCTTCTTGCGTTCGATCACCGAGTAGGAGAGGGAGCTGTAGTCCTTGATCGACACGTACTTCTTGGCGAGGATCAGAAAAAGGATCGCCAGGATGACCATGATCGCCGAGATCACGATCCCCATCTTGAAGAGCCGCCGGTCCACGAACTGAACGATGTTCAGGTAGGCCTGGGAGGCCAGGAGGTCCGAGATCCCCACGACGAGCGGCGTCGCGAAGTCGGCGAAGGTCCAGATAAAGACCAGAAGGGCCCCCGAAACGTAGCCCGGGGTCGTCAGCGGGAAGGTGATGTCCCAGAACTTGCGGAGCCCCCGGGAGCCCACGCTCTCAGCCGCCTCGTCCAGGGAGGGGGAGATCTTCCCCATGGCGTCCACGATGGAGAGGGTCATGAGCGGGAAGAGATGAAGCGTCTCCACCAGGAGCACCCCATGGAGGCCGTACATGAAGTTGATGGGCTGTGTGAACCCGAAATAGTCTTGGAGGATGATGTTGACCGTTCCCGCCCGGCCCAGGATGAAGACGAAACCCATGACGCCGACCAGGGGCGGCATGATCATCGGGATGATCGTCAGGTACGAGAAGAGCCCCCGGCCCGGGAAATCGTAGCGCAGGAGCAGAAAGGCGATGGCGATTCCGATGATCGAGGTCGTGATCACCGTGGCCACCCCCAGGATCAGGGAATTCACGAGGGACTTCAGGTAGAAGGGGTCGGTGAAGAAGTCCAGAAAGTTGGCGATGGTGAAGGCCCCGGCCTCGGTGGTGAAGCTGTCGTAGAAGAGCCGGATCAGGGGATAGATCAGAAAGACGATGAAAAAGGCCCAGATGGCGCCGTAACTCAAGAAGCCGCTGAGCTTCATATCGGACCAAACGCTGGCTTTGGGAAGGGCAACGGTGTTTTCAGTGTTCACGTGGTCGATCCTCTCTTCCTAAGCGGGAATCCCCAGGGTGATCTGGATGGGGAAACGGACATGGACCTCCTGGCCGATGGGGAAGGGCTGCTGGTTCCAGGGGTTCTGCACGTCGACCTTGAAGAGGGTCTCCGGGTCCAGTTCGATGTCGTAGCGGATGGCGTTGCCGATATAGGAGGCGAAGCTGACCTTCCCGGTGATCCGGTTCATGTCGTCGCCTGTCTCCTCGGAGTTGCCGAGGGTGGCGACCTCAGGGCGGACGGTGACCTTGCAGGCCTCGCCGGTCTTGAACCGGGCCTCAAAGACGCATTTGATCAGGCCGAAGCGGGTTTCGACGGCCATCCAGCCCTTCGACTCCTGGATCTCCTTCACCTGGCCGGCGATCAGGTTGTTGATCCCGATGAAATCGGCCACAAAGGGGTTTTCCGGTCTCTGGTAGAGGTCCCGGGGGGAGCCCAACTGCTGGAGCTTTCCGTGATCGAGGACGGCGATCCGGTCCGAGAGGGTCAGGGCCTCCTCCTGGTCATGGGTCACGTAGATGGCGGTGATCGCCAGGTCCTTCTGGAGTTTCCGGATTTCGGCGCGGACCTGCTGGCGGATCTTGGCATCCAGGTTGGAGAGGGGCTCGTCGAGCAGAAGGACATCCGGGTTCAGGACCAACGCGCGGGCCAGGGCCACGCGCTGCTGCTGCCCCCCCGAGAGCTGGCCGGGGTAGCGCTTTTCCAGGCCCGTCAGGTTGACCAGCGACAGGGCACGGTTGACCTTCTTGGCCACTTCCGCCCCGGTCTCCTTCTTGATCTTGAGGCCATAGGCCACGTTGTCGAAGATGGTCATGTGGGGCCAGAGGGCGTAGTTCTGAAAGACCATGCCGATGTTCCGCTCGTAGGGCGGGATCTCCGAAACCTCCCGGGCCCCGAAGTAGACCTCGCCGTGGTCGGGCTTGTGAAAGCCGCCGATGAGACGCAGGATCGTCGTCTTGCCGCAGCCGGAGGGGCCCAGGAGCGTGAAGAGCTCGCCGTCCTGGATATCCAGGGACACGTGGCTGACCGCTTCCAGAGAACCGAACCGCTTCACCATGTCTTTGAGTTGAATGTTCATCGTTCAACCTTTTCCGTCCGATCTTGAGTTTTTTCCGCCGGTCAGTCCCGCCAGAGCAAGAATTCCTGAACCCTTTGTCCCCGGCCCTCATCCGCTGGCGACCCGTGCCTGTCCGATACAACCGGCCGCCCACCCCGGCGGGGCCGGGGCGGGCGGCTGCGTGAGGGGATCGGAGAGGGGGCTACTTCTTCATGATCTCCTTGTGCTTCTCGGCGATCTCCTTGCGGAAGTAGGCGTTGACCTCCTCGTTGCGCTTCTTCTCGCCGGCGATCTTGGGGTCGTAGACGTTGCCGACCTGGATGTCATAGAAAGAGCGGATCCCGGCCGTGAATTCGACGGCCTTCTCCGCGGGGGAACCCGGCGCGCCCTTGACCTTGTACTTGGCCGTGATGGGGTAGAGGCCGCGTTCCATGAAGATCCTCTGTCCCTCTTCGGTCAGGAGGAACTCGATGAAGGCGTGGGCCGCCTTGGGATGGGGGGCGCCCTTGAGGACCGCCATCGGTTCAGGGGTCACGTAGGCGTTCTTGGGATAGACGAACATGACGTCATAGCCGCCCAGGACCTCTGCGAAGGCCATGTAGCTGGGGACGGCCACGCCGACAGCGAACTCGCCCTTGGCCACGACGCTCGGCACGTCGCGGGAGCGGGCCGTGAAGATCCCCGTGTTGGCTGCCAGTTTCGTCAACCAGGCCCAACCCTTCTCCCAGCCGTGCATGGCCAGGATGACTTCATAGCTGGCGTGGCTCGAGCTGGAGCGGTCCGGCGTGCATTGCGCGATCTGACCCTTCAGTTTGGGGTTGAGCAGGTCGTCCCAGTCCTTGAGTTCCACTCCGAGCCGTTTGAGGAGTTTCGGCTGGTAGATCAGACCGTAAGGTTCCAGGGTCGTCCCGACCCAGAAGCCCTTGGGGTCCTTCAGGGGCAGGCCGACGGGCTTGCCGATCGTGGCCGGAATTTCGTCCCACATCGCTTTGGGGATCGTGACCTTGTCCAGGAGGCCCTGATCGGCCAGGAGGTCGAAGAGGGTTCCCTCGCCGCCCCAGAAGACGTCCGCCTGGGGCTTGCCCTTCCACTCGACGATCTGGCCGTAGGCGACCGGAGTTCCCTGCGGCATGGCGCTGGTCTTGAGATCGACGTTGTACTTCTTCTTCACGAAGGCTGCGAAGGCCTTCAGGGCCGGATCATGGACGTCCTTGGAGACCGGGGTGATAAGGTAGAACTCATTCTCGATCGCCTGGGCTGAGCTGACCCCTGTCAGACAGAAAAAGCCCAAGACGGCCAGTGCTAGGATCGCCGCAAAACGTTTCATGACATCCTCCTTGTTGTGATGATGTTTTGGTTTTCGGCCTGAACGTGACCCCCGTATGCAAGGGTCATCGCTTCACCGGGAAATCCAGATGCTGCCGGTTTTCTTTCCGTATATTTGCAGGGTGGGGACATGGTCGCCCCCCGACCCCATTGCCTTCTTCGGGCTCTTTTCGGTGTCCGGAATCCGACCTTTTTTGAATAGGGGAACCATAACCCCATCCGAACAAAAATGTCAAGGCAAACCGCCCTTAATCCCACTTCCTGCGGTCGTCGATCTTCCTGGCGTCTGCCGGGATCTCCGGGACGAAACAGGCCGTGCATCGCAGCTTGGTCGTCTCCCGGATCCGCTCCTCGACCGCGGCCCTGAGGGCGTCCGTTCCCTCGACACCGGGCTTGAGGAGGACCTCGACGGTCATGAGGTCCGTCACCCCTTCGCGGGTCACCACGACCCGCGCCCGCTCGATCCGATCGGCCAGACGGGCAAGGGCCTCGTCCACCTGGCGGGGATGGACGAACATCCCCTTGATCTTCGTCACCTCGTCGGCCCGTCCCAGGATCCCCCGGAGCCGAAGCGAGGTCCGGCCGCAGGGGCAGGGCGTCTGATCGAGGGCCGACAGGTCCCCGGTCCCGTACCGCACCAGGGGGTAGCATTCGTTGCTGAAGTTCGTGACCACGACCTCGCCGACCTCGCCGACCGGGACAGGTTCGCCGGTCGCGGGGTCGCAGATCTCGACATAGAGATCGTCGGCCAGGTGCATCCCCTCCTCGTGGGGACATTCGTAGGCCAGCGTCCCCAGATCGGCGGTGACGTAGCCCTGCCGGACAATGATCCCCCGGTCGGTCAGGGTCTTGCGCAGGGTGGCCGTCAGGATCTCCCCGCCGACGAAAGCGATCTCCACGGCCAGGTCCCGCTTCGGGTCGTATCCCAACTCCCCCATCTTCCCGATCAGGGTGGCCAGGAAGGAGGCGGTCCCCAGATAGCCGTTGACTTTGAGCTCCACCATGGTCCGGACCTGGATCTCCGTGTTGCCGACGCCGGTGGGGACCATGACGCAGCCGATCCCGCCGCAGGCCTCGTCCAGGAAGATCCCTGCGGGCGTCAGGTGGTGGGAGAAAGTGTTCATGACCCGGTCCCCGGCCCTAAACCCGATATTGTAGAGGCA
>JAJFUM010000413.1 GCA_021372415.1 Deltaproteobacteria bacterium
GCCGCGGAAAAGAGCTTTGATATCAAGATCCCCGGCTGTACCGCCTGAGGTCCCTACGCGAGGATAAGTTCTATCCTCCGGGGCCTGGATGGGGTCGTCGCCTTCAGCCAAGCGGCGCCCGATACGATCCGCATCACCTACGAAGACCGGAAGACCAACGAAGAGAAGATCGTCCTGGCCCTCGTCAAGGGCGGTGTGTCAATTCCGGGAAAGTCGACGCCCGAGACGGAGACCCCGGTCACTTACCGATAGGGAAACCTTTTTCCCGCTGACGGCGCGGCGGCGTTCCGCCTTGGCTGCGGGGGGGGAGCGCCCGAAGGCAATTCCCATCCTGCCGGCCGCGTGCCCTGGCCGGGGTTCAGAGATACTCCTCCCGGCCCTCCTTCTCGAGTGTTTCCACCACCTTCTTGACGTCCTGTGAATGTCCCCGCCTGCAGATCAGGAGGGCATCGTCGGTTTCCACGACGAGCAGGTCCTCCACGCCGACGAGGGCGACGAGTTTCCCCGGGCTGTGGACCAGCGATCGGGCGGCGTCGATGCCGATGAAGGAGCCCCGGACGGCGTTGTCCCGCCCGTCCTTCCGGGAGATCTCCCACAGGGCGTCCCAGCTCCCCAGGTCGGACCAGCCGAAGGAACCCGGAACGATCAGGACGTCCCGCGCCTTTTCCATCACCCCGTAGTCGATGGAGACGGACGGGAGTTCCCTGTAGATCCGGCCGAGAACGTCGGCTTCCCGGTCGGTGCCGATGGCCTCCCGGATCTTCGCCAGCCCCCGCTCCAGTTCGGGGAGGTGCCGGCCGATCGACTGGAGGATCGTCGAGGCCTTCCAGGCGAACATCCCGCTGTTCCAGAGGAACCCGCCCTGTGCCAGGAAACGCTCGGCCTCTTCCCGGGGCGGTTTTTCCCGGATCGAGCGGACGCGGAAGAGATCGTCCTCGCCGATTGCGGCGAAAGGCTCACCCTGTTCGAGGTATCCGTAACCGGTCTCGGGACCGGTCGGCCGGATGCCGATCGTGACGAGGCAGTCTTCACTGTCGGCGGCTTGGGCGGCCGCCTTCAGGACCCGCCGGAAGCCGTCCTCGTCGCCGATCCGGTGGTCCGAGGGGAGGACCAGCATCACCGCGTCGCCGGCGCGCCTCTGGATATGCAGGGCCGCCAGGCCGATGCAGGGGGCGGTGTTGCGGCCCACCGGCTCGATGAGGATGTTCTCGGCTGGGATCTCCGGAAGCTGGCGCATCAGCTCCGCCGCGTGGCTTTGGCCCGTCACGATCAGGGTCCGCTCGGCGGGTACGAGCGGCCGGATCCTCTCGACGGTCTCCTGGATGATCGTCTGCTCCCCCAGGATGTCCAGAAGGTGTTTGGGCATCTTCTCCCGGCTTCGGGGCCAGAACCGCGCCCCCTTTCCCCCGGCCATGATCACGGCAAACATCGGCGTCCTCCTTGGGTCCAGTATTGAAGGGACGCCACAGTACCACAAGGCGCCCTGCTTGGCAACCCGGCCTTGCCCACTAGGAGGGATCCTCGACCAGACAAAGGGCGCTGCGGTTCCTGTCCCGGCGGAGCGGGCCTGTCAGCAGGTGGTAGAGGGCGAAGAGCTCCCAGGAGAAAGGGATATACCCGAGGTATCCGGCAAGCGGCATCTCGAAAAGGTGAAGCCAGTCGGCGTAGGGGATCCGGTAGACCCACTTCGGATAGGAATAAAAATTCCACATCTCCCAGAAGAATCCGCAGATCAGCGTCCCCACGGCGAGGGCCAAGACCGGCCGCCAGTCGCCGCGGGCCAGGTCCGCAAGGAGCGTGCGGTTCCCGAGCCTCGCGTTGACGGGTTCGATCAGGCAGTAGAGGGCCCCCCAGACGAGGGGAAAGAAGGTGTCCGGCCAAAGCACGACCAGAAGGAGCATGAGCCCCCCCAGGCCGAACATGGACGCGAGGAAGGCCCGGGTCGGGCGAAGGGCCGGTCCCCGGCCGATTCCCCGCACCCATTTCCAGGCCCCCACCCATTCCGCTGTCCCGAAGACGGCCGGCATCACCGTGGAGAAACTCACCGTGGACAGGAGGGCGTACTCCAGGGTCGAGAAGGCCTCCTCGCCGAGATAGAACCAGTTCTGGGTCCGGACATTGAGTCCTTCGAAGAGCCACCATGCGGGGGCCGAGGCCGCAAAGAGCCCTGCGAAGGCTGCAGGGCTGCGGGCGATCAGGGAATGGCCCTTGGCCCGGAACACGAGGGCGTCCACGACCAGGGCATAGCCGAGCCAGAGGGGGAAGAACCCCCAGTGGGTCCTCAGTCCAGGCAGGGACCAGTTCAGCGTCCAGAAGAGGACGATCAGGGCCAGACCGGCCGTTCCTCGGACAGGCCAGGGTCTTGGCGTCCCTGCAGCGCCTGCCATTGCGCGTCTCCCTCCCCGCTTTTTCCGCGGTCCGTTCCGGGCCGATCAGCCCTTCAGAAAGGCCAGGATCTCGCCGATGTCTGGGAGCTGCCGGATGGGATAGACCTTCAGGAAGATGATCCGTCCCTTCTCGTCGAGGATGAGGTTGGCCCTTTCCGAGATCCCGTCGTCAGAGCGAAAGAGCCCCTGGGCCTTGGCCGTCTTGCCGTGGGGCCAGAAGTCGCTGAGGAGGCGGGTTTCCCGGATCTTCAGGGAGGCGGCCCAGGCCCGCTTCGAGGGGACCGGATCGACGCTCAGCCCCAGGGCCACCGTATCGAGCTTGGCAAAGGCCCGCCGGTTCTTCTCAAGGGACTTCATTTGCAGGCTGCAGACCGACGTCCAGGCCAGGGGATGCCACGAGAGGAGTACCTTCTTCCCCCTGAACGAGGAGAGTTGGACGGGCTTGCCGTCCTGATCCGTAAGCGTGAAGTCCCGCACCCGTTTTCCGATCGAAAGGATCTTTTTCTCAGCCATGGCAGACCTCCTTCTTTCCAGTTCGCTTCCCTGATGCAGCCCCTTTCCCGATCCGCCGGAGATTCGCCGGACCAAACGCCGATCGGGTTTCTTCAGCGTGAACCATTCGCCCCCGTCTGTCAAGTCCCTTCGGCAGGGTGACTCCGTTTGCCCCGTGCCGGATGGGTTTCGGGGGCGCGATTTGAAGATTCTTCGGGGCCTCCTGGCTGTCGAAGCGCAACGGTCGCAGCGGCAACTGTTTGAGCGCCGTCAGGCGTGAACTCGCAGAGTCAGCGGCGCGAGACGCTGCAGGGTCGAAAAAGATTCATGAGCGCCCGGAACCCATCCGGCACAAAATGAGTCACCACCCGACAGGCGATGGCGTATCCCTGTGGCATTTTGGGACAGAAATCCAGTTTCAGGCCCAAATCGAGACGCCATTCGTCAGGTCCCTATTGACATTGGCACCCGACGCGCTAAGATATTGCAAGTCGTTTCCCGGTTCTGCGGTTTCCTTCTGCAGTTGCGTGATCCCTTTACAGGAAAAGAGGTGCGGCATGGCCATTCACCCATTGGCGGGACAAAGGGCACCCAAATCCATGCTGGCGGACATCCCCGGCCTGATCGAGGCCTACTACCGCCGGCGGCCGGACCCTTCGGTGGCCGCGGAGCGGGTAAGTTTCGGGACCTCGGGTCACCGGGGATCCTCCCTGCGGGGGAGCTTCAACGAGGCTCACATCCTGGCCGTCAGCCAGGCGATCTGCGAATACCGGAAGGGGTGCGGGATCGCCGGACCCCTCTTCCTGGGAATGGACACCCATGCCCTTTCCGAGCCGAGCCGCAGGACGGTCCTTGAGGTCCTGGCGGCCTGCGGCGTGGAGGTCATGGTCCAGGCTGACCTGGGGTTTACCCCCACGCCGGTCATCTCCCATGCCATCCTCCAATACAACCGGGGCAGGAGGGACGGCCTCGCCGACGGCATCGTGATCACCCCTTCCCACAATCCCCCCGAGGACGGGGGGATCAAGTACAACCCCCCGGAAGGGGGGCCCGCCGGCCCGGAGATCACAGTCTGGATTGAGAATCGCGCCAACGAGCTGATGGCCGCGGGCCTCGGAGGGGCGGCGAGGATTCCCTACGAACGGGCGCTTGCGTCCTCCACCACCCACCGGCACGACTTCATCGGGTCCTACACAGCCGATCTGGGCGCCGTCGTCGATATGGAGATCGTCCGGGCCGCGGGCCTGAGGATGGGGGTCGACCCCCTGGGCGGGGCGTCGGTCGCCTACTGGGAGCCCATCGCGGAGCGGTACGGCCTGGAACTGAAGGTGGTCAATCCGGAAGTGGACCCCGCCTTTTCGTTCATGCCTCTGGACTGGGACGGGCGGATCCGCATGGACTGCTCCTCCCCCCACGCCATGGCCGGCCTCATCGGACTCCGGGACCGCTTCGACATCGCCTTCGGCAACGATACGGACTGCGACCGGCACGGGATCGTCACCCCGGAAGGGCTCATGAACGCGAACCACTTTCTGGCCGCCTCCGTCTGGTATCTCTTCAGCCACCGCCCTGGCTGGAGGCCCGATGCCGCTGTGGGAAAGACCCTGGTCAGCAGCGCCATGATCGACCGGGTGGCGGCCCACCTTGGCAGGACCCTCACCGAGGTCCCCGTGGGCTTCAAGTGGTTCGTTGCGGGACTCTTGGACGGGTCTTTCGGCTTCGGGGGCGAGGAGAGCGCCGGGGCCTCCTTCCTCAGGCGGGACGG
>JAJFUM010000417.1 GCA_021372415.1 Deltaproteobacteria bacterium
CCGTCCCGCCGGAGGAGCCCATAGCGATGATCATCCCCATCTTCCTCATGAACCGGGGCTTCCCGAACCGCTGCTGCTTCTGCAACGAGCGGCTCACCGCCGGGGACCTGCCGGAGCGGATCGAACAGGACGACTTCGAGGCGGCCGTCCGCTCCCACCTTGGAACCCGAAAACGAAAAAAGGGGCCGGTCCAGATCGCCTTCTACGGCGGGACCTTCACCGCCCTGGCCGAAGGGGAGCAGCGCCGCCTTCTGGAACTGGCGGCCCCTTTCCTCGCGTCAGGCGCCGTCGAATCCATCCGCATCTCGACGCGTCCCGACGGGATCGACCCGGAAGGCCTGGACTTCCTGGCCGCCTGCGGGGTGCGGACGGTGGAACTGGGGGTCCAGTCCTTCGACGACGAGGTTCTGAAGGCCTCGGGGCGGGGCTACGATGCGGCCAGGGCCGTCGAGGCCCTGGGGCTCCTGAAGGCGCGGGGATTCGAGACCGGGATCCACCTCATGCTGGGACTCCCCGGGGAAGGCCCCGGGAGCTTCCTGCGGACCATCGACCGGACCGTCGAGATCCGTCCCGACACGGTCCGGATTCACCCCACCCTCGTCCTGAGAGACACCCCCCTGGCCGAGGCCTTCCGGAACGGACGCTATGCCCCCCTGTCCCTGGAGGCGGCCATCGAGCAGTGCCGCGAAGCCCTCAAACGGCTGACCGCAGCGGGGATCTCCGTGATCCGTCTGGGCCTGCAGACCACCCGGGAGCTGGAGCAGGAGGGAGCCGTCGTCGCCGGCCCCTTCCACCCCGCCTTCCGGTCCCTGGTCGTCTCCTCCCTCCTGATGGAGATGGCTTCAATCCTCCTGGACGCCGCCTCAGACGGAACCGAGGGGCTCCGCTTCAGCGTGCCCCCTGCCGACCTCGACGCATTCCCCGGACCGGGCCGGAGGAACCTCGCCGCCCTCGGAGAACGCCTGGGCCTCCCGGAGATTCCCTTCGCCCCTGATCCGTCCCTGCCGCGGGGCACCCTGGGCCTCACGGCCGGCGGAAGGACCTTCCGGACCGACTGCACCGGCCGGATTACGGTCCTCGACGGGAGAGGGTGAGAGGTCCACGCCTCGGTGGCACCCATCGAATCCCGCCGTGGCCTTTTGCTGGATCGTCATAAGAAGCTGCACGATCTTGACGGCCGAGGATATCTCGTGTTTAATGAAGCCGACCGCATGGACGGGAAGGATGAAAAGACCTTGAAAAAGACGGCCATCGTCGATATCGACAACACCCTCTGGCAATTCAGCGACGCCTTCTATCTGGAGCTGAAGAAGATCAACGCGGATTTTCCGACGCCCGACCGATGGTGCACCCGCGACATCTGGGAGGGGTACTGTTCGTTCGAAGCGTTCATCGCGGCGATCCACAGGATTCACCGCCGCCAGGACAGCGACAGCTACCGGCCCTACGCGGAGGCGCGGGACTTCCTGCTGTCGCTCAGAACGCATGGGTTTCACATCATCATCGCCAGCCACCGCACCCCGGAAACAAGCCCACCGACCGAACGGTGGCTGGCCAGGCACGGGCTCCCCTACGACGAGCTTCACCTCTCCCTGGACAAGACCGTCCTCTTTCCAAGGGCTGACGTCGTGGTGGACGATTCTCCCCCGACGCTTGAAAAGGCCGTGGAGCACGGGCTCCTGGCAACCGGGCTGCTCTTCCCCTGGAACAGGGCCTATGCCTGCAACGGGCTCAGGCTTTTTGATAACCTCAATGAGGTTCTGGACTGCATTCTGAAGTCCTCATAGAACCGGAAAGGGG
>JAJFUM010000419.1 GCA_021372415.1 Deltaproteobacteria bacterium
GGAAACGGTCCCGCCGGCGAACGGCAACGCGCCTGCCGCCCGGGTTTCCGAAAAGCCCGCCGAATATAATGGGAAAGGGGCCGCGCTGCCGCCCCAGGGGGGCTGGGACGGATTCAAGGCCTTTGTCAAACGCCAGGACCCGATCCTCTGCTCCAAGATCGAGATGGGCCGGTGCCTCGCCTGCGACGATGGGCTCCTCCGGATCGGCTTCGACCAGGACGCCTCCCACAAGGACCATATTTTTCTGGGCGATGTGCGGGACAAGACACGGGAACTGGCCGACCTCTGCCGGCAGTACTTCCGACGGGAGACCGCCCTGGAGATCGAGGCCGTCCCCTTCGATCCGGCTCAGGCAGGAAAGGGGACCAACGGCCCGAACGGCAACGGAAACGGGCGGGCCGCCAAGGTCCAGAAGCTTCAGGAGATCCGGCGGGAGGCCCTCTCCAACCCCTTTGTCCTGAAGGTCTTGGACCTTTTCCCCCAGGCGGAGATCCGGGACGTGAGGCCGCGTGAGGTCCCCGCGGTGCGACCCCCGTCGGCGCCTGCCTTTGCTTCGCCGGCGGACGAGACCGATCCGGCTTCCGTCGATGAGTCGGCCATGACCGATGATGCGGGTGAGGATTGAGATCGATATCATAATATATAATAATAAAGGATGGGGCGGGCCTCGCACGGCGGATGTGTCCCGTTGGATGTGCCCCATTAAATAAGGAGGAAGGTTCAAGTGCAGAATTTCGGAAACATCATGAAACAGGCCAAGAAGATGCAGGAGAGGATGATGGCGCTCCAGGAGGAACTGGCCGCCAAGACCGTCGAAGCGACCGCCGGGGGCGGAATGGTCACGGTGACGGTGAACGGGAAGTTCGAGGTCCTCTCTCTGAAGATAGACAGAGAGGTTGTCAACCCCGATGATTTGGAAATGCTGCAGGATTTGATCGTCGCGGCTGTGAACGAAGGGGTCCGCAAGGCCCAGGAGATGGCCGCTTCCGAGATGTCGAAGATCACGGGGGGGATGCAGATCCCCGGTTTGATGTAGGGGGCCTCATGAGCGGCTATGCCCTGCCCATCAAACGCCTGATCCAGGAACTCTCACGCCTGCCCGGCATCGGGGAGAAAACCGCCTCCCGGCTGGCGACCCACATCCTGCGCGTCCCCGAAGAGGATGCCCGGAGGCTGGCCGAGAGTATCCTCGACGTGAAGCGGAAGATCCGGATCTGCTCCGCCTGCTTCAACCTTGCCGAAGGGGATCTCTGCGAGGTCTGCAACGACGCGAGCCGGGACAGGGGGATCATCTGCGTCGTCGAGGAGCCGGATTCCCTTATCGCCCTTGAGGAAAGCGGCGAATACCGGGGGGTATACCATGTCCTGCACGGCGCCCTCTCCCCCCTCGACGGGATCGGTCCGGAACAGCTCCGGATCCGCGAGTTGATGGAGCGGGTCGCGGTCCATCCCGTGGAGGAGGTGATCGTGGCCACCAACCCCAGCGTTGCAGGGGAAACGACAGCCCTTCTGATCTCCAAGCTCCTCAAGGAGCGCGGGATTAAGGTATCGCGGATCGCCCTGGGCATTCCCATGGGGGGTGACCTCAAGTACGCCGACCGGATGACACTTGCCAAATGTCTCGAGTTCCGCAGGGGGGTCTAGCGGGCGGCCAGGGCGTGTGAAGTATGCACGCAAGTGCCGGTAACGCACATTCGGACGAAGGGAATCCCTACCGCCGTTTCCGGCTCTCACCCGGTCTTGGCCGTGCGATCAGCGAACTATTCGACCCGTTTTATCCTCTCCGGATGGGTCGGACGACAGCCTTGAATGCATTGGTTAGATATTTATAACGGTATAGATTTACGTATATAATGAGAGGAAGACGGCTTTAGGATTCCTGGGGGCTCCTGTTGCACTGTATGGCACCCATCTTGCTATCTATGTCGGTGTTTTCAGACCAGCGAGGGGCCTTTTTTGACGAGAAAAATGGTAGGCCTCCCGAGACCCATTTCTAATTGTAGATACCTTATTTTTGCTACAAAAAGTAATTGACAGTCCCTGTCAAATAAGATAGCAACATTACAGTTATTTTCAAAAAAGCCAATCACTACGGGAGATTTGACGAATGTTAGAGATCAGATGGCACGGGAGAGGCGGTCAGGGGGCGGTCACTTCGGTGGAGTTGCTCTCACTGGCTGCCATCGAAGAGGGGCAGTATGCGCAGGGTTTCCCGAGCTTCGGGACTGAGAGGCGCGGGGCACCGGTCACGGGGTTCAACCGGGTCGATGACAAGCAGATCAAGATCCGCTCGGGCATCTACCATCCGGATGTGGTGGTCGTCCTCGACAAGAGCCTCGTGGCTCTGGTGGACGTGTGTGAAGGGCTCAAGCCGGATGGAATCCTGCTGGTCAACACGACCAAGAGTCTGGACGAGTTGAAGCAGGATATCAAATTCGGCGGCAAGATCGCAACGGTCGACGCCACGGGGATCGCGTGGAAGGAGCTTGGCGTGCCCATCACCAACACGACCATGCTCGGAGCCCTGGTCAAGGTGATCGGCTCCGTGAAGCTCGAATCCCTGACCAACCCGATCCATGAACGCTTCGGCCGGATTGCCCAGAAGAACCTCGCGGCCGCCAAGAGCGCTTACGATCAGGTCAAATTCATCAACTAAGCATCAAAATCACTCTAGAGGTAACACGATGGCAGAGAAAAAAGGGTTAGAGACCTGGCAAGAGATCAATCCCGGATGCATGGTGTTCCAGCCTGGAAGCGCTGCGGAATATCACACCGGCAGCTGGCGGGCAAGACGCCCGATCTGGGAAAACGAGAAATGCATCAAATGCGGCGTCTGCTACATATACTGTCCGGAGGGATGCATTAACGAGGATGCGGACGGATTCTTCACGGCGAACCTCGACTACTGCAAGGGCTGCGGGATCTGTGCCCATGAGTGCTGGCCGAAGGCGATCGTCATGGTCAACGAGGAGGAATAAAGGATGGGCAAGCGAGTAGGAATGGAAGTAGCGATTGCGTCCGCAGAGGCGGCCGCACTCTGCAAGTTCGATGTGGCAGCGGTGTATCCCATCACCCCTCAGTCCCATGTGGCCGAACATCTGTCCGACATCGTCCATGAAGGTCGTGTGGACGCCTCCTTCATTACCGTGGAATCGGAACATTCGGCTCTGAGCGCCGCGGTCGGCTCCTCTGCGGCCGGCGCCCGGACCATCACGGCGACCAGCTCCCAGGGGCTTCTCTTCATGAGCGAGATCCTGCCGATCGCCTCCGCGATGCGCCTCCCGATCGTTATGATCATCGCCAACCGCGCCGTGTCGGGTCCCATCAACATCTGGAACGACCACAGCGACATCATGCCCATGCGGGACACGGGCTGGGTTTCCCTCTTCGCCGACAACGGTCAGGAGGTGGTCGACATGACCATCCAGGCCTTCAAGATCGGCGAGGACCGCCGGGTGATGCTCCCGGTCAACATGAACATGGACGGCTTCCAGTTGACCCACATGGTCGAACCGATCATCATTCCCGACCAGGAGGAGGTGGACAAGTTCCTGCCACCCTATGTCCCCTTCGCCGCGCTCCATCCCGACAATTGTGTCTCCATGGGAACCCTGGGCATGCCGGAATACTACACCGAGGCCCAGAAGTCCAAGGATGTGGCCCTGGTCAACTCGATCAAGGTCGTCAAGGAAGTCTGGAAGGACTGGGAGAAACAGTTCGGTCGGAAATACGAACCGGTCCAGTCTTACCGTACCGAAGACGCCGAGATCGCCTTTGTGACCATGGGGTCGATGGGCGAAACGGCGGAGATCGCCGTCGACGAGCTTCGGAAAAAGGGCGTGAAGGTCGGCCTTCTGAAGATCAAGCTCTGGCGGCCCTTCCCCTTCGACGACTTCAAGAAGGCGGCCAAGGGGATCAAGGTCCTGGCGGTCACGGACCGCGCCATCTCCTTCGGCGGCCCCGGCGGCCCGGTCTTCTCGGAGATCCGCTCGGCCCTCTACGATGAGCCGAAGCGTCCCAAGGTCGTCAGCTACATCATCGGCCTGGGCGGCCGGGATGTGTCCGTTGAGAACTTCATGGATATGGCCCAGCGGGCGGCCAAGGGCAAACTTTCGGAACGTTACGAAATTTACGGAGTGAGGGGATAAATGAATACGGCAAAGAAGAACCCTAAGCATTTAGTCGAGAGCTTCGACCTCTACGCCCCCAAGCTGGTCGACAAGAAGGAGTACTTCGTCGGCGGTCACCGCGCCTGCCAGGGCTGCGGCGAGTCTCTGGCGATTCGCCTGATGTGCAAGGCCCTGGGGCCGGACACGGTCATCACCAACGCGACGGGCTGCATGGAGGTTATCTCCAGCAACTACCCCACGACGGCCTGGGCTGTGCCCTGGATCCACGTGGCGTTCCCGAACTCCGCGGCGGTCGGCTCCGGCGTCGAGGCGGGCCTGAAGGCGTTGCGCAAGAAGGGTAAGATCGCCGATAGGCGCGTCAAGTCGGTCGCGATCGGTGGCGACGGCGGGACGATGGACATCGGTTTCCAGGCCCTTTCCGGGGCGATGGAGCGCGGCCATGACATGCTCTACGTCTGCTTCGACAACGAGGCGTACATGAATACGGGCATCCAGCGCTCCAGCGGCACGCCGTTCTTGGCTTCGACCACGACGGCCCCGGCCGGCAAGGCGATTCCCGGCAACCAGGTCTGGAAGAAAAACCTCGCGGAGATCATGGTGGCCCACAACGTTCCCTACGTCGCGACGGCCACGCCGAGCTATCCGATCGATTTCATGAACAAGGTCAAGAAGGCCCGTGCGGTGAATGGGCCCGCCTACATCCATTGTTTCGTCGCCTGCCCCACCGGCTGGCGTTCGACGTCGGAAACCTGCATCAAGATGGGACGCCTGGCCATGGAGTCGGGTGTCTTCCCCATCTACGAGGTCGAGGATGGCAAGTACCGGATGACCGTTGAGCCTCCTGCGAAACGGCGTCCTGTCTCAGAGTATCTCAAGGGGCAGGGACGCTTCCGCCACCTGACGCCGGACCAGATCCAGGCCATCCAGGAGCGGGTCGACGTGGAGTTTGAAATGCTTATGATCAAGATCAACAACTCCAAGTCGCGTGCGGAAATCAGGGCTGAGCAGGGGAAGTAACCCAGTTAAGAATACCATCTTAGACGAGGTTAAATTAAATGGAAGCAAAGGTTAAGGAGATCGTTCAGCGATACAGCGGGGACAAAAGTTACCTCGTCCCCATCCTTCAGGATGTCCAGAAGGAGTTCAACTACCTGCCCAAGGACGCCCTGACCGCCGTCAGTGCCAATCTTAATGTGCCAATCAGCCGTGTCTACGAGGTGGTGACGTTTTACAAGGCCTTCAGCCTCAAGCCCAAGGGACGCTACCAGTTGAGCCTCTGCATGGGGACCGCCTGCCACGTCCGGGGCGCCGAGCTGATCGCCCGCAATATTGAGGATATCCTGGGCATCAAGGAAGGCGACACGACGCCCGACCTCGAGTTCTCCTTCGAGACGGTCTGATGTCTGGGTGCCTGCGCCCTGGGACCGGTGATCGTGGTGAATGGCGAGTATCATGGCCACATGAATATCGCCAAATCGACAAAGCTCCTCAAGAACTTAGGGAAGAAGGTAGCGACTGATGACCAAGATTAAATCCTTCAATGAATTGAAAAGCGTTCAGGAGAGGCTCAAGGCGGGCCGCGACCCGAAGAAGCCGTGCATCACCATCTGCGTCGGGACCGGTTGCTTGGCCTATGGAACTCAGAAACTGGTAGACAGCTTCCGCGAGGAACTCGCCAAGCGGAACCTTGCGGAAAAGATTGACTTCCGCACCACCGGCTGCCACGGCTTCTGCGAGAGGGGGCCGATGGTGGTCATCCATCCCGAGAAGGTCTTCTACCAGCGCGTCGGCCTGACCGATGCCGGTGAAATCATCGACAAGACCATCCTGAAGGGCGAGATCATCGACCGTTTGCTCTACGTCGATCCTGCCACGGGTGAGAAGGTCATTCACGAGGAAGACGTGCCCTTCTACAAGAAACAGACCCGGCTGGTCTTCGGACTGAACAGCAAGGTCGACCCCAAGAGCCTGGATGACTACCTGGCCATCGGCGGCTACAGCGCCCTGGGCAAGGCCCTGACGGGCATGAAGCCGGAGGCGATCATCCAGGAGGTGATCAAGGCGAACCTCCGGGGCCGTGGCGGTGGAGGATTCCCCGCCGGCTGGAAGTGGGACGAAACCCGCA
>JAJFUM010000193.1 GCA_021372415.1 Deltaproteobacteria bacterium
CATCGTCCCGTAGGCGAATATCAGAATTGCCAGAATGCCCACAACGAGGAACATTCAATTCACCTCCTCCTGCTTGTTGGCGCTGGCGCCATTTCCGCCGGGCTCGTGGCAACGGGACAATCTGCCCGTTTGCCTGCGACAGGACGGAATCGTACGAAAACAGATGACTCCTGATCATTGTGCCGCCTTTTCCGCGGGCGGCCCGCCCGGTTCGGGGGCGCGGGTCGCCTGGTCCGCCTTGTCAACCCAGCCGCCTCCCATCGACTTGTAGATGTTCACGACGGACAGGAACAGCCCGCCTTTGGTCTGAGCCTGGGATAGCTGGGCGTTGAACAGGCTGCGTTCTGCGTCGAGTACCTCGATGTAGCTCGTATAGCCGTTCTCATATCTCAGCCGCGCGATCCGGGCATAATTGCCCAGGGATTCCACCTGGTTAGTCTGGGTCTGGAGCTGCTCCATGGTGCTCTTCCGGTCGATCAGGGCGTCGTTCACGTCCCTGAAGGCGTTCTGGATGGTTTGCTGGTAGGTGATCAGGAGCTGTTGCTGGAACGCTTCCGCGGATTTGACCTGTCCGTAGATTGCGCCGCCCCTGAAAATGGGTCCCACAATCTGAGCGGCCCAGCTCCAGGTTTGGGCCGGGCCCATGAACAGCCGGGAAATGTCGGTGCTCGACCAGCCGAACATGCCGGTGAGTGATATGCTTGGAAAATACTGCGCTTTGACCACCCCGATCTGCGCGTTGGCGGAGATCAGGTTCTGTTCCGCCTGGCGGATGTCCGGGCGACGGATGAGAAGGTCTGAGGGGAGGCCGGCCGGCACCATCGGAAGAATGAGCTGGTCTATGGTCTTGCCCCGCGTGATGGGGCCGGGGTTGCGGCCCAGGAGGACGCTGAGCGCATTTTCCTGCTGGGCTATGGACTTCTGCAGGACCGGGATGGTGGCAAGAGCCTCCTCGTATTGCGACTTGACCTGGCTCAGTTCCAGGTCGGAGACTATGCCCCCCGTGAAGCGGAGCTTGAAGATAGTGTAGGACTCCTCGCGACTCTTTACGGTCGATTGAGCGATCTCCAGTTGCCTGTCCAGGTCGCGGAGGTTGACATACCCCGTCGCAATCGACGATACCAGGGAGAGGATGACTCCCCTTCTCGCCTCCTCCGAAGCCAGGATGTCGGCGCGCGCGGATTCATTGGCCCTGCGCAGCTTGCCCCAAAGGTCGATCTCCCAGCTCGCCGTGAACTGGACCAGGTAGGAGTCGGCAGGATTCTCGACGGAGGGGGATATGGGGGCAGCTCCCCTTTCGCTGGAGCGATCCCTACCGAAGCTGGCTCCGGCGTCGATCTGCGGGAAGAGCGCGGAACGGGTCGTGATGTATTGCCCGACGTACTGCTCGATCCTGGCCGCGGCGATTTTGACGTCCTTGTTTTCGGCCAGGCCGATGCGGATGAGATCATTGAGGACAGGGTCGTCAAACTGTTCCCACCATGGGGTGTCGGCAAGTTCCTGCGTCTCCTGCTCCTGGAGTCGCCAGTTCTGCGGGGTATCGACGGCAGGGCGCCGGTAGTCGGGGCCGACCATGCATCCCTGGATGAAGAGGACAAGCGCAGAGATAATCATAAGTTCTCGCATGGGCTATTCCTCCTTTCCGGGGGCTGATAAAGACGGTGTCGATTCGCTGTCCTTGTCATGCCCGCCGGGTGGATTATGCGAGCCTTTATCACCTCTATGCCCCAGCTTCTCAACCACGTAGAAGGTGACCGGGATCAGGAAGATTGCAATGAAGGAGGCCGCGGTCATGCCGAAGATGACCGTGGTTCCCATGACCTGGCGCGAGATGGCGCCCGCACCGCTGGCGATGGCCAGCGGCACGCAGCCGAGGATGAAAGCGAACGAGGTCATGAGGATCGGCCGCAGCCGCAGTCGGGCGCCCTTGAGGGCCGCCTCCATGATCGATTCTCCCTTCTCGTACTCCATCTTGGCAAACTCGACGATGAGGATGGCGTTCTTGGCCGCCAGGCCGATGAGCATGACAAGGCCGATCTGGGCGTAGATGTTGTTCTCGAAGCTGCGGAACAGCAGGCCGGCGAAGGCTCCGGCTACCGCGACCGGGGTGCCGAGCAGGACCGAGAACGGCAGCGACCAGCTCTCGTACTGGGCGGCCAGGATCAGGAAGACGCACAGGAACGAGAAGGCGAAAATGGCGACCGGCGATACCCCCTCCATGGCCTTTTTCTCCTGGAACGACATGCCGCTGTAGTCATACCCCATCTCCCGCGGCATGGTTTCAGCGAACACCTCCTCCAGCGCCTTCATGGCCTGGGCCGAGCTGTAACCGGGCGCGGCCGTGGCATTGATCTGGGCCGACCGGTAAAGGTTGAAGCGCAGAGTGAACTCGGGCCCGACGACGTTCCGCACCGAGGTGAGCGTCGACAGCGGAACGGAGTTCCCTTCGTTGTTTCTCACGTAGAACTGGCCGATATTTTCGATGTTGGTCCGGTAGTTGCCTTCTGCCTGCAGGAACACCTGCCACTGGCGGCCGAACCGGTTGAAGTAGTTGATGAAGCCGCTCCCCATGAAGCTCTGCAGGACCTTGTAGACGTCCGAGATGTTGACTCCCTGCTTCAGCACCTTGTCCCGGTCCACATCCACGAAGAGCTGGGGCACGGTGGGCAGGAAGGTGGTGGTGATCCGCGCCAGCTCCGGCCGCTTCTGGGCCGCCTCGATGAACTTTTTCGTGTTTTCCGAGAGAAAGGCGATGTCCTTCCCGGCCCGGTCTTCCAGGATGAAGGTTACCCCGCCCGAGGTGCCGACCCCGATGATCGCCGGGGGCGGGAAGGCGAAGCCCATGGCGCCGGGGATCCCGGCCATCTTCTTCGAGATCGATGCCTTGATGGCCTCGTACTTTTCTTCAGGCTTCTTCCGCTTGGCCCACTCCTCCAGTGAAACGAAGAAAAAGGCACTGTAGGTGTTCTGCACCTGGCTGAGCATGTTGTAGCCGATGATGGAAGAGCAGTATTTAACCCCGGGAGTCTTGGTGATGATCTCCTCGGCCTGCCGGGCGACTTCACCGGTACGTTGGAGCGAGGCGGCATTGGGCAGCTGGATGCCGGCGAAGATGAACCCCTGGTCTTCGTCGGGGAGGAAGCTGCTGGGAATGGAATTACCCGAGATGCCCGCCAGTACAGTAATTCCGGCAAGAAGGACGAGGCTGATCAGGCTTTTGCGGATGGCCATTGAGCAGCCGCTGATGTACCCGTCCGTGGCCCGGCCGAAGACCCGGTTGAACCAGTCGTAGAACTTCTGCAGGGGGCCGGTTCCTTTGACCTTGGGTTTCAACAGTAGTGCGCACAGGGCAGGGGAGAGGGAGAGGGCGTTGAAGGCCGAGAAGATGACCGATATTGCAATGGTCACCGCGAACTGCTGGTAGAGCTGGCCGGTGATTCCCGGTATGAAAGCGGTCGGCACGAACACTGCCGACAGGATGATGGCGATGGCGATGACCGGCCCCGACACCTCCTCCATGGCCTTCAGGGCCGCATCCTTGGGCGACATCCCGTGCTCGATGTGGTGCTCCACCGCCTCGACCACGACGATGGCGTCGTCCACGACGAGGCCGATGGCCAGCACCAGGCCGAACAGGGAGAGGGTGTTGATGGAGAACCCCAGCATGGGGAACACGATGAACGTACCGATCAGCGACACCGGAACAGCCAGCAGGGGGATCAGGGTGGCGCGCCACCCCTGCAGGAAGATGAAGACCACGAGCACCACCAGGAACAGTGCCTCGAAGAATGTCTGCTGGATCTCCTTCATCCCCTCTGTGACCGCCAGCGTGGTATCCAGGGCAACCGTATAGTCCAGGTCCGGCGGGAACCTCTGCTTCAGCTCTTCCATCAGCTTCTTGGCGCCGTTGGCGGCCTCCAGGGCGTTGGTGCCCGGCATCTGGTAGAGGGCGATGAGGGCGCACGGCTTGCCGTTCAGACGCCCCTCGATGTTGTAGGTCTGGGCGCCAAGCTCGATGCGGGCCACGTCCCTGACCCGGACTATGGATCCGTCCGGGTCTGCCCGGAGCACGATGTTGCCGAATTCCTGCTCGGACTGCAGGCGGCCCTGGGCGCGTACGGTGTAGGTGAACTCCTGCCCCTTTGGAATCGGTGGCGCGCCCACTTGGCCCGCCGGGTTCACGGTGTTCTGGGCGTTGACGGCATTTATGATCTCGGGGATGGTGATATTGAGCTTGGCCAGCTGGTCCGGCTTCACCCAGATGCGCATGGCGTACTGGCCTGCGCCGAACACCGTGACGCTGGCGATCCCCTTGATGCGGGTCATCTGGTCATTTATATTGATGTATGAATAGTTGGCCAGGAATATGTTGTCGTAGGTCCCTTTTGGAGAGTAGAGGGCGAACATGATCAGCGGCGACGAGGTCGATTTCTGCACCGTCACCCCGTAGTTGCGCACGTCTGTCGGAAGCTGGGACTCGGCCTGCCC
This sequence comes from Deltaproteobacteria bacterium, assembly GCA_021372415.1. GTDB lineage: Bacteria > Desulfobacterota > Syntrophia > Syntrophales > UBA5619 > JAKAFS01. The sequence goes on from JAJFUM010000193.1 coordinate 4,489, forward strand.
CTCGCGCATCTGGGCCAGCAGCTGGTCGGTGCTGGCGTCGGTCTTCAGGTCGAAGTAGTTGTAGAGGGTCATGGCCCCGTTGTTGGCGTTGACGGAGTACATGTAGTCCAGGTTGTCCACCCCGGACATCTGCTGCTCGATGGGCGTGGCCACCGACTGTTCCAGGGTGAGGGCGTCGGCCCCGGTGTAGGTGGCGTTGACCTGTATCGCTGGCGGGACGATGTTGGGGAACTGGGCAATCGGAAGCCGGGACATGGCCACCAGGCCGCCGATGACCATGAGGATCGAAATCACCATGGCGACAATGGGACGATTTATGAAGAATCTTGACATGGCGCCCTACCTCTTCCCGGCCGGCGCCGGTGCGGAAGTCCCGGACGCCTTCTTGTCGGCCGATTTCGGTCCCGTTTCGCCTGGCGGCACAAACGGTCTGGGGTTGACCGGCATTCCATCCTTGACCTTCTGAACGCCTTCGGCTACCACT
>JAJFUM010000211.1 GCA_021372415.1 Deltaproteobacteria bacterium
CGGCCGGGACCCCGATGGAGATCGTCCGGTACATGGAACAGTCCATCAAGAAGGCGATGGAAGATCCTGAACATATCGACAAGATGAAAAAGGCGGGACTCACCTTGAAGTTCATGGGCATAGAGGAGTTCAGTAAATTCCTCGAAGGCCAGAACGAACGAGCCAAATCGCTTATCGCCGAGTACCGCAAATGAGCAAGGTCAATACCATCGTCTGGGGGCTGCTGGTCGCCTTCGGGGCGTTCATTGTCTACGAGTCCCTGGGCCACAGCTACTACGGCTCCGATTTCGGACCGGGCCCGGGGTTCTTTTCCTTCTGGCTGGGGATCCTGCTGATGGCGCTGTCCCTCGTCCAGATCATCCTGATATGGCGCCGGCCGGCGGAACCCCTGCCGGCCGGCTTCATCCCCGATCGGGAAGGCGTCAAGCGCATCCTGAGCATCCTGCTGGCGCTTGCGGCATCGCTGGCATTGATGAACACCCTGGGGTTCAGCCTGACCATCCTGGGATTCTGCATCTTCCTGCTGCGCAGGCTGGGGCACCAGCCCTGGTGGCTCACCCTGGTCCTCTCCGTCGTGGCCGGCTTCGGCACCTTCTACCTGTTCGGTTTGCTGCAGGTGACGCTGCCGAAGGGATTTTTGGGATTCATCTAACAATGTAGGGAGGAAGGCCTTTGGAGGCACTACAGCATCTGTTGATGGGCTTCGTCACGGCGATGTCCCCCATGAACCTCTTGTTCGCCACCATCGGCTGCGTCCTGGGGACGCTGATCGGCGTTCTGCCGGGCCTGGGACCGGCAGCAGGGACGGCGCTTCTCATCCCGATCACCTTCAGGTTGGACCCCACCGCGGCGATCATCATGCTGGCGGCGATCTACTACGGGGCGATGTATGGGGGGACCATCACGTCGGTCCTCATCAATGTCCCGGGTGAGGCGGCCAGCGTGGTGACCTGCCTGGACGGCTACCAGATGGCCAAGCAGGGCCGGGCTGGGGCGGCCCTGGGCGTGGCAGCAATCGGATCTTTTGTCGGGGGGACGGTGGCGACCTTCGGTCTCGTCCTGGTGGCGCTCCCCTTGACGCGCTTCGCCCTGAAATTCGGCTCCCCGGAATACTTCTCGCTCCTCCTGGTCGGCCTCTCCCTGGTCATGGGGCTGGCCGGCAAGTCCCTGGCCAAGGCCCTGGTCATGGGGATCCTCGGCCTGGTCTTCTCCTTCGTCGGGGTGGATCCCGTCGAGGGAGCGCCGCGCTTCACCTTCGGGATCGCCCCTCTGATGGACGGAATCCGGTTCGTCCCGGTGGTCATGGGTTTCTTCGGGATCGGGGAGATCCTGATGAATGCCGAGAAGTCCCTTGGAGGCGTCATGGCCGACAGCGGGAAGGTTTCCTCTTTCTTCCCGCGGCGGGACGAATGGTGGATCTCGGTCAAATCGATCATACGGGGGACGGCGCTGGGGTTCTTTCTTGGGCTGATCCCCGGGACGAATTCCGCCGTCGCCTCCTTCATGTCCTACTCAATCGAGAGGAAGTTTTCGAAGCATCCGGAGAAGTTCGGGACGGGCATGATCGAGGCGGTGGCGGCGCCGGAGACGGCCAACAACGCTTACGCCAACGCCGCGTTGATCCCCCTGTTCACGCTGGGACTCCCGGGATCGCCCACCATCGCCATTCTGATGGGAGCCCTGATCATGAACGGCCTGACGCCGGGGCCGCTCCTGTTTTCCCAGCATGCCGGTTTCGTCTGGGCGGTGATCGCAAGCCTCTACATCGGAAACGTGATCCTGCTGATTCTTAATCTGCCTCTCGTCGGCTGGTGGGCCAAACTGCTCAGGATCCCCTACAATATCCTGATGGTGTTCATCCTGGTTTTCTGCATCATCGGGGCCTACAGCCTCAACAACAGCCTCTTCGACATCGGAATGATGATTGCCTGCGGCGTGCTGGGCTACTTCTTCAAGAAGCTGGATTTTCCCCTGGCCCCGGCGATCCTGACTTTGATCCTCGGCCCCCTGATGGAGCAGAGCCTGCGGGAATCCCTGTCCGTTTCCCAAGGGGACTACAGCATCTTCGTCACCCGTCCGATCTCGCTCTTCTTCCTCGTCGTCGCGGCGGGCATTCTGGCGACCTCTGCCTGGCAGGCCTGGCCATCGGCCGTGCGTGACGAGAGCAAGGAGGCCGAGGTCTAGGGCGCGGCCCTCTTCTATTCGGCCGGCACCGGGTACTCGGGCTTGCGCCCGTCGAGGACGTCCAGGACGCCTCGGGCCACCATCGTCGCCATGTTGTAGAGGCTCTCCTGGGTCATCGCCCCCAGGTGCGGGGTGACGATGACGTTTTCCATGTGGAGGAGCGGGTTCCCCGGACGGGGCGGCTCGGGATCGAAGACGTCGGTGGCCGCCCCGGCGATCCGTTTTTCCTTCAGGGCGGCAAGCAGGGCCGTTTCGTCCATGATCGTGCCGCGGGCCGTGTTGATCAGGTAAGCCCCCGGCTTCATCAGGGCCAGGCTGCGCGCGTTGATCAGGTGCCGCGTCCCTTCCCCGCCCGAGCAGTTCACACTCACGAAGTCGCACTGGGGAAGCATCGCTTCGAGGCTTTCCGCCTTCCTGACGCCGTATCCGGACATCGTCGTTGCATCGACATAGGGGTCGCAACCCAGGACGCTCATCCCGAAGGCGGCGATCATCTTTTTCGAGATCGAGGAGCCGATCCTCCCCACCCCGACCACACCTAGGGTCTTTCCCCAGATATCGAAACCGACCAGGCCCCGGTCCCGCGCCATGATGGACATGGTGACCGTCTCGCTGAGGAGTTCCTCGGCCTGCATGGCGGCGTTGGCCGTGGTGATCCGCCGGGCTAGGGAGATGATCAGGCCGATGGCCAGTTCCGCCACGCTCTCCGTGTTGGCCGCAGGCGTATAGACGACCGGGATCCCCAGTTCGGCCGCGGCCTTCGTGTCGACGGTGTCGTAGCCCACGCCATGCCGTCCGATGACGGCCAGTTTCGGCCCGGCCTCCATGATCTGCCGGGTGATCTTCGTGTTTCGCACCACCAGGGCGTCGCAATCACCGATCGCCGCCAGGATGCCCTCCAGGTTCTGCGGCTTCGGGAAGACCAGTTCGGCCTTTTCAGCCATCATCTTCTCGCCAGCCGGATGGATATGTTCGACCAAGAGTATCTTCTTCATGAGAAACCTCTGTCTGGCAGGGTTGGCCGGT
>JAJFUM010000215.1 GCA_021372415.1 Deltaproteobacteria bacterium
ATGTCTTTATAACTGCAGAACCCCAATGAGGGGTGTGGTATAGGATATCCTCGTGCATGAAACAGAGATGATCAAACGTGCTCTGCTCTGCGCCAAGGTTGTAGGCATCGAAAATGCTATACTGATTCCGGCTATTGTCTATCGCGATGATCTCATAGGGAACGCCGATGGTTTCTTCGATATTTCCGGAGACTTCTTTTAACGCCCCGGAATCCCGCGAGCATATGATGATCGATATCATCTTCCGCCTCGGCAACCTGAGATAACAGAATAATTGATGGCTTTCGATTTATCTTTTCCCATCCCGGCGCCGGATATGTGGTTATTTGATTGTGAGAGCGCTATCATGATTCTCTTTTGAAATCAATTAGTAATTAATGAACCCCTAAGGGATTGGCTGCCCTCGATCGCCTGCTGGACCCGAAGAATACGTCCGTATCTCTGAAAACCTTGGGAAAGGCTGCATCTTCCCGCCTGTTGGCCTCTGTTTCCTGAAGCGCGAGCCCGTTCGGTATGACAATCCGTATCAGGATCTCTTCGGGGTGGGGAAGGGTGCGTAAGACGCTCGCGCGGCACACCGGCGGCTGAAGCGGGCATACTCAAGGTTCCGGGGAGGGAAGGGGGTGCCGGCCCAGGGTGCTGGTCCCTGGCGCCGGCTGTGGCAGAAGAAGCCGGCCCATCGTCCGGGGAGGGAGTTCATGAAACAGGCCGGACGAAGGGCCGGGGGGGGTTATAGGGCATCCGGTGCGCTACGAGTAGCGCCCGTATTCGTGCGCCGCCTCAATCATGGCGACGATGTTTTCCGGCGGGACTTCGGGGCGGATATTGTGTATGGCCGCAACCACGTAGCCTCCGCCGGACGCAAAGGCGTCGATGCATCTTTTCACCTCGTCCCGGACCTGGGCGGGCGTCCCGAAGGGAAGGATGTGCTGGGTGTCGATGCCTCCCCAGAAGCAGACCTTGCTCCCGAAGCGCGCCTTGAGCTCCTTGGCGTCCATGCGCACGGCGGACGTCTGGACGGGGTTCAGGATGTCCACGCCGATCTCCGCCAGGTCGTCGATGAATTCCACGACCGAGCCGCAGGTGTGATACAGGATCTTCACGTCGGCCGTGCTTTTGATGATCTCGAACAGCTTCCGCTGGCGGGGTTTGAGGATCTTCCTGTAGGTCACGGGGGAAAAGAGCGGCCCGTTCTGGGCGCCCAGGTCGTCGGCGACATAGACGATGTCCACATACTCGCCGATTTCCGTCATGATGGCGCGGGTCCTCTCGGCGAAGATCTCCAGGACGCGGTCCTGGATCGCCTCGATCAGTTCCGGGTTGAGGGCGATGTCCATCAGGTATTGCGAAAAACCCCTCAGGAAATAGCTCTGCGTGTGGATCTGCATCGCCAGGTTCGCGATGATCGCCTTGTCCGTGCTGTTGCGCAGCTGGCGGGCCGTTTCCCGGAGTCCTTCGGTATAGCCGCTTCTGACGGCCTCGGGCCAGGCAATGCGGCCGACGTCCTGGACCGTGATGTCGCCCTGCAGGGGGGATGAAACGATGTCGTAGTTGTCGAAACCCTCCTGCCGCTCCCAGACGATGCCCCATTCGTCGGTGAGGCGGTTTCCGCCGTCCTCTTTCTTCCAGCCGTCCGGGCTGCTGACGGTCAGCATCCGGACATCGACGCCCAGGCGGTCCTGGACCTCATGATCGACCCTGGCGACCAGGGACCGGCCCCGGGCGATTTGCGTCGGGCGGTCCAGGTTGACTCCGAGATAGGCCTTGAGGGCATCATGCCCCTTTTGATGGATGCTGGTCACCATGGAACCGCCGAGATCGACGGGAACCCTGTCGGATTCTCGGTGCGAAACGGCGTCCAGCACCCTTTCTCTTCCGGTCTTCAATGCGTTGTCCTCCAAATCGGGAATAGTTATCCGCCGGCAGCCTGCCTGCGCTTCATGGCGTTCTTGTATTGTCCGTACAAACCGTAACAGAGTGAAACCGCGCTGATCAGCAGCATGGCGCCCGCGATGGGCTCCGTGATCACCGCGATGAAATCGAAATTGGTCAGGATCATGGCCCGGCGAAGGCTGATTTCCGCAACCGGTCCCAGGACCAGCCCGATGATCAAGGGTGCGATGGGATAATCCAGCACCTGGAGCAGATAGCCGAACGCGCCGAGAGCGAGCATGACTACCAGGTCCATCATGTTGTTGCGCAGGGCGAACACGCCCGTCATGCACAGGACGATGATGCAGGGACCGACCAGCACGTAGGGGACCTTCAGCACCTTCGCGAAGTGGCTGGCTATCTTGATCCCGAAGAAGATCATGAGCAAGTTGGCCGCCAGCATGCCGATGAAGATGGAATAGACGAGGTCCTGGTTCTGGACCATCAGCATGGGGCCGGGGATGATGCCGTGGATCGTCAGCCCCCCGATCATGACCGCCGTCGTGGCGCTCCCGGGGATCCCCAGGGAGAGAAGCGGCACCATGGAGCCGCCGACGGCCCCGTTGTTGGCGGCCTCCGGCGACACGATGCCCTCCGGGACGCCCGTGCCGAAGCGCTCCGGATGCCTCGACCACCGGACCGCCTCGGAGTATCCGATGAAGGAGGCCGTCGTCGCCCCCACGCCGGGCAGCACGCCGATGATCGTCCCGATGATGGAGGAGCGCAGGAGCGCAATCTTGAGGCTCCAGATCTCCTTGAGCGTGGGCAGCTCCGTGCGCACCTTGCCGCCCGTATCGAGGATCTGGCCCTTGCGCGTTTCCCCGGAACGCTTCAGGACTTCCGCCAGGGCGAACAGGCCGATGATGGCCGGGATGAAGCTGATGCCCGTCAGCAGCATGCTGCTGCCGAAGTTGAACCGGGCCGTGCTGGTCAGGGGATCCATGCCGACCGTGGCCAGTCCCAGGCCCAGCATCCCGGAGAGCAGGGACTTGAAAACGGACTTGGTTCCGATCGAGGCGATTGCGGTGATCCCCAGGACCGCCAGGGCGAAATAGGCCGACGGCCCGAAGTCGAGGGCGACTTCCGCCAGCGGCGGCGCCATCAGGATCAGGACGATCGTGCCGAAAAGGCCGCCGATCGCCGAAGCCCCCAGGGCGTATCCGATGGCCTTGCCCGCATGCCCCTGCCTGGCCATCGGATACCCGTCGAGGGTCGTGCAGGCCGCCTCCGGTGCCCCCGGCGTGTTGAACAGGATGGCCGAGATGGAGCCGCCGAACGTGGAGCCGCAGTACACCGCCCCGAGCATCAGGAGCCCCTCGATGGGGTCGAGGGTGAACGTGAAGGGGATCAGCAGCGCCACGCCGACGATTCCGGTCAGCCCGGGGATGCATCCGAAGAGGATGCCCCAGATCACTCCCAGCACGAGCAGGAGCCAGTTCAGGGGATGGTACAGGATATATTGAAACGCTGAAGCAAACCCGCTAAGAAGTTCCATGACATTTCCTCATTCAACGCGGCGGTCCGGCAACCCCCGGGCCGACGGTGCCTGCCGCGGCCGATGGCTGCTAACTAGTAGAGAAGCAGGCTGAGTTCGTGGAAAATTCCCATCCCCCTGGGAAGGGAGAGCTCCAGAAACTTCACGAACACGACCGCAAGGACGATCGTGAAGATCACGGGGAAAACAGCCATCATGATCTTCTTCGCCCCTCCGATCACCGCCATGGCCAGCCACATGAAGCCGATGGTCGCCAGGACGAAGCCTATCAGGTGCAGCGCCAAGTAGTAACCGATGCAGAGCACCCCCATGAGGATCATCTTGCGCCAGTTCACATCGGCCGCTCCCTCGGCGCCTCCCGCGGACGACCGATCCTTGCCGATCTGGAGGCGCAGGGCCGAGATATTCTCGAAAAGAATCACGACGGACAGGATCCCCGTGCAGACCAGGATGATCTTAGGCCAGAAGGCGCTGTCGACATTCCTGTATTTAGCGAACGTGGGAAAACTGTCGGCCACCTGCCAAAGGTAGACGGTGCCGATCAGCACCACAGCGGTGAACACCAGATCTACAATGCGCTTGCTCATGGCCCTGCACCTCCAGAGTGCGGTTTTTGCGACTGAACTATTTCGTGTATCCGAGGTTCTTCATGACTTCCGCGTAGACCGCCATTTCTTTTTCGAAGAAGGGCTTGAATTCCGCAGGCCCCAGGTACTTCGACCGGAACTGGAGCATGTTCTGCTCTTCGACCGCCTTGTAGACGGGATCGACCGCCGCTTTTTCCAGGATCTTGGACATGGCCTCGACCTGCTCAGGCTTGGTCCCCTCCTTGAAGGCGAACCCGCGCCACCTTCCCAGGGTCACATCCACGCCGAGTTCCTTGGCCGTGGGCACGTTCTTGACGGTGGGCAGCCTGTTTTCCGTGAAGATCACCAGCGGCCGGAGCTTGCCCGATTCGATCAGGGCGCGCATGGGTCCGTATTCCTCGTAGAGCAGATCGACGTGCCCGCCCAGGACGGCTGCCGTGGCTTCCGCCGCCGCCTCGAAGGGAACGGACTTCAGTTCCGCCTTGGATTTGAGGTTCCAGAGCCCCACCAGGACGTCGTCGAACCCTGCGGCGCCGGTCACGGCGATGGAGAGCTTGCCGGGAGACTTCTTGGCGGCGCTGATGACGTCGTTGATCGTCTTATAGGGACTCTTGGCCCTGACGTAGAACATGCCCTGGTCATACTGGATGCGGGCCAGGGGGATGAACCGCTTGGCGTCGATGCGCTTCATGGCATGGTTGATCACTTCTTCCGGGCCGATGGCCATCATGCTGTGGCCGTCCGCGGGCCGGTCGAAGAAATCCGTGGCTGCGGGGACGCCACCGCCGCCGGTGACGGAGATGGGAACCAGGGACTGCTTCGTAATCTTGGCGAAGGGCATGGCAATGGCGCGGACAAAAAGATCGGTCCCCCCGCCGGGGCCGAACTGGTTGACGACTTCGACCGTTCTGACAGGATACTTGGCGCCGTCCGCAGCGACGGCCAAAGGCAGAAAGGTCAACACCAGAAGACACGACACGAATCCGGACACTAACAGCGACATCTTTCTTCTCTTCATCTGCTACCCTCCTTGTGGATAATTTCCTCCCATGAGGACCGTAGACGATTCCTGACAGGCCCTTCCCGTTAAAGGGCCGGCCTCATGATCGTCCTGCACAGATTGACTGCCCCCGGCGCGTCGGCGGCATAGCCGTCGGCGCCGATCTGGGCCGCATAGGCCTGGGTCACCGGCGCCCCGCCGATGATCACCTTGACGCGATCCCGGAGCCCCTCTTTGCCCAGGGCGTTGAGCACAACCACCATTTCCGACATGGTCGTGGTCAGAAGGGCGCTCATCGCCACGATGTCCGGGTTTTCATCCTGCACGGCCTTGACGAATTTGTCGGCCGATGCCGAAACGCCCAGGTCGATCACCCGAAACCCGTGTCCCTCCAGCATCGTGATGACCAGATTCTTCCCGATGTCGTGGAGATCCCCCTTGACCGTTCCGATGCAGACCAGGCCTTGGCCCTCGCTGCTTTCCCCGGAGATCTGATCCTTGATTTTCGCCAGGACCGTCGACATGGACCGGGCGGCGATCATCATCTCCGGCACGAAGATTTCGGCGTTCTGGAATTTCCGGCCCACGATTTCCATGGTGGCGATCAGGCGCCGGCTGACGACATCCGCCGCGCTCATCCCTTCCCGGATGTCCTGCCGGACGAGCTCTTCGACCCGGCCGTCGTTTCCCCTGATAAAGGGTTCGAAATAGAATTCTTCAGCGTACTGGGTTTCGTTCATGGCTTTCTCCGGATATCCCCTCGGTTAAATGGTTCAGGAGCCTTACTCGACGGCCATGCACATCAGCCTTTTCGCCTCCGGCGCGTCTTGGGTGATTTCGATGCCGAAATTGATCTGCAGGGCGTCTTCCTTCGATTCCTGGATATGGATGCGCATCAGGTATTCCGTCAGGTTCGGGTCTTTGGTCTTCAATGCGAAAAGGATCTTTCTGTGGGCGTTGATGCTCTTCTCGGCCCTGTCCATGTGCGCCAGGGTCTGTTTCCGGTACCGGAGGATATGATCCTTCATGTTGCCGAGAAAGGCGCGGAATCGTTTCTTGTCGTGGATGATGGCGTAAAGGGTGTTGTGAAAGGCGGTGTTGGACTGGAAGATGCCTTCGACGTCCTGCTTTTGCAGGGCCGCTTCGGATTCGTCGATCAGCTTCGAGAGCGTCTCGATGATGTCAGGGGTGATTCTCTGGCAGACCATCCTCATGGCAAAGGCCTCCAGGACCGCGCGCATGTCGAAGAGTTCTTCAAGCTCGCCCACGGAGAGCTGGATGACCCGGAACCCCCGGTCCTCGATGCGCTCGACGAGCCCCTCCTGGGCCAGCATCTGCAGGGCCTCTCTCACCGGGGTCCGGCTCACGTGAAGGAAATCGGCGCACATCTCCTGATGGATGCGTCCCCCCGGCTCGATCTGCCCGGACAGGATGTGCTCCTTGAGAAGGTTATAGACTTTATTCTGGGCTGTCCCTCTGTCCTCGACCGGCAATGTAGAGTTCATTTTTCCCTCCGAGGTTGCAGTCCGAGTTTCATTTTGAATACAATATGAATAAATTTTCATTGCACGATTACCATCACCAAAAAGACGTGTCAAGAG
>JAJFUM010000218.1 GCA_021372415.1 Deltaproteobacteria bacterium
CGCATCATCTCGGACTGGCAATTCCTCTATGTTCCATTGCCAGCAGGTTATGCTGGCGTTGCACATTATCTTCCGCATCTTCCGCCTCTGTGAACTTGTACCCCAAGTCCGCAGAGGTCACGTTCACGCCCTCCGCAGCCCTATTTGCCTGACCGCACCGGAAGGGCGAGGTATTTGCCTATGGTCTTGTAATCAAAACCGCGCTGCCCTGTTTGAAAGTTGAAGAAGGCAGCCGTGGCCGAGGCCTCATCTGCCGACCATACCTGGCCATACCCTGCGTTATTCTGTATGATCGTTCCAAAGGCTCCACTGTTGTGCAACTGCCTCAGCTCATCAATCGTCGGCATCCGCCAGCCGGATTTCCCGCCTCCGCTATATCCCTCGCAATAGCTCTTGGCCGCATCCCAGGTAAGACTCGAATTGAGGACCTTATCGGCCCACATCAGGCTTGCTTGTGTGTCCGTAACGGTGCCGTCGTTGTTTTTTACGAAGCGATCCGCTGCGGCACAGATTCCAAAGACAAAACACCCCAGCAAAACCGCCATGACTGCAAATATTGCCACTCTCTTCATTGCCAAACCCTCCTTCCGTGGTTATTCAAGGCGTCTCTTCCTGATGGACCCCTTTTCGTTAAATGGATTCAGGAGGCCCGTCCCGCCAACAAAGTTGGCAGCAGCACCCCCTATGATTCCATATATAGCAAATTATGCACCAAATGGGAAAGACGGATAAAAAATTCCCCCCTGATCTCGGAGGATATCCGGAATGGCCAGGTCCGGGGCGGGAAATTACCCATTGCCTGCCCTCGACCCTTCATGCTATAGCTTCAGCATCATCACAAACTTACGAGGGGTTGGACCCCGCGGCGATGAAATCCAGGGGGAGGGGCGTGGTTGGATCCATCAGGCCAAAAGAGAAAGACCAAACCGGTTCATCTGGGGGGCCTTCAGATCGGGGGCGGCGCCCCGGTGGTCGTCCAGTCCATGACCTCCACCGATACGCGGGACGTCAAGGCCACCCTCCGGCAGATCCGCAGGCTCACCGGGGCGGGCTGCGAGGTGATCCGCGTCGCCGTTCCCGACGAGGCGGCGGCCGCCGCCATCCATGAGATCAAGTCCCGGATCTCCATTCCCCTGATCGCCGACATCCATTTCCGCGAAGACCTGGCCATTCTGGCCATGAACCACGGCGCCGACGGCATCCGGATCAACCCGGGAAACATCCCCCGCGAGGGGATCCGCAAAATCGTCAGGGCCGCCCGGCGATGCGGCAAGGTGATCCGGATCGGGATCAACGCCGGATCGCTCGAAAAGAAGATCGCCGCCCGTCACGGGGGGCCGACCGCGGAGGCCCTGGTCGAGAGCGCCCTGGCGAGCATCCGCCTCCTGGAGTCCATGGACTTCGGGGCCATCAAGCTGTCGCTGAAGTCCTCCGACGTGGCCACGACGATCGAGGCCTACCGGCTCGCCGCCCGGCAGACGGACTACCCCCTCCACCTGGGGGTCACCGAGGCCGGGACCCTGCTCCAGGCGGCCATCAAATCCGCCATCGGGATCGGAACGCTCCTTTACGACGGGATCGGAGACACCATCAGGGTCTCCGTGACCGGCGACCCGGTCCAGGAACTGGGCGTGGCCTATTCGATCCTGAGGGCCTTGAAGATCCGCGAGGTCGGCCCGGACATCATCGCCTGTCCCACCTGCGGACGGTGCGAGATCGATCTGGCCCCCCTGGTCCGGAAGGTGGAACGGGGGCTCAAGGACGTGAAGGCCCCCCTGAAGATCGCCCTGATGGGATGCGTCGTGAACGGTCCCGGGGAGGCCAGGGAGGCGGACATCGGGATCGCCGGGGGAAAAGGCGCCGGGATGCTCTTCAAGAAAGGCCGGACCGTGCGGCGGATCGCCGAAGAGGAGTTCCTCCCGGTCCTCCTGGAGGAGATCGGCCGGATGACGGCCGCCGGAGTCCCCGCAGCCGAAGCCCCCGCGGCCCCCGCGGAGGACCGGCCGCCGAAAAAGGTTTTGAAAAAGATCCCCCGCAGGCGGGGGAAGTGACGTCCGCACGGGCGGAGGAAGCGTAAGGAGGAGTCATGCGTTATTCGGAAATGTTCCTGCCCACCGGAAGGGAGGTCCCCTCGGACGCTGAACTGATCAGCCACCAGCTCATGATCCGGGCAGGCATGATGAGGAAACTGACCAGCGGGATCTATTCCTATCTCCCCCTGGGGTACCGGGTCATCCGCAAGTTCGAGCAGATCGTCCGGGAGGAGATGAACCGGGCGGGCGCCCAGGAGGTCTTCCTGCCGATGGTCCAGCCGTCGGAGCTCTGGCAGGAGTCGGGCCGCTGGGTCCATTACGGCAAGGAGCTCCTCCGGTTCCGGGACCGCCACGAGAGGGAGTACTGCCTGGGGCCGACCCACGAGGAAGTCATCACCGACCTGGTCCGCAACGAGATCAAGACCTACCGGCAGCTTCCCAGAAACCTCTACCAGATCCAGACCAAGTTCCGCGACGAGATCCGGCCGAGGTTCGGCGTGATGCGCTGCCGGGAATTCGGCATGAAGGACGCCTACAGCTTCGACGCCGACGAGGCCGGCGCCGAGGCCAGCTACCGGAAGATGTTCGAGGCCTACAACCGGATCTTCACGCGCTGCGGCCTCAAGTTCAGGCCCGTGGAGGCGGACTCGGGGAGCATCGGGGGGAGCTTCTCCCACGAATTCATGGTGACCGCCGATTCCGGCGAGGATGCGATCGTCCTGTGCGGGACCTGCCAGTACGCGGCCAACCTGGAAAAGGCGGAGGTCGCCGCCGCCGCGGCGCAGGCGGCCGCCGCGGCGCTGCCGCTCGAGGAGGTTCACACGCCCGGCGTCCGGACGATCGAGGAGGTCTGCGGTTATCTGAAGGTCAAGCCCGAGCAGGTCGTCAAGACCCTGATCTACGACGCCGACGGGACGGCGGTGGCCGTCCTGGTCCGGGGCGACCATGAGGTCAACGAGGCCAAGGTCCGCAATTTCCTCGGATGCGGCGTCCTGGAACTGGCTTCCGACGAGATGATCGTCAAGGCGACGGGATCGCCGCGGGGATTCGCCGGCGCCGTCGGCATCAAGACCCGGATCGTCGCCGACCATGCCCTCCGGGGAGGGGCCAACTGGGTGATGGGGGCCAACCGGGAGGATTACCACCTGCGCAACGCGAACCCCGGAAGGGATTACCCCGATCCGGAGTTCGCCGACCTGCGGGCGATCCGCGAGGGCGACCCCTGCCCCCGCTGCGGGGGAGAGATCCGCTTCGTCCGGGGCATCGAGGTCGGGCACGTCTTCAAGCTGGGGACCAAGTACAGCAAGGCCATGAGGGCCGTCTACCTGGACCGGGACGGCCAGGAAAAGACGATGATCATGGGGTGCTACGGCATCGGCATCGGCAGGACCGTCGCCGCGGCGATCGAACAGAACCACGACGCGGACGGGATCGTCTGGCCGTTGCCCCTGGCCCCCTATGCGGTCATCATCACCCCGACCAACGTGAACGAGCAGCCGCTCATGGAGGCGGCCGAGCGGATCTACAGCGGCCTGGTCCAGAAGGGCGTGGAGGTGATTCTCGACGACCGGGACGAGAGGGCGGGCGTCAAGTTCAAGGACGCCGACCTGATCGGGATTCCCTGGCGGGTGACGGTCGGGCCGAAGAAGCTCGCCGAGGGAAAAGTGGAAGTCAAATGCCGGCGCACCGCAGAGGTGTCGTCGCTCCCCCTGGCCGAGGTCGAGGGATTCCTCCAGGCCCGCATCGGTGAAGGAATTTAGGCTTCATGCTCCGCATCAACGACATTCTCGACAAGGTTCAGCATTACCTCTCGCCGGACGAGATCGGGATGATCGAAAAGGCCTACATCTTTTCCGCCTCGGTCCATCAGGGGCAGGTCCGCCTTTCGGGCGAGCCCTACCTCACCCATCCCATGGAGGTGTGCGGGATCCTGGCCGACATGAAACTCGATGCGGCGACCCTGGTGACGGGACTGCTGCACGACACGGTCGAGGACACGCTGGCCACCCAGGAGCAGATCGAGGAGCACTTCGGCAAGGACGTGGGCTTCCTCGTCGACGGCCTGACCAAGATCAGCAAGATCACCCTGGGCAACCAGGAGGAGCGCCAGGCCGAGAACTTCAGGAAGATGATCCTGGCCATGTCCTCCGACATCCGGATCCTCCTGGTCCGCCTGGCCGACCGGATCCACAACATGCGGACGCTCGAGTACCAGACGCCGGACCGGCAGCTCTACATCTCCAAGGAGACCCTGGAGCTTTACGCGCCCCTGGCCAACCGCCTGGGGATCAACTGGATGAAGACGGAACTGGAGGATCTCTCCTTCCGGTACCTGAACTTCGACGCCTACAACGAGCTGGCCAAGCGGGTGGTCAAGAAGAAGGAGAAGCGGGACCAGTACACCGAGGAGGTGAAGCGGATCATCATGGGGGAGATGGACCGCTTCGGCATCAAGGGCGTGGTGGAGGGGAGGTCCAAGCACTTCTACAGCATCTACACCAAGATGAAGGAGCAGCACATCGACTTCGACGAGGTCTACGACCTGACCGCCTTCCGCGTGATCCTGGACTCGGACAAGGAGAAGGACTGCTACGAGGCCCTGAGCGTCGTCCACGCCCTCTGGAAGCCGGTCCCGGGCCGTTTCAAGGATTACATCGCGATGCCCAAGGCCAACCACTACCAGTCCCTCCACACGACGGTCATCGGCCCCTACGGGGAGCGGGTCGAGATCCAGATCCGGACCAGGGCGATGCACGAATGGGCCGAGGAGGGGATCGCCGCCCACTGGGGCTACAAGGAGGGCCGGGCCGTCTCCAGCGACGAACAGGACCAGATCAAGAGGCTCAGGGAACTGCTCGACGTGCAGCAGGAGATCAAGAACCCCCGGGAATTCATGTCCAACCTGAAGGTGGCCCTCTTCCCCGAGGAGGTGTACGTCTTCACGCCGAACGGGGACGTGAGGTCCTTCCCCAAGGGGGCGACCCCCATCGACTTCGCCTACAGCATCCATACGGACATCGGCAACAAGTGCATCGGGGCCAAGGTGAACCGGAGCATCGTGCCGCTCAAGTACCAGCTCCAGAACGGCGATACGATCGAGATCATCACCCAGTCGGGGCATCATCCCAGCAAGGACTGGCTGAAATTCGTCGTGACCTCGCGGGCGATCGCCAAGATCCGGGCCTGGGTCAAGACCGAGGAGCGCAAGAAGAGCGTGGCCCTGGGCAAGGACCTCCTGGAGCGGGAGTTCAAGAAGCACCACCTCAAATTCGGCACGGCGGCCAAGTCCAAGGAGATCGAGACGGTCCTTGCCGAATGCCATATCGAGAACCTCGACGACCTGATGGCCATGGTGGGATACGGCAGGGTGTCGCCGCTCCATATCGTCCACAAGTTCCTCCCCGAGGAGGAAAAGAAGAAGGAGGCGGCGGCGGAGAAGCCGCGCAAGAAGGGCGCCGCGCCCATCGGCGTGTCGCTGACCGGGGTGGACGACATCCTGGTGCGGTTCGCCAAATGCTGCGACCCCATTCCGGGCGACGAGATCATCGGCTACATCTCCCGCGGCCGCGGGATCACGGTCCACACGGCTGGCTGCATCCACGTGCGGGACATGGATCCCGAAAGGCTGGTGGACGTGCAATGGGACATCCGGGAAAAGCGGGACTACCAGGTCCCCATGCGGATCATCTGCAATGACAAGAAGGGAATCCTGGCCGATATCAGCTCGGCGATCTCCGCCATGGACGTGAACATCACGCACGCGGAGATCAACACGGCCAGGGACGGACAGGCGACTTGCGATTTCGTCATCGATGTCAACGATCTGGAGCATTTCAACAGGGTCGCCGCGGCGATCAAGAGGCTGCACGGGGTCGTCTCCGTGGAGAGGACCCTGCACGGCTAGGATCGCCGGCGCCGCGACGATAGGAATTGACAGCACGCGCCCCTTTGCTGTATGAAGCACGGACCTTGGAGAGGGGCGGACGGAAAGGAAAAGAAGGACCCATGAATGGATGGCATCACCGAATCGGACTTGGGATCGTGCTCCCGGCGATCCTTCTCGCCCTGTGCTCCGCACCCGGATGGGGTGCCCAGCAGCAGCGCTATACCGTCCTGGTCGATCCGGCCCACGGCGGAGACGACACGGGGGTCGTTTCCGACAAGATCCGTGAAAAGGACCTGACCCTGAACATGGCCCTGATGGTCCGCCAGGAGGCGCAGAAGACGGCGAACCTCCAGGTCCAGCTGACCCGCTCGGCGGACCGGGGCGTGACGGTCGCAGACCGGATCAAGATGGCCGCGGGGATGAAGCCCGACTGCCTGATCAGCCTTCACGTCAATGCCGGCTTCGGGAAGAAGGCGGCCGGTTACGAGGTCTACTTCCCGGGGTTCAGGCAGGCCGCTGCCGCCGGTGCGGGCAGTTCGGCCCCTATCCTCAAGGACATGGAGCAGAACCGTTCCCTCAACGATTCGGTCAGGCTGGCCCAGCGGACCCAGAATGCCCTCGAGTCGGTTTTCCCCCGCAAGGGACGCGGGCTGCGCGATGCGCCCTGCCCGCTCCTGGAAGGGGTGACGGCCCCGGGGATTGTCGTCGAGGTGGGGTTCGCCACCCATCCGGAGGACAGGAAGGCCCTCGGCGAGGAGCAGACGCAGCGGGCCGTGGCCCGGGCGCTGGTCCGGGGGCTGCAGGAGTATTTCCAGAAGAATCCGTAGGAGGGCGGCGGTGGCAAGGGACAACGGCAGGCCGTGGAACCGGCTGAGGGACTTCCGGATCGTCCGGGACTTTCTCCAGTTCGCCGAGGGATCGGTCCTGGTGGAGATGGGCCGCACCCGGGTCATCTGCGCCGCCACGCTGGAGGAGAAGGTCCCCCCCTTCCTGAGGAATTCGGGACGGGGCTGGCTGACCGCGGAATACGCCATGCTTCCGGCGGCGACCAAGACCCGGTCCACGCGGGAATCGACCAGCGGCAGGGTGGGGGGAAGGACCCATGAGATCCAGCGGCTCATCGGCCGCTCCCTGAGGGCCGTCACGGACCTGACCGCCTTCGGCGAACGGACGATCACGGTCGACTGCGACGTGATCCAGGCCGACGGGGGCACGCGCACGGCCTCCATCACCGGTGGATTCGTGGCCCTCGTGGATCTTTTCCGCCGCCTGAAGGAGCGGGGGGAGATCCCCCGGATTCCCGTGGCGGACTATGTCTGCGCGGTCAGCGTCGGCGTGGTCGGGGGGGAGCTCCTGCTCGACCTCGACTACGGGGAGGATTCGCGGGCCGATGTGGACATGAACTTCGTGATGACCGGCGGCGGGCGTTTCATCGAGGTCCAGGGGACCGCGGAGTCGGTGCCCTTCGACCGGGACCGGCTCAACGCCATGACCGACCTGGCCGGCCAGGGCATCGCCGAATTGACGCGGAAACAGAGGGAGATCCTCGGGGGGCTCCTCTGAAAGAGCTCCTGTTCGCCTCGCGCAACCCCGGGAAGGTCCGGGAGATCCAGGCCCTCCTGCAGGACATCGGGATCAGCCTCCGCTCCCTGGCGGATTATCCGGACATGCCGGA
>JAJFUM010000267.1 GCA_021372415.1 Deltaproteobacteria bacterium
CCAGGAGCTCACGGATCTGCGATTCATCGGTGATCTGCTCGATAAACCCCCTCTCCCGAAAAACCTCATAGACACTCTTCAAATTTTCGCCTCCATCGTAACAGAATCCCTACAGAATCCCTCCTCCTGGACCTCCACCGGTCTTTTTCCAGGCCATCAACGTCGATCAGACCCCCTCCCCCTTAACGGGCACACTCAACCTTGTGATCCCGACGGAGCGGCCCTCCGCACCCACATCGATCAAGACCCCCTGGAGGCGAACATCCCCCTTGGCCACATCGAATCGGTTGGGGATCTGAAGGAGAAAGCGCTCCAGAATGGTGTCCTTCCTGATCCCGATGACGGAATCGAAAGGGCCCGTCATCCCCGCATCGCTGATGTACGCGGTGCCGCGAGGCAGGATCCGCTCGTCCGCCGTCTGGACGTGGGTATGGGTCCCCAAAACGGCAGTGACGCGACCGTCCAGATACCAGCCCATGGCGATCTTCTCCGACGTGGCCTCGGCATGCATGTCCACGATGATCACAGAGGCTTCCTTCAGCTTCTCGATCTCCCTGTCGGCGGTCCGAAAGGGGCAGTCGCTGGGGTGCATGAAGATCCTGCCCTCCAGGTTGATCACCCCGACGGGGATTCCTCCTGGAGTCGGGATCACGACACTGCCATGGCCGGGAGCCCCTGCTGGATAATTGGCAGGCCTAAGGAGCGTTTCATACTCCTCTATGAAATCCAGGACCTCCTTCTTGTCCCAGACATGATTCCCTGAGGTCAATACGTCGATTCGGCTGCTGTAAAGTTCCTCGACGACCTCCCGCGTGACACCGAATCCGGACGCCGCGTTCTCGCAATTGGCGATCACACAATCAATCCGGCACTCTTCGATGATCCCGGGCAGGAGGTCGCGGACAGCCCTTCGGCCGGGCTTTCCCACGATGTCTCCGATAAAGAGTATCCTCATGGCGGTCCTAGCGGGCAAAATCGGAGACCCTCGTCTCCCTGATGACGGTCACCTTGATCTGGCCTGGATAGGCGAGCTCTGCCTCGATCTTCTTGATGATGTCTCTGCAGAGCATCACGGTGTCGTTGTCCGAAATCTTCTCGTTCTCCACGAGGATCCGGATCTCCCTGCCGGCCTGAATGGCGTAACACTTGTCCACGCCACTGAAGGAGTTTGCGATATTTTCCAATTCCTCCAACCGCTTGACGTAGCTTTCCAGCATCTCCCTACGCGCCCCTGGCCTTGCAGCCGACAGGGTATCGGCCGCCTGGACCAGAACGCCCAGGAGGGTGTTGGTCCTTCCGTCATCATGGTGGGTGCCGATGGCCTGGACGATCCGCGGCGACTCCCCGAACCGTTTGGCGTAATCGGCCCCGATCGCGGCATGGGTTCCTTCCACCTTGTGATCGATCGCCTTGCCGATGTCGTGCAGGAGCCCCGCCCTCTTGGCCTCCTTGATGTTCATCTTCAGCTCGGCCGCCATCATCCCGGTCAGATGGGCCACTTCGATGGAATGCTGGAGGACGTTCTGCGAATAGCTTGTCCGGTACTTGAGCGAGCCGAGCAGAGTGATCAGTTCGGGATGCAGATCGTGAACCCCCACATCGAAGGAGATCCGTTCCCCGGTCTCCTTGATGAGATTGTCCACCTCGGAACGGACTTTCTTGACGATATCCTCAATCCGGCCGGGATGGATCCGTCCGTCGGTGATCAACCTCTCCAGGGAGAGACGGGCCACTTCCCGGCGGACGGGATCAAAACTGGACAGGACCACCGCTTCCGGCGTGTCATCGACGATCAGGTCGATCCCGGTGGCTGCCTCGATGGCCCGGATGTTCCGACCCTCCCGTCCGATGATCCGCCCCTTCATCTCATCGTTGGGAAGATTAACCACTGAAACCGTATTTTCGGCCACATAATCGCCGGCATACCGCTGAATGGCAAAGGCGATGACCTCCCGGGACATCTTGTCCGCGGTACGCTTGGCCTCCTCCTCAATTTTGCGGATCAGCAAAGCGGCATCCCTCTTGGCCGACGCCTCCATGGACTGGATGAGAGAGGTCTTCGCCTCCTCCGACGTGATCCCGGCGATCTGCTCGAGCTTCTGCTTCTGCTCCTCGATCATCCGGTTGGCCCGTTCGTGTTTCTCGTTGAGTTGGGACTCTTTTTGAAGGAGTGCCTTTTCGCGGTTTTCGATCGCTGTTTCCTTTTGGGAGAGCGTGTCGGTTCTCCGCTCGAGATTCTCCTCCTTGGCACGGATCCTCCGTTCCAGGGCATCCAGTTCGCCCTTCCGGTCCCTGGTGTCCCTTTCAAACTCGCTCTTGACCTTCAGCAGGTTCTCCTTGGCCTGAAGGATGGCCTCCTTTTTAATGGTCTCCGCTTCCTTCTTGGCCTCGTCGACAATCCGCGCCGAGAGATTCTCCGAGGATTCCAGTTTCTTGCGGGCAAGCCTCTGGTTGATGATGTAACCCAACGCCACACCGATGGACAGCATCGCCAGCGATGTGACGATCATCATGATGGTATTATATGGCAAAGTGTTCACCTCCTTGAACTTAGTGAATCAAAAACGAATTGTCTTCTGATCGATTCAGGAGGTTACCGGGGAGGGATGCGGTTGAACGGCAATCGGGGAATGGATAAAAAAACCCCCGCCTATGCCGTGTTAAGCACCTTTTTGAACCTTTTGAAAAAGTGGGCGCCTAATATTGTCGCTTCAGGCTATCTGCCCACCCGCATTGACGGGATAACGGCAGCCATGCGCACGGCGAACAAGGCAAGGCCCCCGGTTCCAAGGTGTTGGCTCAAAAAACGAATGTTAATCACGCACATCGCAGGGGATACGCTGTCTATCTTGCATCGTCGATCAAATGGATCAACTGCTCGGATCTTATCTCCAACTGACTATATACGTTTTCCCTTGACCTCATCCGCAAATATTCATCCGCAATGTTCAATGCGGCCAGGATGGCAATGTCCAAGGCGCCCTTGCTTGGGGCGGCTTTTTCCGCCTCCCGCACCTTGTCACTGACATACCTGATTACATTTGCTACATGTTCATCCCCTGAATCGCTTGTGACCGTAAGCTCCTGTCCCAGTATCCTGACGTCAAAGCGCTTTTTCAATGGACGACCTCAAGGTTTGTTTAGGGTGACTTAATCTCCTGAAGCAAATCAAGAAGCGAGTCCACCTTTGTGCGTACCGCATCCCGTTCTTCCCTTAACCCCCCTATTTTTTTGTTTACCTCTTCGAGCTCAGTGTTTTTGCTTTGCAGTAGCGCCTCTATTTCCAGGTTCCTCTTCTTCAGCAGCGTGTAGTCCACAATCAAATCGTTGATCTTCTTTTCCAATTCATCAAACTTTTGAAATTCCACAGCCGCACCCATCTTTATGAGATCCAACAGAAAAATGAACCGCCTAACAGGGACACCCTGGCATCGGACAAATTTGGCCTGATTATGACAACGTGACCCTGGAAAGTCAAGATCTTAATTTCCTGTCCCCCGGTCCAGCGGGGGTCATCCTCGGGCAGCAGTCACCCAGAGTTCTCCAGCCAGATCCGATCGGTGATCAGCCCTGCCACCAGCAGCACCGGCCGCTTCCCAAAACCTCACGTGTATCCCGGAGCCGGTGATTCTGGACTCCCGTTACCGCTCATCGCTCGCAGAAGCCCCTATCGCCATGACCCGTGAGATCGGCCGTCATGACCGCGTCTCCGGCAGAGAGCATTTGAAATATTCCATCATTACGCCTGGAAACCCTCATTCTCCCTGTTCCGCCCAATATCCGGCAGGGCCAATATGCCCATCTGTGCCGCTGATCCAGCGAACTGGCCGATCGGTCCATTCACTGGATATTCTCAATGAATCCGCTTCACTGATCCATGCAAGGGGCGCACGATTCGGACCGCTGCTCATGGGGCTGGATGATCACCTTGAGGGCTGCCCTGCCCTCCAGCACCAGTTGGAAGCCCTTGGCGGTCTCGGACAGGGGGAAGCGATGGGTGATGAGGGAATCCACCTCGATGGCGTGGGCGGCCAGGAGCCGCATCGATTCCTCGATGTCCGGCGGTCCGCAGTAGTACGAGGTGAGGACGCGGACCTCCTGCGTCCAGAAGGTGTTGATGGGAATCGTTACCGGTTTCTCGGGGCCGGGCACTGCGAAAAAGACGACCGCCCCGCCCTTGTCCACCGCAGACCAGGCCTGCACGACTGCCGGAAGGGCCGAGGTGCAGAGGAAGACCGCATCGGCTTTTCCCCGCAGGAATTCCTTCATCCGCTCGGGAACGTCTTCCGCTGCCGGTATCGTAAGGTCCGCTCCCAATGACGCGGCGCGTTTTAATTTTCCGGGATCAATGTCCGTCGCCACAATCCGGCAGCCTCTCCGTTTGGCAAGTTGGATCTGCAGCAGACCCGCCATGCCGCAGCCGAGAACGAGCACCGATTCCCCCCCGTGCAGGCCCGCGACCGCCTGCGAGCGCACGACGCAGGCCAGGGGTTCGATAAAGGTGCCCTGGTCAAAGGAAATCGAATCGGGCAGGAGATAGGCGCCTTGTTCGAGGAGGCGTTCAGAGACGAGAATGTATTCGGCGAAGCCGCCCGGCAGGCGTTCCTTCACCCCCGTGCATTGCGGGAAATGCCCATTTCGGCAGTACCGGCATTGCAGGCAGGGGACCTTGGGGGCAATGAAGACCCGGTCGCCCGTTTTGAATTTCTCCACAGCGGCACCGGTTTCGACGACCACGGCTCCGATCTCGTGGCCTTGGACAAGCGGCGCACGAGGCAGGCGGTACCACTCCACAACGTCCGAGCCACAGATACCGCAGGAGATGACCTTCACGATCATCTCCCCCGGCCCGGGCGGACAGAGCGGTTGCTCCTCAATGCGGATGTCCCCATTGTTGTACCACATGGCAACTTTCATGGTTCTTTCTCCGCATGGCGGGAAGGTCTGGGTCTCAGGCCTTCTCCCTGTCGATTCTGTCCTTGAGCGTCCGGTAAAGGTCCAGGGCATGCTGGGGCTTCATGTTCTCATGAACCACGGCGCGCACGGCCTGGATCATGGCCTCAGGCGAATCGCTCTGGAAGATGTTCCGCCCCATGTCGACACCCGCTGCCCCGCCCTGAACCGCATTGTAGGCCATCGTCAGGGCATCGAGCTCAGGCAGCTTCTTGCCGCCGGCCATGACGATGGGGACCGGGCAGGAAGCGGTGACGGTCTCGAAATCCTCCTCCACGTAATAAGTCTTCACGTACGTGGCCCCGAGTTCGGCACAGATCCGGCAGGCGAGTCGGAAATACTGGGCGTCACGCTTCATGTCCTTGCCGACCGCCGTCACGGCCATAACGGGCATGCCGTGCCGCATCCCGAGATCGACCAAGCGGGTCATGTTGTGGACCGAACGGGTCTCGAACTCCCCTCCGATAAAGACCTGGATGCCGACGCCCGAGGCGTTCAGCCGGAGGGCGTCCTCCATATCCATGGCGATCTCCTCGTTAGAAAGCTCCCTGAGGATGCTCGGGCCGCCGCTGGCACGCAGGACCATCGGTTTCTGGCTTTGGGGCGGGACAAGGGAGCGCAGGATCCCACGCGTGCAGAAGAGCGCATCGCAATAGGGGATGAGGGGGATGATGGACAGGTCGATGCGCTCGAGGCCGGTGGTAGGCCCTTGGAAGTAGCCGTGATCGACTGCCAGCATGACCGTGCGGCCGCTCTTGGGGTCGAAGGTACGCGCCAAGCGGTTCTTCATGCCCCAGTCGTACGATCCCGCCCCTTTCAGGAAGAAGGGCGTCGTCTTCTGTGGAATTTCGGGGTGGTACTCTTTTTCTTTGGTATTGAAATCGGCCTCAGGCATGGCAAAACCTCCTTATCGGTGATCGACGGACGACACGACAACCGGCTGTTGATGAGCCATGTAACGTAGCACGTGCCCATCGTCGTTGCAAGGCAGGGAGAGTCCCATATAGATGGCGGCGTCATTGCCTCTTATGCAACGAGGGGATGGGGGGTATCGGCGATTCAGGGGTCCCGGAGGGCAGGATCATCCCCGTCATCCGGTTCATCGGAGGACAGGGTGTGGAAATAGGCTTCGAGGGCCCTCCAGACCGATGCCTGATCGGTAATCTGCCCTGCCACCTGGCGGAACTGGGCGCTTCCCCGCAGCCCCTTGGTATACCAGAGCAGGTGCTTTCGAAAGTCCCGGGTCCCCACCTTTTCCCCGTAATAATCGCTGGCCAAGGCCAGATGGCGGCGGATCGTCTCTTCCCTCCGGGCCAGAGGCATGGGAACGGGCACCCCCCCGGCAAGACGGATGAGAATGTCCCCGATGATCCAGGGACTCCCCAGGGATCCCCGCCCCACCATCACGGCATCGCACCCGGTCTCATCGAGCATCCGGACCGCATCCCCGGGCCGGCGTACATCCCCGCTGCCGATGATCGGTATCCTCGATTGGGCCTTGAGTGCGGCGATAAGCCCCCAGTCCGACAACCCACCGAACCCCTGGTCGACCGTTCTCGGGTGGAGGATGACGGCGTCCACGCCACATGCCTCGGCGATGCGGCCGATCTCAAGGGCGTTTCGTTCCCGCGGTCGCCAGCCGGCCCGGATCTTGACCGTCAGAGGGAGATCCGTGGCCTTCCTGACGGCATCGAGGACGGCCGCCGCCCGGTTGGGGTCCCGCATCAGGGCCGCCCCTGAACCGGTCTTGATCACCTTCCTGACCGGGCAGCCCATATTGACGTCGATCAGATCCGCCCCCTTCCCGGCGGCTATTCTTGCGGCCTCTGCCAGAGTCCGGGGGTCGGAACCAAAGATCTGGACCCCGAGCGGCCGGTCGGCGGGAGAGGAGTCAAGGTAACGGCAGGTCTTCCCCGCTTCCCGCACCAGGCCGTTGGCACTGACCATCTCGGTGAAGGCCAGGCTGCAGCCGAAACCTCGAACGATCGACCTGAACGGCAGATCGGTGATCCCAGCCATGGGAGCAAGAAGAACGTTGTCCTTCAGGGCCAGCGCACCGATCTTCATGGGCCGGTCCCATCCAGAGGGGACGCCTTACCCCCCCTGCTCTCCATCAGCGTACAGGCCTTCTCAAGCTCAGCGGGGGTATTGATCCCCATCACCTCCCGGGGATCGTCGGCCAGGGAAGAGACCACGCGCAATCCCTTCTGGTTTGCGATCTCAACGATATCGGTCAGGTAGTATTCCTCTTGGGCATTCCGGTTGCCGAGACCGGCCACCGCCTCGAATAAAAAGGGGCTCTCCACGCAGTAGATTCCCGTGTTGATCTCGCGTATCCGACGTTCCGCGGCGGTTGCATCCTTATCCTCAACGATCTTCAGAACGGCACCGTCATCCGCCTTGACCACCCGCCCATAGCCGGAAGGTTCCGCCGGGATGGTCGTGAGGACCGTCACAGTCGCCCTTTCCCTGAGGTGACGGTCAAGAAGTGCCCGCACCGTCTCGGGACGGATCAGGGGGACATCCCCGCAGAGGATGGCGACGGTACCCCCGTATCCCCTGAAAGCCTCCCGGGCCTGCAGCACCGCATGGCCCGTACCCAACCGCTCGCGTTGCTCCACAAAGAGGATATCCTCTCCCTCAAACTGTTGCCGGATCCGGTCGGCCTGATGGCCGATGACGACCACGATCCGCCCCGATCCGGCCAGACGGGCGGCCCGGACCGCATGGGTCAGCATGGGAACACCGCAGACAGGATGGAGGACTTTCGCCAGGTCGGACTGCATCCGCTTCCCCTGCCCCGCCGCCAGGATGATCGTCCACATCGTCGCCGCATCCCCCTGTCTCTGATCCCATCCGCTCATGCTTGCCCCCATGCCCGTCACCGCCGGCCCTTTGAACATCGGCCGATTATCCTTAAATTCGGACCCGTCGTCCGAAAGGATGTACCGCCGGGCTGGTGCGAAACTTACCAGATCCCGCGGGGAAAAGACAAACGATTTGTCTCTTACCCCTGGATTTGTTTGACTCCCGTCTCTTTTTTCGGTATGTGTTGGCGACATCCATAAGGCGTGAAGATCACCGCCCTTGAAAGCGGGGCTTCCCGGTAAAAACTATCTCTTACATTGCGACCCCTATTCCCGCCATGCCGCGATAGACGGGCACAGGGGGACGCGTTCCCGGTCAAACGCGGAGGAGATCGCTATGGCCCATGTCCTTCTCATCGGAAACGGAGCGCGGGAACACGCGATCGCCGAAGCGATCGCGGGATCCCAACGCTCCCCCCGCCTCTATGCCTTCATGAAGACCAACAACCCCGGCATCGCCTCGTTGGCGGAAGGAACCCGAATCGGCCGCTACAACGACCTGGAGTCGATCATCGCATTCGCCAAGGAAGCGAAGATCGACTTCGCCGTCGTCGGTCCCGAAGACCCCTTGGGCCACGGCGTCGTCGATGCCCTCCTGGCGGCGGGGGTCCCGGCGGTGGGCCCGACAAAGGCCCTGGCACGGCTTGAAACTTCGAAGTCCTTCACCCGCAATCTCCTTGAAAAATACCGAATCCCCGGGAATCCCTGTTTCAGGAATTTCACATCCCTCGACGGCATCGAGGCTTTCTTCGAGGGCCTGACCGGAATCGTCCTGAAGCCGGATGGCCTGACAGGCGGCAAGGGGGTCCTCGTCCAGGGGGACCACTTCGAGACTCCAGCCGAAGCCCTCGACCATTGCCGGGCCATCTTCAAGGACCATCCGGGGCTCACGGTGGAGGAAAAACTGGAGGGCGAGGAGTTCTCCCTTCAGTGCTTCAGCGACGGCCGCACCGTCGTGGCGACCCCTCCGGTCCAGGACCATAAGCGGCGCTTTGCCGGCGACCGCGGCCCGAACACCGGCGGGATGGGGTCCTACTCCTGTGCCGACCATCTCCTGCCCTTTCTGGACGCCGATGCCGTCTCCCAGGGCCTGGAGATCACGCGGAAGGTCGCCGCGGCGATCCGGGAGGAAACCGGCGTCCCCTACAGGGGGATCATGTACGGAGGGTTCATGATCACCGCCTCTGGAGTCAAACTGATCGAATACAACGCCCGTCTCGGCGACCCGGAGGCGATGAACATCCTGCCGCTCCTCAAGACCGACTTCATCGACCTCTGCCAGGCCATCCTCTCGGGAGGGCTTGACCGCCTTGACATCGCCTTTGATAGGAAGGCGACGGTGTGCAAGTATGTCGTCCCGAAGGGCTACGGCCTACCCGCGGATCACCCCGAGGCCGCCTCCACCTCGTCCCGGATCGAAATCGGCCCGGTGCAGGGGGCCAGGCTCTACTACTCCTCCATCGACCGCCGGAGTGACGGCCTCTATATGACCTCCTCCAGGGCGATCGGCGTGGTCGGGATCGCCGCGGATCTGCCGGAGGCGGAACGGATCGCAGAGAGGGCCGTGTCAGCCATCCGGGGTCCCGTCGACCATCGGCCAGACATCGGCACCGAGCCGCTGGTGCGCCGGCGGGTGGACCACATGAGACAGATCAAGGCCAATACATCTCACAAATAGGAGGGTTAAGGATATGCTGTTGAACGAGATCAAGAGGGTGCTGATCAGCGTGACGGACAAGGCGGGGATCGTTGAGTTGGCCCAAGGGCTCCAGCCCTATGGCGTACAGATTCTCTCCACCGGCGGAACGGCGGCCCAGCTCAGGAAAAGCGGGGTGTCGGTCACCGATGTGTCCGACTACACTGGATTCCCCGAGATGATGGACGGTAGAGTGAAAACCCTGCACCCGAAGATTCACGGTGGACTTCTGGCACTCAGGGACAACGAATCGCATATGCAGGCCCTCAGGCTGCACGGGATCAGCTTGATCGACATGGTCGTCATCAACCTCTACCGTTTCGAGGACACGGTCGCCAAAGAGGGATGTACCCTGGAGCACGCCATCGAAAACATCGATATCGGCGGCCCATCGATGCTCCGTGCGGCCTCCAAGAACTACCGGTTCGTTTCCGTGGTCACCGATCCAGCGGACTATCCGAAGATCCTAGCGGAGATGAAAAAAACCGGCGGCAAGATCTCGGAGGCCACCAACTTCGAGCTCGCCAAGAAGACCTTCCGGCTCACGGCACACTACGACGGCGCCATCTCGAACTACCTCGAGAAGGTTTCGATAAGGAGCTGAATCGACATGCAAAAGAAAGAAGAGGTTCTCGTCAGTGTTGTCATGGGCAGTGATTCCGACCTTCCGATCATGGAGGAAGCCGTCAAAGTCCTGGCGGAGTTCGGGATTCCCCACGAACTGTTCCTGACCTCCGCCCACCGGACACCGGAACGGACGGGCGCCTTCGCCCGCGGGGCCGCCAAGCGGGGGATCCGGGTCCTCATCGTCGGGGCCGGGGCCGCGGCCCATCTGGCCGGGGTGATCGCCGCACAGACCTTGCTCCCGGTAATCGGGGTCCCCATCGACGCCACGTCGCTCAAGGGTCTCGATGCCCTCCTGGCCACAGTCCAGATGCCCGGCGGGATCCCCGTGGCGACCATGGCCATCGGCAAGGCGGGGGCAAAAAACGCAGCCCTGATGGCCGTCCGGATCCTTGCCCTGGAGGACGAGGGACTCCAGAAGAAACTCCAGG
>JAJFUM010000430.1 GCA_021372415.1 Deltaproteobacteria bacterium
CCGTCCCCATCGTGGAATTAAGTCCGGGGATGGCCCCGAGGACCGTCCCGAGAACCACACCGACAAAAATGAAAAACAGGGTCATGGGTTGAAAGACCGTCTGTATTGCTGACAACCAGATATCCATAATCGCACCTCCCCCCTCAATAGAACAGCAGACTGAAATCGCGGAACAGCCATTCGCCCCGCGGGAGGGGAACATACATGGCCTTCGTGAACAGGATGACGATGATGGCCGTCATCGCTATCGAGACCCCGATGATCCATCCTTTGCTTTTCTCCCCGAGCAGAACCATGAAGGCGATCATGAACAGCGGCGTGATGGCGATGAAGCCAACGACCGGCAAAAGAAAAAAATATGCGACCCCCAGGCCGATGGCGACGAAAAACCGAACCTTGCCCCGGTCCATCGTCATGAACGACTCGCCCCATGCCTTCTCCTTCACGATCTTGCGGATCGTTCCGACAGAGACGATCCCACTCAGGAGAATGAGGCATCCAAGGATAAACTGCGGCCAGAAAGATGGACCCATCTGGCCACCTTGTAGGACCGATGCCTCCGAGAAGCTCCCCGCTACCCAGTACAGAAACAGGGAACCCACAAAGATCAGGATACTGAATACCAATTCACCTTTCAGCACGGCTCTACTCCTTTGACTCCCTTCCATTGCAAGCAGCGGAAGGATCGCAACGAAGGTTTAAAATCCGGGACGCGGCTGGAGAAGGTCCAGCCGCATCCCGCTTTTGATGATCAAACCCTCCCGGGACTATTTCTTCCTCGTATAGCCTAGGTCATCCAGAATTTCCTTGTAAGACTTGAACTCCGAATCCCAGAACTTTCCGTACTCAGCTGGCCCCTTCCAACCCGGACGGAGGTCCAGGAGGGATTTGTGGGCGATCTCCTTGTAGGACGCGGCGTTCGTCGCCTTCTGCAGGACGGCGGCAAGCCAGTTGATGATCTCCGGGGAGGTGCCCTTCTTCACAGCCAGACCCCGCCAACGGCCCATGGTGATGTCGTAGCCCAGTTCTTTGGCGGTGGGGACGTCGGGCCAGTTGGGGAGGCGCTTCTCCGTGAAGACGATCAGGGGACGGAGCCTCTTGGCCTCGACCAGGGAGATGATGACGCCCGGCTCTTCATGCAGGACGTCGAGGTGACCGCCCAGGACCGCCGCGTGGGATTCGGGCGCCTTGTCGAAGGGGACATACTTGATCTTGATCCCCGCACTCTTGGCGAATAGATTGATGATGATCTCGTCGGGACTCTGCGGCGTGGTTCCCGTGAATTGGAGTTTGCCGGGGTTCTCCTTGGCGTATTTGATCACATCCTGGATGGTCTTGAAGGGGCTCTCCGCCCGGACATAAAAGACGCTTTCATCCATCTGCACGTTGCACAGGGGGGCGAATGCCTTGTAGTCCTCCCTGCCCATGACCGTGTTGATCAGCTGTTCCGGGCTGAAGTTGTAGATCGTGTAGCCGTCGGCAGGCTGGGCGATGACGTAGTTGGAGGCCTTGACGCCCGCGGCACCGGTCATGTTCGTCACATTGACGGTCACGCCGAGGTCCTTGCGTGCTGCGTTAAAAAGGCTCCGGACAAAGATGTCGCTGCCGCCGCCCGCGCCGTACTGGCAGACAACCTCTATCGGACGCTCGGGATACCCCTTCGGTTTGGGAGGATCGGCTGTCCAGCCAGAGACTGCGAAGGACAGGACCAGAACGACTGCCAATAGAACACCATACAGCCTATTCTTCATGACAAAACCCCTTTCTTCTCTTGTTAAATCAGCTTCCCTGTTAATAAAATCCACAGGCCTTCCTTTCCTAGAGGAGGGTCTGCCGTGCCGCTGATAAACCCCTGCCGACCGTGCCGTTCCCGGACATGTCGGCAAAGTCGCCCGAATCCAGAGGGACAAGGGATGTCCCGGATGCCGGATCACCCCCTGCCTGAGAAACCTACCAGGCCGCAGGGGGGATCTTGCTGATGTCAAAAAGCGTTTGGGGGCTGCCTATCGCCTGTCCGTCGCCCTGTCAAGCAGACCCTACAGGCCTCGAAAGACACCTGACGCGCAATCTCCCATCTTTCGATGGTCGGCGAACGGGGCTTCGGACACGGCCCCCTCCGACAAGCCCCATGCAGATCCTTCTTACCGAGCGGCCAGATATTCCATCGCCGCCATGACTCCCCCCGTTTGATGGGGCACGCCGGCGACGGCGAATCCCATCTCCACACCACCCAGGGTCCCAATCAGCGACAGGTCGTTGAAGTCCCCCAGATGGCCGATCCTGAAGACCCGGTCCTTGAGTTTTCCCAGGCCGCTCCCCAGGGACATGTTGAATTTTTCCAGCACCACCTCCCGATAGGCATCGGCACCCTTGTCTCCCGGCATGACCACCGTCGTCAGGACCGGGCTGTACTC
>JAJFUM010000291.1 GCA_021372415.1 Deltaproteobacteria bacterium
AGGTGTAGTTCAGGCCGATCTCGTGGAAGAGCATCATGTAACCCATGCAGGTATAGGTCCCCGGGTCGGCGAAAAAGTCGCCCGATGGCGCAACGAAAAGGATCTCGGCGCCCTTTCTGTTGAGGGGAACCTCCACCCGCACGCCCGTTCGGTCCTCGATGTCATC
The DNA here is from genome assembly GCA_021372415.1 of Deltaproteobacteria bacterium. Taxonomy (GTDB): domain Bacteria; phylum Desulfobacterota; class Syntrophia; order Syntrophales; family UBA5619; genus JAKAFS01. The sequence goes on from JAJFUM010000291.1 coordinate 167, forward strand.
GGCCAGAAAGTCGAGCATATCCTTGACGCCGTTGGGCTGGATGCCCAGGTGGTTTCCCGTCCGGAAGCAGTTCGCCACAGGCTCGATCACCCAGTTGATGTTGCAGCCCACGAGGTTGAGAAGTTCCCGGCCGATCATGGTGATCTCCGCCTGGTCGATCCCGTAGGGACAGAAGACGGAGCAGCGACGGCACTCCGTGCACTGGTAGAAATAGTAGAACCACTCCTTGAGAACCTCCACGGTCAAATCCCGCGCCCCGGCGAGTCTCCCGAATCGTCTTCCCGATTCCGTGAAATAGCGCCGATACACGGATCGCAGGAGTTCGGCCCGCAGGACGGGCATGTTTTTGGGGTCCCCGCCGCCGATATAAAAATGGCACTTGTCGGCGCATGCCCCGCAGCGCACGCAGATCTCCATGAAGAGCTTGAAGGAGCGGTACTTCCCCAGGCGCTCCCGCATCCCGTCCAGGATGATCTGCTTCCAGTTCTCCGGCAGCTTCCAGTCTTCGTCGTGGGGCTGCCAGGCCCTCGGATTCGGAAGATCGAGGTAGGTCAGGTTTTTTGCGGCCCCGCTGTAGCTCCACGTCCCCGGCCGGAAGTCGACGGGGGTGTCCATCCAGGCCGTCTGCGGCGGTTCGTAGCCGATGCGGATCAGATCTTCGGGTTTGGCGATCTTGATGGAGGACATGGCTACTCCTTCTCCACAGGAAGCCCGGCCGCTTTCATTTTGTCCCGGAACTCGTTTTCGTATTCCTCGTAGGTGTGGACCTTCACCGGCGCATTCCAGGGATTGATGTGCCTTCGCATCCGGCTATCATTGGCCAGGTTGCGGGTGGGGCTGAGAAAAACGCCTCCCATGTGCATCAGCTTGCTGAAGGGAAACCACGCCAGAAGCGCACAGACCAGGAACAGATGGGTCTGGAACAGGGCGCTCACGTCCCGGGGCACAACGGGGGAAAAGGTGACCCACCCCAGGGCCAGGGTCTTCACCTGCTCCAGGTCGGCGGGAAAGATCGTCCGCATGAGGATGCCCGTTGCAGCCACGGCCAGAATCAAAAGAAGGGCAAAGTAATCGGTAAAAAGCGAGATGTAGCGCAGTTGCGGGACGACGGCCCGGCGCACAAAAAGAAAGGTCAGGCCCGCAAGGATCGCGGCATCGCTTAGAAAGAGTGTCGGCGTGCCGAGTTCGAAAAAACCATCCAGTGCCGAGAGGCCGCTGATCAGGGGGCCGACGGGTTCGACGAAGAAGCGCATGTGCCGGACAACGATGATGAGCAGGGACCAGTGAAACGTGAGCCCGAAAAACCACAGCCACTTGGCACTGCCGTAAACGGTGCGGCCCTCATAGATCCCCGCTTTCGTATTCCGGAAAAGCGAACGGAACAGCAGGATCTCCAGGGCCATCCGGCCGATCACGGCTGCCGTGCCCTGGGGGCTCTCCAGCGGCTCCGATTTCATCCAGGAAAGCGTTTTCTGCTGTCCGCAGGTCGTCGGGATGCGGAAGGGCACGGGCGATTGCGCCCAGGAGACGATGCGCCAGACAAAACCCGCCAGGAAAACGACGAAGGCCCCGTAGGGAATGAACACGAGGAAAAGAGGAGCCAGGTTCATGCTCGCATGTGCGCCCCAGGCAATCAGGGAAAGTATAAGGACGGCGAGCAGTGACCAGACCAGGTTCATGTGTACCCTCTACCCCGCAGAGACCCTTTTATGCACCCCTCTGTAAAACGATCGCTTTGCTGACGAGATCGTGAAGGCCCACGATCTCCATATCCAGCCGATGGGCCTGGACCAGCTCCCTCAGTTGTTTTTTGCAGTTTGCGCAGGGGGCAACGACGTACTTCGCCCCCGTCAACCGGATCTGGTCCGCTTTCTTGATCCCGCCTGCCGACATCCGCCAATCGTGCAGGTCCTCGATGACCACGAGCCCGCCGCCGCCGCCGCAGCAGTAGTTCATCTGGCGGTTCGGCGTCATCTCGACGAATTGTGTCACCGCCGCCCTCAGAAGCTCCCGGGGCTGCTCATAGAGTCCGGAACCGCGACCCAGATTGCAGGGGTCGTGGTAGGTGTAGATGCCCTGATTCTTCGAGGGGTCCAGTTTCAGTTTCCCTTCCTTCAGAAACCGGTGGCTGACCTCGATGATGTTCTTGAGTTGAATCCCCTGATACTCAGGTCTGCCGAAAAGTTTCTGGAAAAGAAAGCCAGACTTCGTGGCGTGTCCACACTCGCCGATGACGAGGGTCTTGCATTTCAGGCGATGGACCGCCTCCAGGAGCTGGTTGAGCACCTTCTCCAGCACCTCGTCACTGTAGAAAAGCCCGTAATTGATGGCGTCGTAGTTTTCCGTGCTGACGGTCCAGCTTGCACCTGCGGCGTGAAACGTCTTCGCGATGCCCAGGAGGGTGTCGGCCTCCATGATGAAGTCACTCACCGGCGCTGCAAAGAAATACTCGGCCCCCTCGACGTCGCGGGGGATGGGAATGTCGATGCCCGTCTCATCCTTCAACTCCTCTTCGAGAAAATCGAGGGTGTCGATGAAGGCCGGCTTCGGGATGGCGGACGTGTTGCCCACATCGCCGAGCTGGGCCCGGGTGCTGACGGTCATGTTCGTGGGGACGAAACCGAGACTCTCCAGGAGAACCCGGCCAATCCGC
>JAJFUM010000315.1 GCA_021372415.1 Deltaproteobacteria bacterium
CCTGGTAAGCGTCCCTCAGATCGGCATGGGCGTCGAGCTGGAGGACCTTGAGCCCGGGAAAGGCCTCCCTGGCGGCCTGAACGGCACCGAAGGTGATGCTGTGTTCCCCCCCGATCATCACCGGGATCTTGCAACCGGTCAAGACGCCGGCCACGGCCCCGCGGACCTTCTCCACCATCCCGGCAGGCCCGCTGGCGTCCGCCTCCAGGGGAGCAAGGGTATGGATGCCCGCCTGGTAGGTCTCCTTCTTGAGCTCGTCGTCGTAGAACTCCATATTGGCCGACGCATCGAGGATCGCCCCCGGCCCGCGCCGGGACCCGGACTGGTATGTCGAAGTCAGGTCGTAAGGCACGGGGATGACGACGAATTTTGCCTCTTCGTATGCCTGGTATGCCGGTTCAATATTGCCAAAATTCATGCTCGAACCTCAAAATCAAGAGCGCGCTTCTAGCACAACCGAAGAGGCTTGTCCAACTATTTTATTTCGTTTTTTTCCGATTCCGGATAGTCCCCCTTGCCGTCATGGGCATCAGGGGGATTGCCGTTCGTCTTCATCTCGCGGCGCAGATCACGGATGGTTTTGTTCAGACGGTTGATCGTCCGGGTCAGGCGGAACCGTTCCACGATTCCCATGAAACCCGTAAAGATCACTCCGGACAGGAAGGCGATGAAGATCAGCATGTAGGTGGGCAGCGACCTTCGGAAGTAATCGTAGTACTGGAGCTGAACGTCGGCTGTGTTCTCCAGGGAAAAGGTGATGATGAACATCACGATCAAGGCCAAAACGATGGTATAGATGACTTTCACCGGCAGACCTCCCGCTGAAGATTCTGAAAAATGGGCCTGAGCTGTTCCGCGGTCCCCGACACATCATCAGGAATGACGCGGACCTCGCCGATCACGCTCATGAAGTTGGTGTCCCCGCCCCATCTAGGGACGACATGCATATGCAGATGGTCGTCGATCCCCGCGCCGGCCGCCTTGCCGAGGTTCATGCCGATGTTGAAGCCCTCCGGTTTCATGGCCGCGGTCAGCGCGCGGACCGAGAGCTCCACGAGGGAAAAGAGTTCCAGCCTCTCCTCGGGGAGAAGGTCGCCCAGAACCGACACATGGCGGAAGGGAACGACCATCAGATGGCCCCCGGTGTAAGGGTAGCGGTTCACCATGACAAAGCAGTGTTTCCCCTCGCCGATGACCAGAGCTTCGTCGCGAAGGCCATCCCGGCACAGGACGCAACCGGCAGGCTTCCCGCCCTTGATATAGGCCATCCGCCATGGCGCAAAGATCCTTTCCATCACCGATCCCCCGCGATATCAATGGTCCCGCAACTCGATGATCTCTCCCCTGACCCCCTTGCCGATGTGGAGGATGCCCACCGAATTGTGCCGGGAAAAGCGGTTGTCCGTCGCCGAGCCCGGGTTGAAATAGAGGACCCCGTCCTTCCGGACATTGACCGGCCGGTGGGTGTGGCCGAAGACGAGGCAGTCCAGCGGCCCCATCGGCTCCAGGCCCCCTCTTTCCATCCGGCAGAGGCTCTCCGGATCATGGACCAGGCCCAAACGAAACCCCTTCGCCTCGAGGACCCGCCTTTCCGAAAGGGCCTGTCTGACCTCCGGCGGATCGCAATTGCCGTACACCGCATGGGCTTCCTTTTGACCAAAGAGCTCCAGGACGGACAGATCGACCAGGTCCCCCGCATGCAACACCCAATCCACGTCCCGAAAGAGCCGCTCCAGGAGCCGCCTGAGTCGCTCGTCGCACCCCTTGAGGTGCGTATCGGATATCACCCCTATTTTCAAGCGGCCTCCCGGATCAATAATCGATGGATTATAGCGACACGGCTCAAAAAGACAAGGATTTATTTGGCCTCTTCGTTCCCCTCCTTTGAAGGATCCCGTCGAAGTTTCAATCGACGGCCATTTCCTGTTTCGGTTTGACTTTCCCATCCGCGGCCTTTAGGATATGGGTCAATATATCGTTGTCAGGAGTCAATCATGATCGAGTCTTCCCTAGACAGACTGGCCGAGAGGATCCTCAGCCTTGACGAGGCCTCCCTCACCTCACTTCTGGGCAAGTACAAGGAGCGGATGGAGCATTTCGAACCCTCCAAGGAATGGGAAAAGGCGGTGATCATCTTCTTTATTATCAATGCGGTCCGCGCCAAGAACCATATCTTCAACGAACAGCTCATCCGGAACCGCGAGACCGGCCAGGACAAACCCCCAAAAAAGGGGAAACCCGATCTGCGTCTTGTGAAATGAATCACGAAGAAGCGCAACGCCGGATAGAGGCCCTCACCAGGCTCATCCTCCACCACAACCAGCGATACTACCAGCTCGACGCCCCCGAAATCTCGGATGCCGACTACGACGTCCTGCTGCGGGAGCTCCAGGCGCTGGAAGCCCAGTTCCCCGACCTGGCCACGCCGGACTCGCCGACCCAACGGGTCGGCGCCCCTCCGCTGGAGAAATTCGGGGCGGTCTCCCACCTCACGTCCATGCTCAGTCTGGCCAACGCCTTTTCCGACGATGAGATCCGGGAGTTCGACCGGCGCTGCCGGCGGCTGCTGGAAAGGGACGCCCCCATCCGTTACACCGTGGAACCCAAGCTGGACGGCCTGGCCGTCAATCTCCGCTACGAACGGGGCGCGCTCATGGTCGGATCGACCCGGGGCGACGGGACGGTCGGGGAGGATGTCACCCGGAATCTCCGGACGATTTCCGCAATTCCCCTGGCGATCCCCCGGCTGCCCGCCGACATTCGGCCGGCGGCTCCAGACCCCCCTGCCGTGCCCGAGACGATCGAGATCCGCGGGGAGGTCTGCATCGAACGGGATGCCTTCCTGGCGCTGAACCGCCGCAGGGAGGAGGAGGGAGAGGCCCCATTCGCCAATCCCCGCAATGCGGCTGCCGGATCTCTCCGCCAGCTCGACTCTCGGATCACGGCCAGAAGGCCGCTCACCTTCTTTGCCTATGCCGTCGGAACCGCACAGGGGACCAACCTTCGGACCCAGGGCGAGGTCCTCAGGACTCTCGCCGCATGGGGCTTTACGGTGAACCCCTTGGCCCGGCAGGTCGAAGATATCGACGGATGCCTTGATTTCTTCCGGTATATCGGAGGGATCCGTGAATCCCTCCCCTACGAGATCGACGGGATCGTCATCAAGGTGGATGAGATCCCCCTTCAGGAGCGCCTCGGCGCCGTCGCCCGCAGCCCCCGCTGGGCGCTGGCATGCAAGTTTGCGGCGATCCGCGAAGAGACCCTGATCGAGGACATCGTGGTGCAGGTGGGCCGGACAGGCGTCCTGACCCCGGTGGCCCTGATGCAACCGGTCCGGGTCGGAGGCGTCCTCGTCAGCCGTGCGACCCTCCACAATCAGGACGAGATCGACCGGAAAGACGTCCGGATCGGGGACCGGGTCCTGGTCCAAAGGGCCGGCGACGTCATTCCCGAGGTGGTCGAGGTCCTCAAATCCCACAGGCAGGGAACGGAGAAGCCCTTCCGCATGCCCGAGTTCTGTCCCGAGTGCCACTCCCGCGTGGTAAGGCTCGACGGCGAGGCGGCCCATCGCTGCATCGGGATGGCCTGCCCCGCTCAGATCCGCGAACGGATCGCCCATTTCGCCTCGCGGGGCGCCCTGGACATCGAGGGATTGGGGGAAAAGATGGTCGCGCAGCTCGTCTCGAGCGGGCTGGTCTCCGACCCGGCCGATCTCTTCTTCCTGACGAAGGAGAACCTCCTCTCCCTGGAAAGGACGGCGGACAAATCGGCGGGCAACCTCCTGGCGGCGATCGGGTCGGCCAAACAACCGGCCCTCGACCGCCTGATCTTTGCCTTGGGCATCCGGCATGTGGGCGAGCAGACGGCCAAACGCCTTGCCTTTTCATTAGGGACCCTGACGCAATTGGCGGCTGCGGGCGAGGATGACCTGCTGAAGGTCCGGGACGTCGGCCCCGAGGTCGCGGCGGCCATCGCCCGTTTCTTCAGGGAGCCGGCAAACCTCAGGGTGATCGAAAAGCTCCGCGCGGCCGGCGTGGTCCCCCGTCCGGTGGAGCAGCCCCGGACCGCCGCCCTTTCGGGAAAGACCTTCCTGTTCACGGGGACCCTCTCGCGGATGGGCCGGAACGAGGCCAAGGCCCTTGTGGAATCCCTGGGCGGGACCGTCAGCAACTCGGTGACCAAGACAACGGATTACGTGGTGGCCGGAACGGATCCCGGCTCGAAAATCCGGAAAGCGCAGCAGACGGGGATCACGATCCTCGACGAGGATGCCTTCCTCGCCATGACCAAAGGTGAATAGAACATGAACAAGCGTTACCACGTCCACATCACCGGCCGGGTCCAGGGGGTCTACTTCCGGGCCAACACCGAGAGGAAGGCCCGGTCGCTGGGACTGACCGGCTGGGTCCGCAACCTGCCCGACGGCCGGGTGGAGGCCCTCTTCGAGGGAGAGAGCCGGCAGGCCGAGGCCATGCTGGCCTGGTGCCGGACCGGAGATCCGCCGGCCCGGGTGGACCGGATCGAGGCCGCAGAGGAAAAGGCCTCCGGCGGGTTCGGGTCTTTCGACATCCGCTGAACGCTACCGGAACTCCTTCAGGGCCTCGCCGAAGCCTTCGATGGAACCGAGGATCGTGGCGTCGTCCACGCAATAGGCGATCCGGATGTGGCCGGGGCCGCAGAAGCCGCTGCCGGGCACGGTGAGCACGCGCCGCTTGCGCAGGGCGTCCGTGAAGCGCACGTCGTCGGGGATGGGCGTCCTGGGGAAGAGATAGAAGGCGCCGTCGGGCTTGACGATATCGTATCCGACCGACTTGAGCCCATCGCACAAAAGGTCCCGCTTCCGGCGGTAGGCATCCACGTCCACCTTCACCCCCCTGAGACCGGCAATCGCCCGCTGCATGAACGAAGGTGCGTTGACGAAACCGAGGATCCGGTTGCAGAGGGTCAGGCCGCCGACCACCTCCTCCAGGCCCTCCATGGCGGGACTTGCGGCGATGTAGCCGATCCGCTCGCCGGGCAGGGAGAGGCTCTTGGAGTAGGAGGAGGCGACAAAGCTGTGGGGATAGGCCTTCATCACGCTGGGGAGTTGAATCCCGTCATAGACGATCTCGCTGTAGGGCTCGTCGGAGATCAGGAAAATCTCGTGGCCGATCTTTTTGCCGCATTCGGTCAGAAGCGCGGCAAGCCCGCGGATCGACGCCTCGTCGAAAATCTTGCCTGTGGGGTTGTTCGGCGAGTTGATGAGGACGGCCTTGGTCTTTTCGTTCACGGCCCGGCCGATGGCGTCCAGGTCCAGGGAGAAGTCCTCCCGCGTCGGAACGACACGGGAAACCCCGCCGGCATTGTCGGCATAGAAGCGGTATTCCACGAAAAAGGGCGCCGGCATGATCACCTCGTCGCCGGGATCCAGGATCGTCTTGAGGATGACGTTGAGCGCCCCTCCGGCTCCGCAGGTCATGACGATCTGGTCGGCCGTGAGGGCCACGCCCCGGGATTCGCTGAGTTCGGCCGCCACGGCCGCACGGGTTTCAGACAGGCCGGCGTTGGGCATGTACATGTGCTTGCCGGGGATGTCGGCGGAGGCCAGTTCGCAGAGCCGGGCCTTGACGGCCCCGGGCGGGTCGATGTTGGGGTTCCCGAGGCTGAAATCGAAGACGTTTTCCGCACCGTACTGTTCCTTGAGCCGGATCCCCTCCTCGAACATCTTCCGGATGAAGGAGGATTGCGACATGAAACCGTGGATCTTTTTCGCGATGGCCATAACATACCCCTGATGATGAAATCATAGCGGTTGGGGCTCCGCGTTTGCACAGACGCCCACCGCATAGCGTTTCAACTCTCACGCCCCATAGCCCCTGTCAAGAGAAAAGTGCCGCCTGGATCGGCCTTGACATTTTCGGAGGTTTCTTCTAATCTTCCAGCACCCTTGAGGGAGGCGGATGTCCGTTTCAGACCGGGACGGGTTTTGGATGCCGTCCTCACATAGGAAGCAGCACCATGCCGATTTACGAATACGAATGCGGAAAATGCCAGGAGAACTTCGAAGTGTTCTTCAGGAGCCGTGACGAGAAGGTGGACATCGTCTGCCCGAAGTGCGGGTCGAAGCGGGCCAAGCGGCGGATGTCCGCCTTTGCCGGGAAGGTCGGCAACACCTCCGCCGGCGGCGGTTGCAGCGGTTGCTCCGCCACCAGTTGCGGCCCCTCCTGTCGGCATTGACCGGTCACGG
>JAJFUM010000436.1 GCA_021372415.1 Deltaproteobacteria bacterium
ACGGAGACCCCATGATCTTCCTCACCCGACCCATCTCGGCGGTGCTCCTGGGCATCTCCCTGATCCTCCTCGTCCTGCCCCTCCTGCCTTGGGTCAGGAAGAAAAAAGCCATCATCCCCATCGAAGAGGAAGAATGAACCTTGGTCTGGCCAACAGAGCGGGATTGAGCCGGAAATGCAGGTGTAGCCCCAAAGGACTGAGCCGGAAGGCCAACTCAAGTCCTTGGCTGCACCTCATATCCCGGCAAATCCCGCATAATCCTTAAAGGTGCCCTTTAAGGAATCCCGTATCTTTCTTTTGCCTCAATCAAAAATCGAATCGCACCATCGCCGACCCATGCACCGGTTTCGGCAAATTTTTCATTGACATGCAAGGCGGGCTTGTCCTACGCTCCCTCCGGCGGAAAAAGAAGCCCTTGTCAGAGAAGAGAAAGTTTTTTCGGCATGGGACGAGCGGGTGGACAGACTGCCGCAAGGACAACCGGCAGCGGCTCAACGGCCGGGAAAAACGGGGTATCGATTCGATGAAAGCAGAGATCGTTGCAGTGGGGACGGAACTTCTCCTGGGGCAGATCGTGGACACCAATTCCGCCCACATCGCCCAGCAGTTGACCACCGTGGGCCTGGATTTGCACTTCAAGACCAACGTCGGGGACAATCTGGACCGCATCAGGGCCACGCTCAAAAGCGCCCTGGACCGGTCGGATTTCGTGATCACCACCGGAGGGATCGGCCCCACCCTGGACGACCTGACCCGCGAGGCCGCAGCCGAAGTCCTGGGGAAACCGCTGGTCTTCCAGCAGCACCTCTACGACCAGATCAGCGATTTCTTCAAGAGCCTGGGCAGGACGGCCGGCCCCAACAACCGCAAGCAGGCCTTCATCCCCGAGGGGGCCATCCCGATCGAGAATCCCGTGGGAACGGCCCCGGGGTTCATCGCGGAGCAGGACGGAAAGGCCATCATCGCCGTGCCGGGGGTTCCCCATGAAATGCGCCATTTCATGGAACACAGCGTGCTGCCCTATCTGCGGGAAAAGCTCGGCATCCGGGAGGTGATCGTCTCGCGGGTCCTGAAGCTCTTCGGCATCGGAGAGAGCATGGTGGACGAGAAGCTTCACGACCTGATCGAAGAGGGAACCAATCCCACCATCGGCCTTCTGGCCCATACCCATATGGGGGAGGTCCACGTCCGCCTCACAGCCAAGGCGAACGACAGGGCTCAGGCGGAGGCCCTCAACGCCTCTCTGGAGGAGAAGGTCCGCCAGTTCCTGGGCACGTTTATCTTCGGGACCGACGAAGAGACCTACGAGGGGGTTCTCGGAGCCTTGCTTGCCGGCTCCGGGCTGACCCTGGCCGTGGCCGAGACCGGCTTCGGCAGCTCCATCATCCAGACGCTCAAGCTCATGGAGGGCAGCAACCGGTACTTCCGCCTGGGCGTCACCGTCACGGACAGGCAGATGGCGGAGGCGCTCTTCAAGGCCCCGACGGCCGGGGGGGCAACCGGGGATTTCGTGAAGGCCGACATGGCCCGATCCTTGGCCGAGTGGGTGCGCGGCACGGCCGGGGCCGACCTGGGGCTGGGCATCACCGGGCGGGCCGGAAAGGCAAAAGGGGAGGACCACCTGATCTATATCGCCCTGGCCGACCAGGGGACGACGACCTGCGTGGAGCAGCGATGGCCCATGGCCATGCGCTTCATCGAGAACCGGATGACCAAGGCCGCCCTCTCGCAGGTCATGAAGCGGGTCACCCGGAAGGAAGGCCGCTGAAGGGTCTTCCTGCGGGACCATCGAAAGATTCCATATCTTCGCCGGTTTCTGGGTTCACCGGGAAGAATCCGGAGAGTGGGTTTGTCAGCACAATCCGTAACCTGACCGGTCATTTTTCACAGCAGTTCACAGCAGGACCGCCGGTTATACCCGTACCGCGGAGTTCATTTCTCCGGGAAGTTCGGGCAGCCAGGCGGGACGTGTTCCGTATAATTTATTAATAAAATCAAACAGCAATAAGCATGATGCGCGAAGTTCGTCGTATCGATCGCATCGTGTTGGGGGTGGCTTCAGGTCCGTTTCATCGCCATTGCGGTCAGGATTCCGATAAACGGATTTCTTGCCCCTATGATGAGCCGTTTGAACGGAGAAGAATCTGTGACCGGAATATAGGGGGACTCTCGATGACCGGCGATTTGATGAAGGAGCGGGTGATCCATCCGATCTCGACGGAGGAACTGGAGAGAAGATGGAAAGCCGTTCGTGAGGCGATGAAGGACCGCGGAATCGACTTTCTGCTGATCCAGAACAACAACGATTACCTGGGCGGATATCTGAGGTGGTTTACCGATATGCCCGCAGTCCACGCCTATCCGGCCGCGCTCATTTTCCCGAGGGAAGGCGAGATGACCACTTTCTGGCACGGATCGAGCGACCCCGGGGAGGCCGGCCCCGAGCCGTGGCTTTTAAGGGGGGTCAGGAAACGGCTCAGCGCGCCGGTCATGCTTTCGATGAATTATACCACCTCGTACGACGGCGAGCGTGTGGTCGCCGAGTTGAAGGGTTACGGGACGTGCCGGGTCTGCCTTGTCAACGAGGGGGCCATGACCCTGGGTTTCGCCGGTTATGTCCGGACGCATCTGACCTGGGCCGAGTTTCTGGATATGACCGACGAGATCGACAGGATCAAGGCCGTCAAGAGTCCTGAAGAGATCGGGTGCATCAGGGCAAGCGCCCATATCCAGGACGAGGCGATGAAGGCCTGTTTCGCGGCAATCCGGCCCGGGGCAAGGGAGTTTGAAGTGGCGGCGGCGGGCCGGCTGAGGTGCCGGCTGATGGGCAGCGAGCAGCAGTTCGTATTGATCGGCTCTGCTCCCGCAGGCAGGCCCTTTCCTTACAGTTCGATTCATGCCATGAACCGGGTGCTTCAGAAAGGGGATCAGGTCGGGATTATGATCGAAGCGGCCGATCCGGCAGGGTATTACACGCATCTTCACAGGATCGCCTGTATCGGGAGCGTTCCACAGGGGCTTCTGGCGGCCTTCGACCAGGCGAAGGAAGCGCAGAAAGTGACCCTGGAGATGCTGAAACCCGGAACGGATCCCCAGGACATCGTGAGGGCGCACAACGAATACCTCCGGAGTCACGGCTACCCGGAGGAGAAGCGGCTCCATGCCCATGGCCAGGGCTACGACCTGGTTGAAAGGCCTTCCTGCCAACCCGGCGAGAAGATGAGCATCATGGAGGGGATGAACATCGCGGTCCATCCGGTTATCGCCGGCAGGCAGGCAACGGCGGTCGTTTGCGACAACTACATCATCGGCAGAAACGGCGCCGGCGACTGCCTCCATAAGTTCCCCAAAGAAATCAAAGCATTGTGAATGA
>JAJFUM010000330.1 GCA_021372415.1 Deltaproteobacteria bacterium
GGCCGAGAGGGACGCGAGGATGGGGCGGTTCCAGGGATACCAGGTCAACCAGGCCCTGCTCGAAAAGGCCAAGAAGGATGTCATCGTCATGCACTGCCTGCCTGCCCACCGTGGAGAGGAGATTACGGCGGAGGTGATCGACGGCCCCCATTCGGTCGTCATCGACGAGGCAGAGAACCGGCTGCATGTCCAGAAGGCCGTGATGGAAATCTTGATGTAAGGAGGATTGGGTTGTGAGCGAGGTCAAGAAAGTGGTCCTGGCCTATTCGGGGGGACTCGATACGTCCGTGATTGTCAGGTGGCTCATCGAGACTTACCATTGCGAGGTGATCTGCTTCGCCGCCGACGTGGGCCAGAAGGAGGAACTTTCCGGGCTCCGTGAAAAGGCGATCAAGACCGGGGCTACGAAAATCTATATCGACGACCTCAGGGAGGAATTCGCCCGGGATTTCGTATTCCCCGCCCTCAGGGCCAATGCGATCTACGAGGGGACCTACCTCCTGGGCACGTCGCTGGCCAGGCCCCTGATCGCCAAGCGCCAACTGGAGATCGCCAAGATGGAGGGGGCCGACGCGGTGTGCCACGGGGCAACCGGGAAGGGCAACGACCAGGTGCGCTTCGAGGTCACCTACATTGCCCTGGAACCGTCGATCCGGATCATCTCGGCATGGAAGGACGACCACTGGACGTTCGATTCGCGGGCGTCGATGATCGACTATGCGGAAAAGCACGGGATCCCGCTTCCGCTGACCCGGGAAAAGCCCTACAGCAGCGACCGGAACCTCCTGCACATCTCCCACGAAGGGGGCATCCTGGAGGATCCCTGGGCCGAACCGAAGGAGGACATGTTCGTCCTGACCGTCTCCCCTGAGGCGGCGCCGGACAAGCCCACCTACGTGGAGATCGGTTTCGAAAAGGGGAACCCCGTAAGCGTGGACGGCAAGGCCATGTCGCCCGCCCAGCTTCTGGACCATCTGAACGGGATCGCCGGGGCAAACGGGATCGGCCGCGTGGACATGGTCGAGAACCGCTTCGTCGGGATGAAATCGCGCGGCGTCTACGAGACGCCGGGCGGAACGGTCCTCTGGGCCGCGCACAGGGCCGTCGAGTCCATCACCATGGACCGCGAGGTCATGCAGATGCGCGATTCGCTGATCCCCAAGTATGCCCAGCTTGTCTACAACGGTTTTTGGTACGCCCCGGAGATGGAGGCCCTCCAGCACTTCATCGACGATACGCAGCAGAAGGTGACCGGAACGGCGCGGATCAAGCTCTACAAGGGGAACTGCATCGTGGCCGGACGGAAATCTCCGAACTCGCTGTACAGCGAAGACTTCGCGACCTTCGAGAAGGATCGGGTCTACAACCAGCAGGATGCCACGGGATTCATCCGCCTCAATGCCCTGAGGCTCCGGATCCAGGCGATGCTGAAGAACCGGTAACCGGTAGGCCGGGGGCGGGGCGGGCATCACAGGGTGCGACGGTGGCCCGGGTCAGGGATAACAAAGCATGAAGAAAAAAGAGAAACCCTGGGGGGGAAGATTCAGCGAACCCACGGACCGGCAGGTGGAGGCCTTCACGGCTTCCATCCATTTTGACCGGAGGCTCTACCGCTACGATATCGAGGGGAGCATCGCCCACGCCAGGATGCTGGCCAGGCAGGGAATCCTGACCAAAGACGAGATGAAGGCGATCGTCACCGGTCTCGAGGCGATACAAAAAGAGATCGAGTTGGGAACCCTCCTGTTCAGCCCGGATGACGAAGACATCCACATGGCGGTGGAAAAGGCCCTGACCGAGCGGATCGGCGAGGCGGGCGGCAAACTCCACACGGGGCGGAGCCGCAACGACCAGATCGCCCTGGACATCCGCCTGTATCTGCGCGACGAGATCGGACAGATCAAGCACCTCGTGGGCGATCTCAAGGCGGGATTCCTGGAGCAGGCCAGGAAGGAGGTCGGCACGATCCTGCCCGGATACACCCATATGCAGAAGGCGCAGCCGGTCCTTCTGGCCCATTACCTGCAGGCCTTCTGGGAGATGCTCGACCGGGACGAGGGGCGCCTCTGCGACTGCCTCAAGCGGGTGGAGGTGATGCCGCTCGGGGCGGCGGCCCTGGCCGGAACCGGGCTTCCCATCGACCGCCATTACGTCGCCAGGCTGCTGGGCTTTCCGGAAGTCACCTCCAACAGCATGGACACGGTTTCCGACCGCGACTTCGCGGCCGAGTTCCTCTTTGTCGCCTCGCTCATCATGATGCACCTGAGCCGCTTCTGCGAGGACCTCGTCCTGTGGTCGACCGACGAATTCGGCTACGTGGAGATTTCCGATGCCTTCACGACCGGAAGCAGCATCATGCCGCAGAAGAAGAACCCGGACGTGGCGGAACTGATCCGCGGAAAGACGGGTCGCGTCTACGGAGACCTGGTGGCGATGCTCACGAGCCTCAAGGGCCTGCCCATGACTTACAACAGGGACCTCCAGGAGGACAAGGAGCCCCTCTTCGACGCGGTCGACACGGTCAAGGCCTCCCTGGGGATCCTGGCCGCCATGCTCGGCCGCCTGCGGTTCAACCGGGAGAGGATGGAGGCCGGGGCATCGGGAGGCTTCTCCACGGCCACCGACGTCGCCGAGTACCTGGTGATGAAGGGCGTGCCGTTCCGCGAGGCCCACGGGATCGTCGGGAGGCTGGTCGCCTTCTGCATCAGCCAGAAGAAGGCGCTTACCGACCTGAAACTCACGGAGTTCCGGAAATTCTATCCAGGCTTTCAAAAGGACATCTTCGGTTGCCTGACAGTCCGTCAATCCGTCAACGCCCGCAAGGTGATCGGAGGAACGGCGGAGGAGACGGTATCCAGACGGATCAAGGGGATGGGAGGGCGATGAGACTAAGACGTGGTTCGAGCTGGCCTGCAGCGATCGTGTTGACAGTGGCCCTGATCATGGTGGGATGCGGCCTGAGGGGAGACCCGAAGCCGCCGCAGGTAAAGGCCCCTCCGCCCATCGCCGATCTCAAGGCCGTATCCAATCCGGAGGGAATCCTCCTGAGTTGGACGGTGACGGATCTGGTCAAGAATGTGGGATCTTTCAAGATCCTCAGGAGCATGACGCTCGACGGGAGCCTGGCCTGTCCGGAATGCCCGCAGGACTATCAGCCCTTTGCCACGGCGTCCATCAACGATGCCAGCCTGTCGCGGGAAGGGGAAAAGGGATTCAAGTACTTCGATGCAACGGTCCGGGACGGGAGTTACTATTCTTACCGCATCCAGGTGTGCAGCCTTTCCGGCCAATGCGCAGAGGCGTCCAATGAGGCCGGCCTGATCTATCGAAAGGGCAGCGGAGCCCGGGACAAGGGGCCGGACAAGGGGCCTGAGAAGGGGCTGCCGCCTTCCGCTCCATCCTCCGCGCCATAGGCGAGATGCGCGGGAAGGCACGGGCAGAGGATTCCGCAGAGCGATATAAAGATTCATGATTAAATCGATATAAGGAGGGGGTATGTTCGGAGGCGCAATTGTCGCGATCGTTACGCCGTTCAAGAATGGGAAAGTGGATGAGGAGGCCCTGCGGAAGCTGATCGAGGAGCAGATCGCTGCCGGGACGGACGGAATCGCCCCCTGCGGCACGACGGGGGAGTCGACCACGCTTTCTCACGACGAGCACGACCGGGTGATCGAGATCACCATCGATGCGGTCAAAAAGAGGGTCCCGGTCATCGCCGGAACCGGTTCCAACAGCACCACGGAGGCGCTGCGCCTGACCCGTCACGCCTGGGAAGCGGGAGCCGACGGCGCGCTGCTGGTCTGCCCCTACTACAACCGACCCACCCAGGAGGGCCTCTTCCTGCATTACCAGAAGATCGCCCAGGAGATCCCCATTCCCATCGTCATCTACAACATCCCCGGCCGCACCGGGATCAACCTCATGCCCGAAACCCTGGCGAGGCTGGCAAAGATCCCGAACATCGTCGGCGTCAAGGAAGCCTCGGGCTCCATCAAGCAGATGAGCGACGTGATCCGGCTCTGCGGGGAGGATTTCGATGTCCTGTCGGGGGACGACATCTTCACGTTGCCGCTTATGTCCATGGGGGGCAAGGGCGTCATATCGGTCATCTCGAATGTGGCTCCGGCGGACATGGCGGCGATGGTGGACGCCTTCGCGGCCGGCAATCTCAAAGAGGCGCAGCGGCTCCACCACCAGATGTCCCCGCTGATCGACGCCCTCTTCATCGAGACGAATCCGGTCCCCGTCAAGGCGGCGCTTTCCCTGATGGGGAAAATCGAATACGACCTCCGTCTGCCCCTTTGCAGGATGTCGGAAAAGAACCTGGAAACCTTGAAGTCCGTCATGAAGGAATACGGATTGATTCGCTAGGGGGACGACATGGTCAGGGCCATTGTGACAGGTGCCGCGGGCAGGATGGGCGGACGGATCATCAGCCTCATCGCGCAGACGGACGGCATCGAGCTGGCAGGCGCGGTGGAGATGAAGGGCCACCCCCTTGTCGGAAGCGACGCCGGCGAAAGACTGGGGCTGGGACGGACCGGGGTCCTCATCGAGGACGACCTGGCCGGGGCGATCGGCCGGGGGGACGTGGTCATCGATTTCACCTTCCATGAGGCCTCCATCAAGCACCTGGAGACCGCCGCGTCGATGGGAAAGGCCATCGTGATCGGCTCCACCGGCGTCACCGACGAGGAGATGAAGCGGGTCCGGGAATTCTCGGGAAGCGTCCGCTGCGTCATTTCGCCGAACATGAGCGTCGGCGTGAATGTCCTTTTCAATGTCCTGGCCGATGTGGCCGCAACGCTCGGCGAAGGTTACGACGTGGAGATCCTGGAGGCGCACCACCATCACAAGAAGGACGCTCCGAGCGGGACGGCCATCCGCATGGCCCAGGTCATTGCCGAGAGGCTGGGAAGGGATCTCGGCCAGGTGGGCGTGTACAGCCGCGAGGGCATGGTCGGCGAGAGGAAGAAGGACGAGATCGGAATCCAGACGATCAGGGCCGGGGATATCGTGGGGGAGCATACCGTGATCTTCGGCGGGATCGGGGAGCGGCTGGAGATCACCCACAGGGCGCACAGCCGGGACAATTTCGCCGGCGGCGCGATCCGGGCGGCCCTCTGGCTGGTGGGCCAGCCCAACGGAATTTACGACATGCGGGACGTCCTTGGACTGAAGAAGGCCGGATAGCGGTGCCACGATGGGATTCCGGGAGGAGGCGGGCGAGGAAATTCGCGGGGTCATCGCCTTCGTGGGGATCGGCGCCAACCTGGGCGACCCTGTAGAAGGTTGCCGCGACGCCCTGAAGAAGGTGGGGGCGATTCCTGG
>JAJFUM010000331.1 GCA_021372415.1 Deltaproteobacteria bacterium
TGTGGCTTTACGGGGACGGCCGCTTTAAGGGAATTCTTTCGATCGGCGGCGCCCAAGGCACCGATATCGGCACCGCGGTAATGCGGGCGCTTCCCTTCGGCGTTCCGAAGTTCATGGTCTCCACCGTCGCTTCCGGCAGGGCGACCTTCGGCCCCTTCGTGGGGACGAAGGACGTGACCATCATGCACTCCGTGGCGGACATCCAGGGGATCAATTTCATCACCCAGCGGGTCTTCGACAACGCGGCGGCGGCCGTCTGCGGCATGGTCCTGAACGGGACCGCCGGCGGGGTCTCCACTTCGCGGACCCCCGTGGCCCTCTCGATGCTCGGCACCGTCACGCAGGGGGCGATGAAGGCCAAGAGGCTCCTGGCCGAGAAAGGGTACGATGCCGTCGCGTTCCACCAGAACGGGACCGGCGGGATCGCTATGGAGGATCTGATCCGCGAAGGGGCCTTCAGGGGGGTCCTGGACCTCAACCTGCACGAGTTGGGGGACTCGGTGGTGGGCGGGCTGCACGCCGCGATCCGGGATGACCGGCTCACCGCCGCCGGGACCCTCGGCATCCCCCAGGTCGTGGTCCCGGGGAGCATCAATTATGCCGTGCTGGGACCCCTGGCGACGCTGCCGCCGGAGATGCTCAAGAGAAGATACATCGTCCACAATTCCTTCCTGACCCTGGTGAGGCTTTCCAGGGAAGAGATGGAAAAGGCGGCGGTCCTTATGGCTGGGAGGCTCAACCGGGCCAAGGGGCCGACGCACGTCTTCATCCCCCTCAGAGGGTTTTCCTATCCCGATCATGAGGGAAGGGCGCACTGGGACCCCGGACTCAACGAGGCGTTCATCCGGACGCTGAAGTCCCGGCTTTCGCCCTCGATCCCCTGCGATGAGCTCGACTGGCACATCAACGACGAGGCGTTCATCGCGGCCATCGTGGATGAACTGGTTCACTTCATGAATGGATAGGAGGTTGTTTATGACGGCGAAGAAAAGGGAATTGTCCGGGGTCCTCACCCCGATGGTGACCCCCTTCAAGGACGATCGGGTCCTGTTTCATGGCCTGATCGACAACGTGGAGAAGATGAACGGCACAGGCCTCGCCGGGTATTTCGTCCTGGGAACAAACGGCGAGTACAAGTCCCTTTCCGTGGCGGAGCGCTTCGAGGTCCTCAGGGCCGTCGTCAAGTACCGGGCCAAGGACAAGGTCGTGATGGCGGGAATGGGATTCGAGAGCACGAAGGAGACCATCGACATGGTCCTCAGGGCGGCGGACGAGGGGGCCGACATGGCGAGCCTTCTGATGCCCCATTTCTTCGCCAAGAAGATGACCGCCGAGGTCCTGGCGGGCTATATCCTCGCCGTGGCGGACGCCTCTCCGATTCCGGTCCTCTTGTATAACAACCCCTCGGTTGCCGCGGCCGTCACCATCAAGGCGGACCTGATCGACCGGGTCAAGGATCACCCCAACGTCATCGGCCTGAAGGACAGCTCCACCGAGACCTACCAGCAGAACCTGGAGGCGGCCAAGGGAAAGATGTGCGTCCTGGCGGGGTCCGCGAACTATTTCCTGGACCTCCTGAAGCGGGGGGGAACCGGCGGCGTCCTTTCGCTGGCCAATGTCTTCCCCGACGCCTGCGCAAAGCTCTACATCCTCTTCAAGGAGGGAAAGACCCAGGAAGCCGAGGCCCTCAACGCGGAGCTGGTCGGCCTGAACAAGGAGGTCTCCGGTTCCTTCGGCGTCGCCGGGGTCAAGGCTGCGATGGACCTCTACGGTTTTTGCGGAGGCGTTCCCAGAAGGCCGCTCCTGCCGCTTACCCCCGAGCAGTTGGAGACGCTGAAGGCCTCTCTGGGCAAGAGCAAATTTGCCGCCCGATAGCATCCCGGTCAAGGAGGGTTCCATGGAAAGGCTCAAGGACAGGGTGGCGATCGTCACCGGCGCCGGACGGGGAATGGGGCTGGCCATCGCCCATGCCTGCGCCCGGGAAGGGGCGAGGATCGTCGTCGTTGACATCAACGACCAGACGATCGGCTCCGCCGTGGAGGCGATCCGGAACCAGGATCATGCGGACGCGATGGGGGTCAAGATCGACATCACGAACCGGGCCCAGGTCGAGGCGGGGATGAAGGGGATCGTGGAGGCCTGCGGCCGCATCGACCTGCTGGTGAACAACGCCGGCGGGTCCCTCAACACCCCCTACAAGCTCGCCGAGATTGAGGAGCGGCACTGGGACCTGGTCGTCAACGTCAACCTGAAGGGGACGTTCTTCTGCTGCCAGCAGGCGATCCCCCAGATGGTGAAGCAGAAGAAGGGTGCCATCGTGAACATCTCGGCCCTCGCCGGCCATTGGCGGGCTTCGCTGGCGGGCGTCCAGTACACAGCGGCCAAGGCCGGGATCGAGGGACTCACCCGTCAGTTGGCCTACGACTTCGGCCCGGAGGGGGTCCGGATCAACGCCGTGGCCCCCACCGTCAGCATGACCAGCCAGAGGATGCAGGACCTTTGGGATTCCAGGGGGAAGGAGGAACAGGAAAAGGTCTATGCCCAGATCCCCCTGAGGAGGCTGAGCCGGACCGACGAGATCACCTCGGCCGTCATCTTTCTGGCCTCCGACGAGGCCAGTTACATCACCGGGATCACCTTGGACGTCTGCGGCGGCCGTTACCTGAGATAGGGGGAAGAGTCATGACGGGGAAAATGAAGGTGCTCCTCCCGCAGCCCATTGAGCGGGAGGCCCTGGACATCCTGGCTGCGAACCGCCTTGATGTGATCACGGCCGCAGAACCCAAGCCCGAGATCGTCGGGCCGTTGATGAAGGACACCCAGGCGATCGTCCTGCGGACCGGGATCAAGATCACCCGGGAGCTTCTGGCCCATCCGAACGATCTGATGACGATCTCCCGGACCGGGGCCGGCGTCGACAACGTCGATCTGGCTGCGGCCACGGAAAAGGGGATCATCGTCACCTCGAGCATCGGCGCCAACACGACCTCCGTCGCGGAACACGCCATGGCCCTCATCTTGGCCCTCTTCAAACAGCTCTTCCTGATGGACGCCGAAGTGCGCAAGGGGAATTTCTCGATCCGCTACAAGAACTGCCCGGCAGACCTCAGGGACAAGACGATCGGGATCGTGGGCTTCGGGCGGATCGGCTCCCTGATCGCCCGCGGCTGCCATGACCTCTTCGCCATGAAGGTCCTGGCCTGCGATGCACTCCTCGGCGACGCGCAGAAGGCCTCTTACCGGGACTGGGTGCGATTCACCGACCTGGCGGAACTATGCCGGGATTCGGACGTCATCTCGATCCATACGCCGCTCACTCCCGACACCCGGGGGATGTTCAACCGGCGGTTCTTTTCGCAGATGAAGCGGACGGCCTTTATCGTCAACACCTCCCGGGGGGGCGTCATCGACGAAGGGGCCCTGATCCAGGCCCTGAAGGAGGGGGTCATTGCCGGCGCCGGGCTGGATGTCTTCGAGAACGAGCCGATCCCGGCCGGTCATGAACTGCTGGAACTCAGGAACGTGATCCTCACCCCTCATACGGCCGCACTCACCCAGGAATGCGTCATCCGGATGGCCGTCGCGGGGGCCCAGAGGGTGGTGGACCTCTTCAACGGGTTCCTCCCCGAGAACGTGGCCAATCCCGAGGTTCTGGCACTCCGCCGCTGGCGATCCCTGAAGGGACGGTAGCCTTCCCCTTCCCCTTGCCTCTAACTCCTGGCGTTACAGGCGGGGCTGGCGAAGCCGCCGGATGGGATGCTCTGGAGGTCGCCGGCCGGCCCCCCATTCGCGGGGAAATGCCGCGAACGGCCTGTCTGGCAACCCTCCAGCTATGCCTTGCCCCTTTCGGAAAGGGCCCGCCGGCCCGCCTTGAACAGCCGGATCAGCAGCGGCATGAGGACGGCGATCATCGCGATCGCCCACATGGCCGTGCAGAGGGGGGATTCCCAGAGGCTCTCGACCCTCCCCCCGGAGATGATCAGCGTCTGCCGGAAGGACCTCTCCATGACCGGTCCCAGGACCAGCCCCACGACCAGCGGGGCTGGCTCGTAGCCGTACCCGCGCATCACGTAGCCGATGACCCCCGCTCCCAGCATGACCCAGACGTCGAAGAGGGCCCCGTTGTCGCCGTAGGTGCCGATCACGCAGAGAATCACGATGATGGGCATCAGGTAACGCGAGGGGACCCGGACCAGCTTTGCGAAGATCCCGACCAGGGGGAGATTCAGGATCAGGAGCATGGCGTTGCCGAGATAGAAGCTGCCGATGACCCCCCAGAAGACGTCGGGCCGGTCACGCAGGAGGAAGGGCCCCGGCGTGATGCCGTGCAGGAGCATCCCCCCCAGAAGGACGGCCGTGGCCGGGGTGAAGGGGAGTCCCAGGGAAAGCAGGGGGATCATGGCCCCGCCCGAGGCGGCGTTGTTGGCCGATTCGGGACCGGCGACCCCCTCGATGGCGCCCCGACCGAACTCCTCAGGATGTTTGGAGACGGACCGTTCCAGGCCGTAGGAGGCGAATGAGGCCATGGTGGCGGCGGGTCCCGGCAGGAGACCGATCAGGAACCCCAACACGGAGCCGCGGGCGATAGGCGCCACGGAACGCTTCAGTTCCTGCCGGTTGGGATAAAGCTCCCGAAACCGGACGGGGAGGATCTCGGCCGGCTTTTCCCTGGCCGCCATCACGGCGAAGACTTCGGCGATTCCGAAAAGGCCCGTCGTGATGGCGATGAAGGAGATACCCCCCTGCGCCGTTTCGATCCCGAAGGAGAAGCGCTCCAGGCCGCCGATCGGGTCCATCCCCACGGTGGAGAGGATGAGCCCCACGATCATCATGATCAGGGAGCGGACCCGGGACTTGCCGGTCAGGTTTGACAGGAGGATGACCCCGAGGGCCGTCAGGACGAAGTATTCGGCCGGCCCGAAGGCCAGGGCGGTCCTGGCCAGGAGCGGGGCGAAGAATTGAAGGGCGATGACGCTCACCGTACCGGCAGCGAAGGAGCCGATGGCGGCGATGGCCAGGGCGGCCCCGGCCCGGCCCTTCTTGGCCATCTGATAACCGTCGAGGGTCGTCACGACGCTGGCCGGTTCACCGGGGACGTTGACCAAGACAGACGTCGTCGAGCCCCCGTACATGGACCCGTAATAGATCCCCGCCAGCATGATCAGCCCGGCGGTCGGCCCGAGCTTCAGGGTGAGCGGGATCACCAGGGCCATGGCCGCCGCAGGGCCGAGGCCCGGAAGCACGCCGATCAGCGTGCCGATCAGGGCGCCGATGAAACAGGCGATGAAGTTGGCCGGCTGTATCGTGATGAGGAGATTCGATAGGATGCCGTGGTCGGTCACTGCAAGGATCCTCCCTTAAAAGAAAATGCCCCGCGGAAAGGACAGCTTCAACCAGGCCTCGAAAAGGTAATAGCAGGGGATACAGACTCCCAGGGATAAGCCGATGGGCCTTGCCCATCCCTTCACCCCCATGAGCCTGCTGGTCAAGGCCACCAATAGGAAGGTGGCGGTGAAAAACCCGATCCACTTCATCATGAGGATGTACAGGACGAGCATGACGGTCAGATAGAGGACCTTCGCCTCCCCGCGATTCTCATGGAGAAAGGACTTGAGGGATGCGGTCTTTGGGGTGCCAGCCGCCTCCCGGTTACGTCTGCCCAGGGCCCAGAGGGCCTGGACCAACTGTCCCACGGCCAGGAGCACCAGGACCGCCCCCAGGATCAGGGGGAAAACCGCCGGTCCCGGGCTTTCCCAGTCGTCGATGGGGTAGCGGGTCGTATAGATCAGGAACACCGTGCCGAAGAGGATCAGCACCAGACTGCTCGTGATGTTTTTTTTCGGGGACATGCTTATCCACCCATTCGTTGCCGGAAGCCCCGTGACTTCGGGGCTTCGTTCGATGGAACCGATTCCTTTGGCGACTGAAAGCCGTGCGTCCCCGCATCGTCCGGGAACGCACGGCTTGAGGCCGCTCTATTTAAGAAGACCCGCTTCCGCCATGATCTCCCGCGTTTCCTTGTCCGCCTCCGCCACGAATTTTCCGAAGACGGCCGGGGACTGGTAACGGGGGGTCGAGCCGACGGAATGGGCGAAATCGATCCACTCCTTGCTCTCCACGGCTTTCTTGACCAGGGGGCT
The DNA here is from genome assembly GCA_021372415.1 of Deltaproteobacteria bacterium. Taxonomy (GTDB): domain Bacteria; phylum Desulfobacterota; class Syntrophia; order Syntrophales; family UBA5619; genus JAKAFS01. The sequence goes on from JAJFUM010000331.1 coordinate 6,141, forward strand.
CAGTTTGTCCACAACAGCCTTGGGCGTCCCTTTGGGGGCGGCGATCCCGCGCCACTGTTCGAACGCCAGGTCGACGCCCTGCTCCTTCATCGTCGGGACATCGGGCCACAGGGAGATACGTTTCTCGCCGCTCACCGCCAGGATCCGCACTTCCCCGGCCTTGACCTGGTTGAAGACCTCGGCGGGGTGCTGGCTCGACGAGTCGATCTTGCCGCCCAGGAGGGCCACCATGGCCAGCCCCGTTCCGAAGGGGACATGGACGATCTTGACGCCGGCCTTGGAGGCCATGGCCACGGGGACCATGTGGGTGACGCTGCCCATCCCGGAATTACCCATCGTGACCTTGCCCGGATTCGCCTTGGCATGGGCGATCAGGGCCTTGAGGTCCTTCCATGGGGATTTTGCACTGACGGCGATCGAGACCGTCTCGGCGCCCACCCCGGCGATGGGCTCGAAGGCGGTGTAGTCAAAGGAGATCTGTTTGCGGGCGGCCAGGGTGTTGATCGCTCCGGAATACCAGATCAGGGTGTGGCCGTCATTTTTGGCCCGGTTGACCTCGTTGTAGGCGATCGCCCCGCCGGCCCCGGTCACGTTGCGGACCACCATCGGCTGCCCCAGGTCCCGGGAGATGATCTCCACGAGCTTGCGGGCCTGGATATCGGCCGCCGCGCCGGCCGCAAAGGGGTTGATCAGTTCGACCTGCTTGACGGGCCAGGCGTCCGCAGAAAAGGCGGGGGCGGCTCCCAGAACAAGAAGTGACAGGGCGGCCAGGATCACACCGCTTCCGAAAAACTGGATTCTTTTTTTCATCGCTTGTCCTCCCTTCGTCGTAATCGATTGTGACGGGCCGGCCTAAACCATGGCCCAGGCCTCCTTGATGACTCGCTTGGTGTTGGCGATGACCGCCTCCGAGGTCTCCTCGGCCAGGAGCGGCCTCACCTCCGCACTGAGAACCGGCCGGTTCTCCGGGTTGAGAAGCTTCATGTCCAGCAGGAGCCGGAAGTAGTCCCTCACCTGGGGCGTGTCGACCTCGCCGCCGGGCATGCCGAAACGGGGCTGGAGATCCCCGTAGCCGGGGTGCCGACGGTCGCGGAAGGCGCAGCTCCCGATATGGAAATGGATCGGGAAGCGCTTCACGTGCGGAAGGGCCTCTGCGGGCGTCGTCCGCAAAAGGGCGAAGTGGGAAAGGTCCGACAGGACGCCGAAGTTGGGGAATTCTTTGTTTACCTCGGCGGCCACGTCCGCCGCGTCCTTGAAGTCGCCGATCAGGAAGCACTTGTCGATGTCCTTGTCGAAGATCTTCATGTAGATCCCCATTTTGCCCTGTTCGTTGGTGTACCGGCAGATCTCCTTGAGCGAGTCGATGAGGATCTTTTTGGCCTCCTCCTTCTTGGCTTCGCCGGGATGCTTGCCCGAGAAGACCCGCATGCAGCTGGCACCAAGCTGGAAGGCCTCGTTCACGCCGTTCTTCATGGCGTTCATGGCTTTCTGGCGCTCCTTGGGGTCGGGGTCGTTGATGTTGAGCTTCAGGGAGAACATCCGGGGCTGGTTGGCGTAGCAGACCTCCAGATGCGAGGTTTCCAGAAGCTTCGTCGCCTCGTGGCGGATCTTGGGGTCCTTCATCCAGCCGACCTCGACAGCCGTCCAGAAATCGTCCTCGACGATCTTGCGGAGCGTGTCGACGACGATCCGGCCTTCTCCCGTGGTGGCCTCGGGATAGGCCTTGAAATGGACGATCCCGAGCTTCATGTACTTGTAGATCGAAAAGTTTTCCATATCTTCTCCTCTTTCTCTATGACACCTTCACCACCACTTTGATCGCGTCCTCGATCCGCCCGCGGAAGTACTTGAAGGCGGTCGGGAGCTCCTCCAGGGGGAACGTGTGGGTGTGCATCAGCTTCGCATCGAACTTCTTCTGGGTCATCAGGGCGGCCGCCCGGTGGGTGGCGCTCTTTCCCTCACCCCGGATCCCGTAGAGATAGATGTTGTTCCGGACGATCTTGGCCAGATCGACCAGGGCCGGTTCGGAGGGGAAGGCGGCCAGGCAGATCCGCCCCCCGCGCTGCGTCATGTCCATCGCCTCGTTGAGGGCGTTGGGGGCGCCGGAACATTCCATCACGTAGTTTGTCCCCCTGCCGCCGGTGATCCTCTTTACCACCTCGACGGGGTTTTCCTTGTTGATATTGATCACGTGGTCCGCCCCGAGCTTGAGGCCCAGGTTGAGCCGCGAATCGCGGGTCCCGGTGAGGATGACCGGGCCGGCGCCGAGGGCCTTGCCGACGGCGACCGCCATCAGGCCGATGGGGCCGGGTCCGGTGACCACGAGGCTCTCTCCGGCGACGAGGCCGCCCAGGACGTCCAGGCCGTACATGGCCGTTCCGGCGGTCACGATCAGCGTGGCCTCCTCGTCGCTCATCTCATCGGGGACGTGGGCCAGGGTATTGATGTGGTTGACGGCGTACTGGGCGAATCCGCCGTCGGTGGTGAAGCCGTTGGCCCGGTGTCCCTTGTTGTGGCCCTCGTAGTTCAGGCCGTAGTTGAGGCAGGAGGTGTACATCCCCTGCCGGCACCGTTCGCAGCGGCCGCAGCCGGCGTGGATCTCCACGGCGACGCGGTCCCCGATCTTGTATTCGTCCACGCCCTCCCCGAGCTTGACGATGGTGCCCATATACTCGTGCCCGGGGGTAAAATTCTTGTTGAAGGGAAGGCCGCCCCGGATCCAGGCGGGCAGACCCTTGGTGATGATCTCCACGTCGGTGCCGCAGATGGAGACCGCGTCGATCCGGACCAGGGCCTCGGCAGGGCCCGGCTGGGGCACGGGCTTCTCGGTGAGGCGGAGCTCTTCCGGTCCGTCCAGGACCCAGGCCTTCATCGTCTTGGGGACTTCCAAACTCTTGGTGCTTTTTTTCTCTGTCATGCTCCTCTCCTTTTAGCCAGCCTTGATCTGGCTGGCGATGAAGGCGATCTTCGCCGTGTCCTCGGTTAGGTCCGTCAGATAGTAGGACTGCTTGAGATCGGCGCCGATGGCCAGGGTCCCGTGTTCCTTCATCAGCAGGACCTTGGCGGCAGGGTATTTCAGGAGGCCCGCCTTGACGAACTCGTAGAGCTCCTTGGAGCCTGCCATGGCGCTCTCGATCCGGGGCACCTCCTTGAGGACGCCCTGGGCGGAGACCGTCACCATCGGCAGCCTCTCCGCCACATTGGAATAGGCGGTCGCATAGGGGGGATGGACATGGGCGACCGCCCCCGCCTCGGGACGGATCTGGTAGACGGCCAGGTGGAACGCCGTTTCCTTGGAGGGCTTGAGGCCGCAGGGATTCTCGATGAGGGTGCCGTCGATCTTCATCAGCAGGTTGATCTCGGGATCGATGTCTCCGAGCGAGATTCCCGTCGGCGTGATCAGGGCGGTGTCGGTCCCGGGGACCCGGACGCTCAGGTTCCCGCCCGTCCCGCTGACGAGCCCACGGTTGAAGCAGCGCCGCGAATACTCGGCGAGTTCCTTCCGCAAGCGGATAATTTCCATTTCATGGCTCATGGTTTTCAGCTCCTTTTCTTTCCATGGTGGCGATCAGTTGATGGATGCAGGCATCGACAAAGGGGGCGTCGTTGATGTGGGCGTCGATCTCTTTGAGTTCGATCCCCCTTCTGAGGTGGTCTTTGAGGGCCTTGACGAGGATCCGGTTTCCTTCGCCGTCGTAAAGGGGGCCGCCCGGGGCGCCGTAGACGGACCAGCCGCGAAGCGGGATCATGACGGCCGTCGGTGCCTTTGCCCTGTTCAAGCGTTCGGCCATGACCCGGCCCACCTCGCCCATCTCGCCGCGGGAGAGCTTCACGTTGGCGTTGTAAGGGTTGTGCATGTAAGTTTTTCTTCTGCGGAGCCTCAGGGGGATCGATTCCCGGGGGCCGAAGCAGAGGTACTCCAGGCCGCCGGTGGCGACCACCTGGGGAATCCCCTTGGCCCCCGCGGCGGTCAGGCGGCCGGGGTTGACGGGCTGGTAGGCCCCCGCTTCCACGACCTCCTCGGCCAGCTCGTGGAGCGTCAGGTCGAAGACCCCCTGAAACAAGCCCTCGGCGATCAGGTCCTCCATGGCCGAGCCGCCCGCTCCGGAGGCATGAAACGCAACGGCCTGATAACCCCTTTCTTTGAGGAGCCTTACCGCCCGGCCCGCGGCCGGCTCGGTGTTCCCCAGGGCGGTCACGGCCACGAGCCTCCCGCCGGGCTGGATCGCTATCCTCCGGCCGTGCTCGGCCATCCCAACCACCGCGGCTGCTGCATTGGCCAGGATGGATGCGGTCACCGGATTGGCCCCTCCCAGGAAGTCGCCGACCGAGAAGACAACTCCGATGTCCCGGTCGCCGACGTAGGGCCGGATGTTTCCCGAGGCAACGGTGGAGACCAGGTATTTGGGAAATCCGAAGGGGAGGGCACGCATGGCCATGGAGGAGACCGCCGTTCCCTGGTTTCCCCCCAGGCCGATGACCCCGTCGATCCGGCCCTCAAAAAAAAGACGGGAAAGGAGCTTTCCTGCCCCTTTCCCCATCACTTCCATGATTCGATCCCTCTGGCCGGTCTGCGTCAGATCCGAGAGGTCCCATCCGCCCTCGCCGGCCACCTCCCTGTTCGAATGGTCCGGCCGGCACGCAGGAGGACCCAGGGGGCCGATGTCGATGATCGTGGCCCCGTAGCCCAGGGTCTGGAGGTGTCCCCTCATCGAGTCCACCTCCGCCCCTTTCGTATCGAGCGTCGCCAGAATGGCGATCGTACCTTTCCGGACCATTGCGGCGCAGTCCCTCTTGAAAGATCCCTTTTTAATCCTTCCAGAAACGGCCCGGCCAATCGCGCTTCTCGTCGGGGACCTTGAAGTTGAACTTCTTCACCTCTTCCAGGAACGCGGCCAGATGGTTGCCGATCCGCTCGAAGACCGCGCGGCCCTGCTCGCAACTGGAGCGCAGCGGGTTGCCGATCGTGGCGGTGTCGGAGTACTCGTGGTGGAGCATCGGGACGAAGATGTTCTCCGAGCCCTGGAACTTGACCGTGTTGGTCCCGTCGGTCTTGCTGAAGGCAGGCCCCATCCACTTGGGGGCATGGGCGCGGTCCTGCTTGGCCCGCTCCATCTTGACTGCCCCGTCGTAGAGCCCCCGGTCCTTCAGGTAGGCCATCGTGGTAGAAGTCTCGAGCTCGCCAGCGTGCCAGCCCGGCGTCTCCTCGGGCGGGCCCGTCATCAGGTCGGCCACGACGACGCAGTCGCGCTCCGTCGGCGTCTTGTAGTAGGCGCAGAAGCAGCCCGTCTCGGCCCGCAGCAGGCGGAGGGTGTCACCCTGGGAGCCCATGTTGGTGCCGTGGTGGGAGACGAAGACCAGCTTGTTGAAGCCCGAGAAGATCAGGCTGCGGCCGATGCAGTACAGGACGTGGCGGAAGGTGTCCGGCGAGAATGAGACGGTGCCGGTGCCCCAGCCGGGTTCGCCCATGTGGTGGGTTGAGACGCCGAAGGGCATGAGCGGCGTGTGGAGGACCTTTGCCTTCTTGGCAGCGTATTCGACGCTGCCCATGGTGGTGTAGGAGTCCACTCCCAGGGGGACATGGTGGCCGTGCTTTTCCATGCTGCCAATGGGAATCATGATCGCGTCGTTGCCGGCCTTGATGGAGGCCGCAACGTCCGTCCAGGGGATTTCGTTGAGATCATAATGTTCTGCCATATTTCTTTCTCCTTTCTTAGGCGTTCGATACAGGTTTTGTTGGGTTATGGTAAACCTTTTCCATCAGGATAATGAGTAAAAATTCCTTTGTCAATACCTTTTTTAGGTTGTCGATCCCTTTATCAGGAGTTTCGTATTGAAAAGCCGCAACTTATCGAACGGTTCCCCGGACAGGAGGTTGATCAGCATCCGCATGGCGGCGACCCCGATCTCGTACATGGGAATCTCCACGGTGGTCAGGGGCGGGTCGAAGTAGGACCCGGTGGGGACGTTGTCGAAGCCCACGACCGCCAGCTCCCGCGGGACGTTCTTCTCCGCCTCCCGGGCCGCCTTGATCGCTCCGAAAGCCATCTGGTCGTTCGCGCAGAGGATCGCCGTGGGTTGCTCCCCGGCCAGAAGTTCTCCTGCCAGGAGGTAACCGCTCTCGGGACTCCAGTTCCCCCGCTTGACCAGTTGCGGCTTGAAGGCCATACCGTTCTGGGCCAGAGCGTTCCGGTAACCGGTCAGGCGGTCTGCGGCCGTTGTCGAGCCCTCCGGGCCGGCGATGCAGCCGATTCGGCGGTGGCCCAGGTCGATGAGGTGCTGGACGGCCTGAGTCGCCCCACCCATGTTGTCTACCATGACCGCGGGGAAGTCGACGGCGTGGCGGCCCACGACGACCACCCGTTCCTTGAGCTCCCTGAGAGACGAGAGGGTCTCGTAGCCGTTGATGATCCCCCCGCTGAAGATCACCCCGTCGACGGATTTCTCCCGGAGGAGGTAGATATGGCGGACGATCCGCTCCTGCTTCCCGTCCGTGTTGTGAATCATGGCCGTGTATCCCGCCCGGTCGGCCTCGTCCTGGATTCCCCGGACGATCTCGGCGTAGTAGGGGTTGGAGATGTTGGGGATGATGATCCCGATGGTCATGGTCTTCTTCATGAGAAGGCCTTTGGCCAGGGCGTTGGGCCGGTAGTCCAGTTCCTGGATGGCCTTGAGAACTTTCTCGCGGGTGACCGGATTGACCTTGTGCTCGCTCTGGTTGACCACCCGGGAGACTGTGGCGATGGAAACCTTGGCCCTGAGGGCGACGTCCTGTATGTTTGCCATGGGTACCTTCCGAGGGGAAAATGCGGTAAACCTTTACCATACAGGATACGCTCTTCTTCAGCCCCTGTCAATCCTCTTTTTGCTTGACCTCTTCTGGCCTTCGGTGTATGTCCCGCCATCTATAGATACAGATGATTTGTCGCTTTTTGACTGCGTCACCAATCAAGGTTCAACGGTTGCTGCTCGTTCCCAGACATTGGCGCGGGGCTGCCGTTGCAGGGGTTGCATTCGAATCGGGGGAAACGCTGCACAAAGATGCAACGCTTGTAGTCGATGGGCCGGCGGAAAAAAGCGGCATGACGTCTGTTATCTATAGAAAATGACGCTTGAAGAACGGGTGACTGATGAAAACAGACAACTTTGATCAACGAATACGGAACCTTTTCGAACCCCGATCCGTTGCCATCATCGGGGCCTCGCGGGAACATAGCAAAATCGGCTATGCGGTCTTAAAGAATATCCTCTCGGGCGGCTATCGAGGCGCCATCTACCCGATCAACCCTTCCGGCGGCGAGATCGAGGGCGTCCCGGTCAGGCGCTCGATCCAGGAGGTGGATGACGAAATCGACCTGGCCGTCATCACGATTCCTGCCCGTTTCGTTTTTGACTCCATCCAGGAGTTGTGCCGGGTCAAAGTCAAGAACGCCATCATCATCTCGGCGGGCTTTTCGGAGATCGGAAATCTCGAAGAAGAGCGGAAAATCACGGACTATGCCAACGAGCATGGCGTGCGCATCCTCGGTCCGAACGTCTTCGGGATCTATTCCTCCGCATCGGCCCTCAATGCGACCTTCGTCGCCGGCGACATCCCCCGCGGGCATC
>JAJFUM010000352.1 GCA_021372415.1 Deltaproteobacteria bacterium
GGAATCTGGGTGGTCTTGCCCGATCCGGTCTCGCCGGTGATGATGACGACGGGATGGCGGCGGATAGCGGCCACGATCTCGGCCTTCCGTTCGAGGATCGGCAGTCCCTGGGGATAGCGGAGGGGAGGGCGGTGCGATCTCCGTTCCGAGAGGCGTTTGGATTGTTCCGGCTTGCTCGACAAAGTCCGTTCCTGCTGGTGAATGAAGTCATCCCGCCGACATCGGGAAAACGGGATGCGCCGGATCATACCTGTGTTGCCGCAGGAAGTCAAAGGGAGGAGGGGGCAGGTTTGTGCCGGGGGATGGATTTCCGGCGCTCATGAATCTTTTTCGACCCTGCAGCGTCTCACTCCGCTGCATCGGCAAAAACTCGCGCCTCACGGCGCTCAAACAGTTGCCGCTGCGGCCGCTCCGCTTCGCCGGCAGGAGGTCCCGAAAAACCTTCAAATCGCGCCACAGAAACCCATCCTCCCGGCACAAGGCAGGAGTATAAAGGGGAAATATGGGAATGGCAATCCGTCCGGCACAGGGAGAGCGGAGGCCCTGCCGGGGACAGGGCGGGGATTCATAGTCGCCCCCGGAGGGACCTGTGTTGCTTTTTGAACGGTTCTCAATTATTATATAGATAATAGGAATTCCCCTCGTCACGGATTGACACGGAGGTGGGTATGCCGTTAGTTGCCTTCTATTTCCAGCTACACCAGCCCTTCCGATTGCACCCCGATCGCAACAAATTCCTATGGGAGGAGCAGAACCGGAGCATCTTCCTGAAGGTCTCCGAGAAATGCTACCTGCCTGCAACGCGGATGTTCAAGGAACTGATCAGGGATTATCCGGGATTCAGGATCACCCTGGGGATGTCCGGGACCTTCCTGCGGCAGGCCGAGCTCTACCAGCCGGAACTGATCGACGAGCTCTGCGGTCTTCTCGATGCGGGCAAGAAGAACGCCCAGGTCGAATACCTGGACGAAACCTATTATCACTCCCTGACGAGCCTATTCGAGGATCCCCAGAAGACCGAGTTCCGGGAGCAGGTCAATCTCCACCGCGAGATGATGAAAAGGATCTTTGGAATCTTTCCCACGTCCTTCCGAAACACGGAACTGATGTACAACAACAACATCGCCATGGTCGTGGCCGACATGGGCTACCAATCGATCCTCTGCGAGAAGCGGGACGACATGTACATCGGCAAGGATACGCCCATTTCGCCCAATGCCGTTTTCCGCGCCCGGGACACGAACCTGATCGTCATCCCCAGGAACCGCGAACTGAGCGACGACATCGCCTTCCGTTATCCCCACAACCCGATCTCCCCGGATCACTATGCGGAATACCTGGCCAAGATCGACGGGGAGGCGGTTCTGCTCGGTTACGATTTCGAGCACATCGGGGAGCACATCTGGAGCGACAAGGGGATCTTCGAGTTCTGGGAGGGCCTGCCGGAGGCATTGGCCGAACATCCCAATCTGATTGTGGCCACGCCGAGCCAGATCGCCCTTAAATTCAGGGATGCCGAATGTCCCGAATTGAACATCCACGGCCTTGCCACCTCTTCCTGGGCGGACACGGGCAGAAACACCTTCGGCTGGCTGGGGAACCCGACCCAGTATGAGCTTTTCAGGGACATCGAACGGATGGAACCGGAAGCCCGCCGCGCGGGAGGGGAGCTGCTGACCCGCTGGCGCCACCTGACGACCTCGGACCACGTCTATTTCCTCCACGAGCGGATCGGCGAGGACCACGCCGTGCACGCCTATTTCAACCCCTACGAGGGGTCCATCGCCCGGCCGACGCACATCCTGACCCGGAAGATCGATATGCTGGAGACGAACATCCAGCATTTCGAGATCCTCAAAGCGAAGGAAAAGACGGCCGTCCTGATCATCTCTCCGGAAACCGGACGGCTGCCCGAAGACATGGGAGGGCTGGCGCCGTTCATATCCGGCAAAAGCGGCGGACAGGGAGAGGTGGTTTCCGCGCTCTGCGAAGGGCTCACCGAAAGGGGGATCGACGTCCACCTGGTGGTTCTCAACCTCAAGAAACGCTTCCAGAGGGAATCCCAGATGAGCGAACGGCAGTGGCGCGATGTCCGCTACCGGATCGACTCGGAAAAGATCCACCTGGTCAGCTCTTCCGTCTTTGCCGACAACCTGAGCGCCTACTCCGGGGACCCGATCCTCACGGCGGCCGAGTTCCAGAGGGAGATCGTCAACAACGTGATCAAGCTCATCCGGGCGCGCCACGAGGGGAGGCTGATCATCCACAGCCACGACTGGATGGCCGGGGGAGCGATCACCGCCTATGCCAATGCGACCGGGCTGCCCGTCCTCCACACGGTTCACAACGTCTTCACGGCCTGCATCCCCTTCAACCTGCTCGTGGGAATCGACATCAGGGGGCTGTCCGACAGGATATTCTTTTCGGAGTCCAGCGGGAAGAGCTGCATCGACTGCCAGGCGACGGCGATCAAGAACGCCACGATCATCAATTTCGTCGGGGAGAGGTTCCTCCATGAGGTGGTGGAGGACTACTTCCTGGACAGGGAACTGGTCCCGCCCAGCGTGCGCCAGGAGGTCAAGCAGAAGTACTACCACGATGCCGCCCGGGCGATCCTCAACGCCCCGTCGTCCCTGATGTATCCCGAGACCTGCGAGGCCCTGGTCCAGAAGTACGGGCCTGACGACGATGTCATGGAAGCCAAGCGGGCAAACCTTGCCGAGTTTCAGCGCAGGACCGGCCTGACCGTCAACCCCGAGGCCCTGCTTTTCTTCTGGCCGTCCCGACTGGATCCCTTCCAGAAGGGGGTCGAACTGCTCGAGGAGGTGATCTGGCGCTTTTCGCAGGACAACCCGGACGTCCAGATCGCCATTGTGGCCGACGGCATCGGCAACGACCGGACCCACACGGACAGGCTCGGCGGGATGGCCTGCGCCTCGGGAGGCCGGATCTCCTACCACTCCTTCGATGAGGAGCTATCCCTTCTGGGCTACGCGGCCGCCAGCGACGTCTTCGGGGCGTCCCTCTACGAGCCCTGCGGCCAGATCGACCAGGTCGGGAACCTCTTCGGGGCCACGGCCACGAACCGCAATACCGGCGGCTATCACGACAAGATCCGCGAGCTGAGGCTCAAGTCCGAAGGGGCGCCGCAGGACGTGGGGAACGGCTTCCTGTTCCGGGATTACGACGCGGGAGGCCTGCGGTATGCCCTGAACAAGAGCCTGGCCTTCCACAGGCTGCCCCTGGAAGTCCGGGAGAGGCAGGTCCGGAGGATCATGCGGCTGGCCCGCGAACGCTACAGCCTGGACCACATGATCGCCGAATACATCCGGATCTACGAAAGGCTCAACAACGGCCGGCCCATCGCCTAGCCCCGGCGCAGAGACCCTGATCCGCGGAGCGCGCCTCAGGCCGAGAGGCTCTTTCTGATCCTGACGGCAATGGCGTTGACTCGGCGCATGGCCTCCCGCTCGTCGATGGTCAACAGGCGGCGGCCCTGCATGACGAGCTTCCCGTTGATCAGGACCGTATCCACGTCGGAGCCGGCGACCGCATAGGTGAGGTGGGAGTACTCGTCGTACAGCGGCGTCAGGTGGGGCTTGTCCATATCGACGATGCAGATGTCGGCCTTTTTTCCCACGGCCAGGGTCCCGACCGACCGGTCCAGCCCCAGCACCTTGGCCCCGTCGCAGGTCGCCATTCTCAGGACCGTCCGGGCGGACATGACCGTAGGGTCCAGGCGGACGGCCTTTTCCAGCTTTGCCGCCGTATCCATCTCCTGGAACATATCGAGGTTGTTGTTGCTGGCGCAGCCGTCCGTGCCCAGGCCCACGGTGATCCCCCTGTTGAGCATCTTTGTGATGGGGGCGACGCCCGATGCCAGCTTCATGTTGCTCTCCGGGTTGTGGACGACCTTGCAGCCGTGATCGGCGAAGAGGCCAATGTCCTCGTCGGTCATGACCACGCAGTGATAGGCGAAGAAACGCTCGTTCAGAAGCCCCATCTCCCTGAGAAGATGGGTGGCGGGCTTCCCGTATTTCTCCCTCAGTTGCTTCGCCTCCGCCTTGTTTTCGAGAAGATGCAGGGAGAGGGGAACCTGATACCGGTCGGCCAGGGTCTTGGTCGCCTTCAGGAGGTCGGATGAGCAGGTGTAGAGGGAATGGGGCTCCACCATGATCCCGACCAGGGGATCGTCGGCCCATTTCCGGATGAGCGTCTCCGTGTAGGCGAGTCCCTCGGCCGGAGTCTTGACGTTGGGCGAGGGGAAGTCGAAGAGGACCTCGCCGAGCAGGCAGCGCATCCCGGCGTTCTTGGCCGCCTGGGCCGTTTCCTCCTCGAAGATGTACATGTCCGCGAAGGCGGTCGTCCCGGATTTGATCATCTCGGCGCAGGCCAGGGTGCTTCCCCAGAAGGCCAGCTCGGGATCGACGTTGCGGGCTTCTGCGGGGAAGATGTAGTTGTTGAGCCAGTCCATCAGCTCCATGTCGTCGGCGATCCCGCGGAAGCAGGTCATGGCCGCATGGGTATGGGTATTGACGAGGCCGGGCATGACGATGGAATTGGGGCAGTGGATCGTCTGCCGCCCCTGGAACTCGGCCGCAAGATCCGCGCTGGAGCCCAGCCCGACGATCGCGTCCCCGTCAATGGCAACGGCCCCTTCGGGGTGTTTCGTGTCCTTCTCGTCCAGCGTCAGGACCGTCCCGCCAGTAATGAGAATGTCGACTTCCCGCATCCGGTGATCTCCCTCCCTATCAAATAAGCCCTTTCAAAGCGATTTCGGGCTGATCAAGGTCATTCCATCATCAGAATGAACACGTCACAAGAACTCTGAACCTCCCCACCAGGAACAGGAACAGGGGCCGAGTGAGAGGCCCTCAAGACATCGGCTCCTTACGATCCCGGACGGGCGCCCCCGCCGGACAGGCCCGCCTCGCGGATCACCCCGGCGATCTTCCGGACCTCTTTCATCGCCTCGGGCAGGTCCACGAAACAGAGCCGCCGGTCCCTCATGACGATGCGGCCGCCGATGACGCTGGTCGTCACGTCGGCGCCGGACACCGTGTATACCAGATGGGAGTAGGGATTGTACAGGGGCGTCAGGTGGGGCCTGTTCAGGTCGATCAGGATCAGGTCCGCGCACTTTCCCGGTTCGATGGACCCGATCCGGTCGGACAGGCCCAGGACACGTGCGCCTCCGATCGTGGCCATCTCCACGACCTTGGCCGCCTCCATGACCGTGGGGTCCTCGGACGACACCTTGTGGAGCTTGGCGGTCATGCCCATCTCGCCGATAAGGTCGAGGTTGTTGTTGCTGGCGGCGCCGTCCGTACCGAGGCCGACGACGATCCCGCGTTTGATCATGGCAGGGACCGGTGCGATGCCCGCGCTGAGCTTCATGTTGCTTTCCGAATTGTGCACCACCTTGACCCGGCCGGCGGCCATGAGTTCGATCTCCTCCTCGTCCAGCCAGATGCAGTGCGCCGCAACGGTCGCCTCGTCCAGGAGGCCCAGGTCGTGGAGATGCCGGGCCGGCCGCTTTCCGTAGCGCCCGAGGATCATCTGGACCTCCTCGGAGGTTTCCGACAGGTGGATGAGGAAGGATACCCCTTTCATCCTGGCCACGTCCTTGACCGTGCGAAGCGTCTCCGGGGAGCAGGTATAGGGCGAGTGGCAGATCAGCGCCGGCGTGATCAGATCGGAACGGTCCCGCCATCTTTCCACGAAATCCACGGCGACCGTCCGGACATCCTTGGATGGCTTCCGGTCGGGCGTGGGGAAATCGATGAACCCCTGGGCCACGACGCCCCGCATCCCGGCGGCAATCGCCGCCCGGGCGACCGATCCCTCGAAGAAGTATCCGTCGCAGAAGGTCGTGGTCCCCGAGAGGATCATCTCCGCAATGGCGAGAAGGGAGCCGGCGTACACCGTATCCCTGGTGATGAACCGGCCCTCGGCGGGAAAGATGTGGTCGTTGAGCCAGGTCATCAGGGGCAGAT
>JAJFUM010000387.1 GCA_021372415.1 Deltaproteobacteria bacterium
GTGATCAATCCGACGAAGTCTCCCCTGCGGCAACCCAGGGCGACCAAACCCAATCCGACCTGTTTGGTGAAGTTCAGATAGTCCAGCCAGCTATAGACCTGCCAGATGCCATAGGCCTTTTCCCGGATGGCCTCGCAGCGGCCGCCCTGTTTCCCGGCCTGGATTTTCAGAACCTGCGGCAATGTCCCCGTGTAAGATGGAAGCCGCCCTGCTTGATCAGTATCCAATGAATCCCGTTCCCTTTCTCAGATGGTGTCGGCGTCGCCGAGATAAGCCTTGATGACCTCCTCATGACGAACCACCTCATCCGGAGGGCCTTCGGTCAGCTTCTCGCCGAAGTTCAGTACGGCTATCCGACGGGAAATGCTCATCACGATGGACATGTCGTGTTCCACGAGAATCATGGTCTGCCCCCAGAGCCGGTTGAGATCCAGCAGGAAACGGACCATGTCCTCCTTTTCCTCCAGGTTCATGCCGGCGAAGGGTTCGTCGAGCACCAGCAGGCGGGGTTCCAGCGCGAGCGCCCTGCCCAGTTCGACGCGCTTCATCATCCCGTAGGGCAGAGAGCCCACGGTCTTGTTCCTGAGAGACTGGATCTCGAGGAAGTCGATGATCTCCTCGAGAATGCGCCTGTGCCGTATTTCCTCCCGGCGGACGGACGGCGCAAAAAGGCATGCAGGGGCAAACCCGTACCGGCAGTGGGTGTGCCGGGCAAGCAGCAGATTGGAAAGGACGCTCATCCCGGGGAAGAGTTCGATGTTCTGGAAGGTGCGTCCGATTCCCATGTGAACCAGGTCGTGGGTCGGACGCTGGGTGATATCCTCCCCGTTGAACAGGATCCTTCCCTGCTGCGGCCGGTAAAAACCGGTGATGCAATTGAGCAGGCTGGTCTTTCCCGCACCGTTGGGACCGATGATCGCGAACAGCTCCCCGGTATGGACATGGATGTCGATGTTGTTCAAGGCCCGGACGCCGCCGAAGTGGAGACAGACCCCCTGGATCTCCAGTTCGGCTCCGCGGTCCGGGTCACGTTCTTTATAAATGGAGAGTTGCCCTCTGCATGCCTTCATAAGCCAGACGATTATTTCCGAGGCTTGATCGCCTCTTTCCCGGGGACGTAGAAATTGGTCAGGGGGATGTAGGAGCCGTCCTCCTTGACCTGGACAATCCGCGCCTGGAAGGAGGCCCCATGGTCGGTCGGGGAATAGGTCACAGGCGGAATCAGGCCGCCGAAATCCTCCTTCTGGAAAGACTCGAGCGCCCGGTTGATGGATTCGGGGTTGATGACCTTGGACTTCTCGTTTGCCCTGATCATGGCCCGTTCCATGATCATGCCCACAGCCACGCCCTCCCAGTAGGATGCATCGAATTTGCCGACCGTCTTATAGCGCTTCCACAGATCCTGCAAAAGCTGCATGCCTGCGTTCTTGTCCACCGGCAGCCCTCCGGGGAACTGGATCCGGAGGCGGTCGCGGATAAGGCCCTTGCCCATTTTGAAGAAATCGGGGTCCGTGGACGTCCAGGTCCCGAAGAAAGGAGGGTCGTACCCGATGCGGTCCGCGCTCCGGAAGGCCGTGACGATCGCCGCCGGGAGCATCTGCATGAAGACGTACTCCGCACCGCTCTTCTGCAACCGCAGCAACTCCGTCGAGAGGTCCACCGTTTTGGGCGGGAATTCCTCTATCGCCACGATGTTGATATTGTGCTTTGCCGCATACTCCTTGCTGGGTTTGTGGATCGACAGGCCATAGGCGTTGTTGTAGGTCAGCAGCCCCACCTTGGGCGGCTCCTTGCCCTTATGGATGGCCTTGATGTAGTCCAGGACCGCCTCGCAGTCCATGCGATAACTTCCGAACGGCAGATACATGTATTCGAAGGGCGCTTCGAGGATCTCCCAGCTTGTGGAATAGTTGATGGTCGGGATCTGATACTTCTGGACGATCGGCTTGGCCGCCATGCCTTCACCCGCCCCCCAGGTGGCGATCATGTCCACCTTGTCCTGCACGGCGAACTTCCTGACGGCGGCCACGGCTTCAGGGACCTTGTAGGCCGTATCCACCAGGATCATTTCGATCTTGCGGCCCCCTACCCCTCCCTTGACCTCGTTGACGTAACGGAAATAATCCTGTTGCCCCTTTGCGTGGAACTGCCCCCACGTTGAGGCGGGTCCCGTCATGTTGATCGCCGCCCCCACCTTGATCGTTTCGGAAGCTGAAGCGTATGGGACGCCCAGC
>JAJFUM010000391.1 GCA_021372415.1 Deltaproteobacteria bacterium
CCCGGAGCGAAAAGCGGCGCCAGGTGATTCGTCGGTCCGTGCCCGCCGCCGACGCGCCAGGCGCACCGGATGGCCTCGGCGATATAGCGTTTGGCCTCTTCCACCGCCGTGGGGACGTCCAGCCCGCGCCCCAGACAGGTCGCGATCGCCGCCGAGTAGGTGCAGCCGGTCCCGTGGGTGTCGGCGGTGTCGATCCTGGGCGAGAGGAACTCCCGGAATCTCTCTCCGTCGTAAAGGATGTCGAGAGCGTCCCCGGCCAGATGGCCGCCCTTGACGACCACGTGAGCGGCCCCCTGCCCCCGGATGATCCGGGCCGCCTCCCGCATGTGATCCGGCGTCTCGATCCGGATCCCGGCGAGGACCTCGGCCTCAGGGATATTCGGCGTCAGGACATGGGCCAATGGGATCAGCTCCGCGATCAGGGTCTTCTTGGCCTCCTCGCGGATCAGCGGCATCCCCCCTTTGGCCACCATGACCGGATCGACGACGAGCCGCGTGATCCCGTACTGACGGACCTTCCCGGCCACGACGCCAATGATCTCCGGATTGGCCAGCATCCCCGTCTTGGCCGCGTCAACGCCAAGATCCCCGGCCACGGCATCGAACTGGGCGGCCACGAACTCCGCGGGCACCTCGTGGATGCCCTGGACCCCGAGGGTGTTCTGGGCTGTGAGTGCCGTCACGACACTCATCCCGAATCCGCCGAGGACCGTGATCGTTTTGAGGTCCGCCTGGATCCCCGCCCCGCCGCCGGAATCTGATCCGGCGATCGTGAGCACCCTGAAAGGCTTCATCCCACTTCCTCCCCGGGGAAGGCCCCCGGCCTGAAGTATCTCACCGCAACAAGATCCCCCCTGGCCACCTCGATCACCCCCTCGGCCGCGGCGAGGCGGTTGCTGATCCCGTAGGGATGTCCCGTTGTCATGGCCGCCCCTGTCAGGGGGTATTCGAATCCCCGGAGCGTGATCCCGGCGGACTCTCCCCCGAAGGGGAGCAGGGACACGGTCTGCCCAGGAAGTCCTCGCAGGACCCTGCGCCCCCGGACCAGGAAGACCTCGCACCAGGCATCGACAAGCCGGACCTCGATGCCCCGTTCGGCCCCCTGTACCAGGAGGGAGAGATTGGCCAGGGTATGGTCCACCCGGTGCCCCAGGGCCCCCCAGATCCAGACCTCGTCCGGGGCCATGGCGAAGGCCTCACGGAGGGCCAGTTCCGTATCCGTCTCGTCTTTCCGGGCCGGATGGCGGACGATCCGACAACCCAGCGTCTCGTAACGAGCCACGGCATCGGCCCCCAGCGAATCCATGGCCCCGACGACGAGGGTGGGCAGAAGCCCCGCCTCTTCTAGAAGGCGCGCACCGCCGTCGGCGCCGATCAGGGCCGCCGGGGCCGCCTCCGCCGCCTGCCGCCTCAGGAAGGCGGGGTCGCCGAGGACGCCTCCGGCTACGATAAAAATGACTTTTCCCATGTCCAAAGCCCGTTCCCCGGGCCGGTCCGAACGGGCGGACCGGAACCTGCAAACAAAAACAAAGAGGCCACGCCCCTTCCGGCCCCGATCGGGCCCTTTGTTTCCGGCCTCTCGAAATCAAGGCCCAGCCCAGTCCTCAGGGAGGGCAGGCCCCTTTACCGGATGCCCTCCTGCCCTTCCGCCCTTGCCCCGTTCAGTCCGAAGAGGCGGCGGGCATTGGCCGCAGTCAGGGCCCCCATCTCCGCCGCCGACAATCCCTTGATCTCCCCCACACGGCGCACCGTCTCCACGACGTAAGCCGGTTCGTTGCGCTTGCCCCTGTAGGGCTGGGGGGCGAGATAGGGGGCGTCGGTTTCGACGAGGAGCCTCTCCGTCGGAATCCCCCGGACCACCTCCCGAAGCGCATCCGCCGTCCGGTAGGTCACGGGCCCCGCGACGGAGAGGTAGTATCCCATGTCCAGACACTCGCGGGCCATGGCCGCATCGCCGGAGAAGCAGTGGAGCACCCCCCTGAGACGGCCCCTGCGCGGCCGGAGGATCCCGAGCGTCTCGGCGTGGGCATCCCGATCGTGGATGATCACCGGGAGGTCCAACTCCTGGGCCATGTCGAGCTGCTCCCGGAATCTCTGGATCTGCAGCTCACGAGGGGCCAGGTCGTAGAAGAAGTCAAGGCCGATCTCCCCCAGGGCGACCACCTTGTCCCGCCGCGCCAGGAGGCGCAGCGCATCATAGGTCCCGTTGCCGATCTCCTTCACCTCGTGGGGGTGGATCCCGACGGCCGCATAGACCATGAGATAGCGTCCGGCCAATTCCACGGCCCTTTCGCAATCGGCCAGCGTCGTCCCGACCGTGATGATCGCCTCCAGGCCCGCCTCCCGGGCGCGACCGACCACGGCGTCCCGGTCGGGGCCGAAGGCCTCCATCTCCAGGTGCGCGTGGCTGTCAATCGTCATGTTTGCTCACGCCGGTACGGCCCCCCCGCTTACGGGATTCCATCGGAATCGTCACCTCCCTGACGTTTTCGGCAACATCGGAGAGGACCTTCACGAAGGTCCGCAGGTCCTTCTCCAGAAGGTCTCCCCTGAGGATCTCGCGCGTCAGGATCCGTTTGTCCGTCTGCGCCAACTCGGCAATTCGGTTCTTGTCCATGATATCCAATGCCTCCTCAACAAGAATCAGCGCTCTCTAATCCATTTTGCCGATTTTTTCAACCCCCGCGACTTCAGGCCTCCCGCACCATCCGGTCGACCCGGCCGAGGCATTCCTTGGCCTCCGAGGCCATGCGCTCCAGGAGCTCCCGGCAGGTCGGGATATCCCGGATCAGACCAATGGACTGTCCCACCATCAGGGGGGCGTAGTCCACATCGCCCTTTTCCCAGGCCTCCCGGATCCGCTCGCCGGCCAGGAGCGGGATCAGTTCCGCGAGTCCCCCGCCCCGAGACTCGATGGCGGTGACCTCCTCGATGACCCGGTTCTTCAGGGCCCGGCCCTGAAGGCCGATCGACCGGCCGAAGATCAGCGTCTCGAACTCCTGCCTCCTGAGGAGTTCCCGCTTGATGTTCTCGTGAACCTCGCACTCCTTCGTGGCCACGAAACGGCTGGCCATCATCACCCCCTGGGCCCCCAGGACCAGGGCAGCCGCCAGGGAGCGCCCGTCGGCGATTCCGCCCACGGTCACGACGGGAATCTTCACCGATTCCGCGATCCGCGGGGTGAGGACCATGGTGGTCACGTCGTCGCTCAGGGGATGGCCCCCCTCCTCGATGCCGGCCGCATAGATCCCGTCATAGCCCACCTTTTCGGCATGGAGGGCGTGGCGGACGGCGCCGACCTTGTGGAAAAGCCTGACCCCCGCCTTCTTGAGCGTCTCGACGGCTTCGGGTCCGCAGGCCTTGTCCAGGGGCGTCCCGGAGAGCTCGATCCCGCTCACCCGCTCCTCGGCGCAGACGCGGACGTACATCCGGTGGTGCTCGGGGGTGATCCGGACGGAGGGAAGCAGGGTGATGTTCACCATGAAGGGCCGGTCGGTCAGCCGCCGGGTCTCGCGGATGGCCGCCCGGAAGGACTCCTGGGTCTCATAGTTGCCCGCGGTGAGGTTCCCCATGCCGCCGGCGTTCGAGATGGCGGCGCACAGGGAGGGTTTGCAGAGCCACATCATGGCCCCGCAGAGGATGGGGGCTTGGATTCCGAACATCTCGGTGATCCGGGTCCTGATCATGGTCGCCTCCCGCATCATGATTCG